>JAICQL010000270.1 GCA_025937895.1 Polyangiaceae bacterium | reverse complement strand
GGATACGGCCCGGCGTCATCGCACGCGTGCCGCCCGAGAGCTGCGGCACCCTCGGGGGCGGACGTGAGGAGGGCGAGGTCTGCTCGCGACCAGGTCCGTCCAGCCAGGCGTCGATGGCGGTGATGAACTCCTCCGCCGTCTGGAAGCGCTCCTGAGGAAAGCGCGCCATCGCCTTGCACACCAGCGCGTCCAGCTCCGGATCGATGCCGGCGGCGCGCTCACTCGGGCGGGCGAAGTTGCCGAGCGCCACCTTGTACACCAGCTCGTGCAGCTGCTGGCTCTTGTACGGTGTTTCACCGGTGAGACCGCGATAGAGGATCACGCCCATCGCGTACAGATCCCAGAGCGGGCTGGCGGCACCACCGCTCACCTGCTCGGGCGCCATGTAGCTGGGCGTGCCCACGAACATGCCGCTCTGGGTCAGCGTGTTCTCGCCGGGCTGGTGCGCGATCTTGGAGATGCCAAAATCCAGCAGCTTCACGAAATCGCTGTGGCCGGCCTTCTCGCTCAGGATGAAGACGTTGTCGGGCTTCACGTCGCGATGGATCACGCCCACGCGATGTGCGGCGCCCAGCGCAGAGAGCGCTTGCCGAGCCAGGCCGAGCAGCTCCACCGCCGGTAGACGCGTCACGCGCGCGAGCCGCTCCGACAGTGACTCGCCCACCAGGTACTCCATCACGATGAAGCGCTGGCCGCTCTCCAGCTCCCCCATGTCCAGCACCTCGGTGATGTGGTCACTGGGGATCTGGCTTGCGATCTGCGCCTCGCGCTCGAAGCGCGCGCACAGCTCGGCGCTGCTGCGCGCATCGGCGCGCATCACCTTGATGGCGACGCGCCGGCGGATGAGGAGGTTTTCACCCTCATACACGGTGCCCATGCCGCCAGCGCCGATCTCTCGCACGACGCGATAGCGGTTCTGCAGGATCTCTCCGACGGCGAGCATGGAATGAGCACCCAGCGTGGCGCGGCCCCCGCCGCCGGGCAAGCACCGATCGGAAGAGAATGTGACGGCGGGAAAGTCGGCTTGCTTCCGACGTACTCCTTCCGCTATCTGACGGCCGCAGGCTAGTTTCCGCGCACTCTATTTTCAGGTCGCGCCATGTTCATGAAACCAAAGTATTTCCTGGGTTTGCTTTGCTTGGCCGGCGTGGCTACCGGCGCTCACCCGGCTTTTTCTCAGACCACGGAGGAGCGAGCGGGCGCTCGCGCCGCTGCCGATCGTGGCTACGACGCCTTCAAGGCCGGTGATTGGGCCGGCGCGCTCGATCTGTTCGAACGTGCGGAATCGCTGGTCCATTCGCCGGTTCAAGCTCTTTACATCGCTCGCTGCCATGCCAGGTTGGGACACCTGATCGAAGCTCAGGAGGCGTATCTCCGGGTGGTACGTGAAGGGATGTCGCCGGGTGCATCGGCAGCGATGCGCGCCGCGCGCAAAGACGCCGAGGAAGAGCTGATTCCGCTCGAGCCGCAGATCCCGATCGTCACGCTGATCGTGGAAGGAGAAAAGAACGGCGAGCGGCTCGAGGTGCAGCAGGACGGTCGGGTGCTGCCGGCGGCGCTGCTGGGCGTCTCACGCCCGCTCAATCCGGGCGAGCATACGTGGCAAGCGAGCAGTGGCTCGCGCCGCAGCTCGCTGGAGACGCGCACGATCGAGGCCGGCACGCAGACCACGATCACGTTACTGCTGCCGGAGGGCGCGGCCGATGTACAGCTGCCTGCGCAGGAGGCAGATCCGCTGGCTCATTCCGATACGCCGATGAGCACCGCCAGCGGCCCGTCGGGCTGGGTGTACGCCGGCTTCGGCCTGGCGGTGACGGGCCTGGCCATCGGCACCGGCTTCCTGCTGTATCAGGGGTCGCTGGAGGATCGGATCAGCTGCGGCGCCACGGGCTGCCTGGCCACCCCCGAGAATCTCGATCTCAAGTCGGACGCAGATCGTGCCGGCGCGTTCTCTGCCATCGGCTTTGCCGCTGGCGGCATCGGCCTGGCCTCTGCGCTGGCCATCTGGGCGCTGGAGCCCTCCGGTGATCCTGGGCCGGAGATGGGCACGAGCACGCTGCGCGTCCGACCCTGGATTGGTTGGAACAGCGCCGGGGTCAACGGCACGTTCTGATTGTGGCCGGCGGACTTGCCGCCGGCTGCTCGAGGTGAGCTGCCCCCGCGCGGGCGGGGGCGAGCCTCGGATGGCAGCCGCTCAGAAGTTGCAGACGAGCGGTGCGTCGGGATTCACGCTGGAGACGTATTCACCGTTGCCGAACGCCGATTTGGTGTCCGTGAGCGCTGCGCAGGAGGGCGCGCCACAAGCGGGAGCGCTGCCCAGGAAGCCCTCATCGCTGAGGCCGTCGCCGTCGTTGTCCTGACCGTCGCAGACCTCGCCGCAGGTCGTGCCGGTGTAGATCCGGCGGATCTCCTCCTCGGTCAGCGCGCGATTGTAGATGCCCACCTCGTCCAGGCCACCGACGTGCGCCTGGTCGACGTTGAAGCCGCCGTTCAGCGTGTCTTGATCTTGCCCCAGCACGAGCACGCCGCCGAAGACGGGCGTGCCGTTCAGCGAGTTGCCCAGAACGATCGGCAGACCATCGAGGGGGCGGCCCGCGCGCTCCAGGACCTCGAAGCCCGGCTCGGTGCGGATCAACGAGCCCGCGGGCTCGCCGTCGATGTAGAACTGCGCCACCGTCTCCTGCCAGGTGAGCGCCATGAAGTGCCAGGCGCCGTCGGTGAACTCGGCGAGGTCCAGATCCTCCGCCACGAACGACGAGCTCTTCAGCGAGATGCGCAGGCGATCGGCATCGACGAAGATGCCGAACTCGTTCTGAGAGCCCTGGATCGCGAACGAGACCAGGCCAGCGTCCTCCACGCGCGTCGTGCGGAGCCAGAAGGTGGCGGTGAGCGCGGTGGTGGGAAAGGTGTTGATGCCGGTGATGGTCACCCGCGAAAATTCACCGTTGGCTCCGCCCGCCATGCGGATCGCCCGCCCGTCGGGATCCGAGATGCCCGCCAGCCCGCGCTCGATGGGACCGAGATAGCTGGCGGTCTGTGGCACGCTGCCGCGGTTGACGGCCGTGGTGGCCGTCGGACCCTCGTCGAGCGGCAGGTAGTAGAGCGGCTCGAGCTCCAGCGCCACGTGAATGCCGCAGGGATCACACGCGTCACCGACACCATCGCCGTCCGCGTCGCTGCCGTCGTCCTGCTGCTGCGGGCAGAGGTCGCAAGCATCGGGCCGGCCATCGCCGTCGGCGTCGGCCCCATCGTCTGGAACGTCGGGGCAACGATCGACGTCGTCGCAGCGGCCATCGCCATCGCTGTCGGCACAGGGCGGAGCGCCGGCGGCGCCCATGGGCGGCATCTCCGACATGCCCCCGCCCATGCCGGCGCTGCCCGCCTCCGAGCCGCCGCTGCCGCCACCGGTGCCGGTACCGGAGACGTTACCGTTGCCGGAGGCGCCCCCCGCGCCGGCCGTGACCAGCATGGGTGTGGGCGGGACCTCGTTGTTGGGGCTCGGCAGCACGATCTGAGTCGACGAGCCCGCGCTGCCCACCGGGTTCAGCTCCTCACCGCTCATCTCGTCCGTGATGGGCTGGAGATCCACATTGCTGGAGCACGCCCAGATGGACGCTGCTGCCAGACCAGAGGCGAGGAGCGCGCCCCGTGCGCTGAAGGAATTCCGGCCTGCGCTACCGTTCGGAGTGCTACGTCGTGGAGTCATATTTTGGCGTCGGTGAAAGTGGGGGATGACCATAGCGGGCCGCCTCTGCGAGTCAAGGCGACCCGGATGAGCAACGGCGCCAGATTTCGTGCAATATCTTCGCGCGTACCTGCCGGCGACGTGCGCGTCTGCTCCGCTCGCTTCGCGCGCCAGCTCCGGGGTTGCCGCGGCTCCGAATCGGCACGCGTTGCTCGCAGTGGTGCGCTGTCGCGGCGCGCGGTCGCGCGCTGTGACGTGCACGCGTGCTCGTTACGGCGCCATCTCCTGTGGTCACCTGGGCCATGTCGCCGGGGACGAGAAGCGCGCGACGCGGAAGCATGCGTGACGTGGCACCGGGTCACTGGAACACGGGTCACCGGAACACGGGTCACCGGAACACGGGTCACTGAAACACGGGTCACGTGGTGATGCGCGAGACCTCGACGTGACCTGGTGACACGCCGGCAGCGTGCCGGGGCAGCCGTGCTCCGCCCGGCCAGCGCCCGTGCGCGCGCTTTCCTCGCGAAGGTACGTCGCGCCCGCTGAATGCCGGCCGGCACTGGGCCGTTGTCAGCAATGATGCCAATCGCCAGGCAAAAATCCCTGCCCCGGGCACTTCACTACCTCCACGCCGCCCCCTCCTGCGGCGCTGGCGGGTCATGTGGCCACACCAGCCTAATTGAGCCGGCCGACGCGGGTCAGCAGCCCGCCGGGTGTCTGGTCGTAACAGCTGCAGGGTAGTAGGGGAGACCCATGGCGAAGCAGATCGAGGCGAAGCAGATCGAGTTGCACGGAAAAGTGGAGTGCCCCTATGCCTGGCGTGCGCGCCTGGCTGCCTTCGAGAAGGGCGTCCGCTTCGAGTACATTCCCTTTGACGTCGCCGATCCGGATCCACGAGCAGCGCAGCACAACCCCGAGCACCGCTCCCCCCTGCTCGTCCACGGCGAGTTCCGGCTCACCGAGTCGGGGGTGATCGCCCAGTACCTGGAGGAGGCGTTCTCCGGCCCGGCGCTGCTGCCGGTGCAGCCCACCGCTCGCGCCCGCATGCGGCTGGACATCGCCGAGCTCGCCAAGCTGGAGGCGGACACCCGCGCCGGAGTGGTCGCGACCCCGGAGGTGCGGGCCCGCATCCAGCAGGCGTATGAGCTGCTGGAGCGCAAGCTCGCCGACGGCCGCAGCTGGCTGGGCGGTGACAGCCCGGGCCTGAGCGATGTGATGATCTGGCCTCAGCTGGCGGGCTTGCAGCTGCGGCTCCAGCTGCCCATCCCCGCGGAGCTGGCGCGCGCCAGCGCCTACTACTCACGCGCCAGCAGCCGCGCCAGCTTCCGGGAGACGAGGCCACCGTGGGTCCAGTGACTCAGCGCCTGCTCGAGGTGGTGATCAGCCGGCTGATGCCGTGGGATGCGCCCTCCAGCCCCGGCGAGGCACGCGCTGAATCCCCGCGTGAGCTGGCGAAGGCGCTGAGCGACAATCTGGGCCAGGCAGAGATGGAGATCGAGGCGGGCCTGCTGGCGCTGGACGGCGAGTCCAGCGCACGCCACCGCACCGGCTTCCTGCAGCTCGAGCCGGCGCAACAGGACGCGCTGCTGGCGGAGATCGAGCACGGCATCACCCACGCCACCTGGATCTTGGCCCCGCACCGCTGGTTTGCGAGCGTGCTGCAGCGGGCGGCCGAGGCGCGCTACGCCAACCTGCGCGGCGAGACGAACAAGGTGGTGTGGGCGCAGCTCGGTTATCCCGCGTATCGCCCTTCGGAGCAGGCCAGCGTGCGCGGCTTCAGCTCGGAGGAGCCGAGCGGGCACTACGACGTGATCGTGGTGGGCGCTGGCATCGCCGGCAGCATCGTCGCGGGTGTGCTCGCGGAGGGCGGGCAGCGCGTGCTGTTGCTGGAGCGCGGCGAGGACTCGTACCAGCGCGCCCTCGGCCGCGACCACCTGCGCAACCATCGGCTCTCGCTGTACGGTCACAACACCGGGCCGGAGATCGACGGGCACCCGCGCACTCTGGTCGAGCCCTCCGGTCGCGTGCGCCAGATGCTGCCGCACCACCCCGGCTATCACAACAACGCCATGGCTGTCGGCGGCGGCGGTCTGGTGTTCGGCGGGCAAGCCTGGCGCTTTCACCCCAATGATTTCCGGATGCAGAGCGTGTACGGGCAGCCCGCGCAGAGCTCGCTCGCGGACTGGCCCATCAGCAGCGAGGAGCTGGCGCCGTATTACGAGCGCGTGGAGTGGGCCGTCGGCGTCGCGGGCCCGGTGGAGGCCTGCTTCGGCGCGCCCGCGGGCTATCGCTATCCGATGCCGCCCCTGGCCGCGCATCCCGGTCGCGCGCAGCTGGCGCGTGGCGCCGCGGCCCTGGGCTGGCCCGCACATGGCGTGCCGCTGCTGATCAACAGCGTGCCCAACCTGGGCAGATCCGCCTGCGTGCGCTGCAACAGCTGTATCGGCTTTGCGTGCCCGTCCGACGCCAAGAACGGCGGCCACAACACCTACCTGCGCCGTGGCATCGCCAGCGGCAATCTGACCCTGGTGACGCGTGCGTTCGTGTCGGAGCTGGCGACGGATGCACGCGGGCGCGTCGCGGGCGTGTACCTGTATCGTACGCCCGGGTCGCGGGCGCGCTCCGAGCCTGCCAGCTCCACGCGCCTCGAGCGCATCAGGGCCGATCGCGTCGTGCTCTCCTGCGGCGCGATCGAGTCGGCGCGGCTGCTGCTGGCGTCGCGCACCTCGCGCGAGCCCGCGGGCATCGGCAACCGTCACGATCAGGTGGGCCGCCACCTGCAAGGCCACATCTACGTCAGCGCCTGCGGCGTCATGCCCGAGCCCGTGGAGGACGGGCGTGGCCCGGGGCCTTCGATCGCCACCGACCGTTTTCTGCACCAGAACGGCGGCATCATCGGTGGCGGCCTGCTCGCCGACGATTTCGTGATCTTGCCGATCATCGCCTGGCGCGATCATCTGCCGCCGTCGCTGCCGCGCTGGGGCCTGAACGGCGCGCGCTGGCTGCGCGACAACTATCGCTATCTGCTCGAGGTCACCGGCCCGATCCAGGAGGTGCCGCAGCCCGAGAGCCGCGTCACCCTCGATCCCGATCAGACCGATCGCTTCGGCAGGCGAGTGGCGCGACTATCCGGCAGCGTGCACCCGGAGAGCGTGCGGGCGGCGGAGTTCCTGCGCCAGCGCGCGGAGGAGTGGCTGCGCGCCTCGGGGGCGCGCCAGGTCTGGAGCCGGCCCTTCACGAGCACCACCTTCCTGAGCGCGGGCCAGCACCAGGCCGGCACGTGTCGCATGGGCAGCGCGCCGGACAGCTCGGTGACCGATCCCTGGGGGCGCGTGCACGGCCACGACAACCTGTACGTGATCGACGCCTCCACCCATGTCACCAATGGCGCCGTGAACCCCGCGCTCACCATCATGGCGCTGGCGTTGCGCAACGCCACGGGCATGCTGCACGGCACTGCCTAGTCCGCGGTCGTCAGGCCGGAGCCCCGGCGCCGCTGCGCGCGGTGTCGGCGGACGCAACCCGGGCGGCGCTCTGTCCGACAGTGCTCGGGAGCGGCCCCCCGCCGGGTCGCGGGAGCACCGATGACGACAGCAGCACTCACGCCCCCAGCGCCACGCCAGGACTTCCGCCGCCACCTGCGCGATGCCTTGCTCGAGCAGCGCGGCGGCCTGGCCAAGGTCTTGGCCCTGTCCGCGTTCGGGTCAGCGGTGGGGCTGGCGTTGCCTTACACGTCCATGCTGGCCATCGACACGGCGCTGCCCGACGCCTCTCCCCGCACCTTGTTCGCGGCCGCGGTGGGGGTGGTGCTGCTGGTGGCCTATCAGGCCTGGGGCGGCTGGTTGCGCGCCCTGGCAGACGTGGCCGTGAGCGCCAGCGTGGAGAAGAGCGCGTTGGGCAAGGTCTTCTCGGCCGTGGTCCGCTCCGAGTACGCCGCCTTGCGCAAGCAGCAAGCGGGCGGCATGGCTACCACCCTGTCCAGCGCGGGTACCGCCGTGCAGATCTACGTCGACAGCCTGTCCTCGCTGGTGACCAACGGCGCCTTTGCCATCAGCCATTTCGTGGTGCTGAGCCAGGCTTCGATCACGATGGCAGCGGTGGTCGTGGTCGCGGACGTGATCATGGCGCTCGTCTCGCTGTTTGCGGCCACCCTGGAGGCGGCGCAGACGCGCGTGATGCTGGAGAAGACGTCGGAGCAGCACCAGCACCTGCACAGCTTGATGAGTGGGCTCAACTCGCTGCGCGGCCTGTTCGCCGTGGAGCGCATGGCGGACGGCTTCACCAGCAGGGTCAACGAGGTCGGTAGCCTGTCGATGAAGGTGGCCAAGAACCGCGCAATACAGGGCGTGATCAGCTCGATCGGCTCGCAGGGCCTGTCCACGGGCATCATGGTCTGGTCCGTCTACCAGTGCTTCGAGGGCGCGCTGAGCCTGGGCAGCATGATGTTCCTGATCTCGTCGTCCGCCAGCCTCTCCGGCTCGGTCAAGGGCCTGGTAGGTGTGGTGACCAGCTTCCGTGCCCTGCGTCCGCACGTGGAGCGGGTGGATCAGGTGCTCGCTGCTCATCAGGATGACTTCTCGCAAGCCCGCCCGATGTGGACGCGCGATGACATCGTCGTCGACAATGTCTCCTTTCGTTACGGCAACGAGGGCCGCTGGGTGCTGCAGAACCAGTCGCTCACCATTCGCAAGGGTGAGCTCTTCCAGCTGCAGTCGCCCTCGGGCAGCGGCAAGACCACGCTGCTGCGCATGATCGCCGGGCTGACCACGCCGAGCACCGGCAAGATCACCGTGTTCGGGGTCGAGGCCAAGCGCGCGCGCGACGCCGTGCTGTACGTGCCGCAGCACTGCACCCTGTTCGAGACCTCCATCCGCGAGAACCTGGAGCTCTTGAGCGGCATGCCCTACGCGCAGGTGCTGGAGGTGGCGGAGCTCACCGGTCTGACCCGGGTGATCGCCTCGCTACCCATGCGCGAGGAGACGCAGATCTCCGCCCAGGGTCAGAACATCTCGTCCGGGCAGCGCCAGCTGATCGTGCTCACTGCGGCGTTCGCCTCCGGGCGGCCCGTGCTGCTCCTGGATGAGGCCACCAGCCAGGTCGATGTCGGAGCGCGCGCGCGCATCGACTGGCAGCGCCTTGCTGCAGGGCGCACCATCATCCGCGTGGAGCACGGCTGAGCGCCGCTAGCGCGCCGGGCTAGAGCAAGTCGAAGAACAGCTCGGCGCCCACGTCGAAGCGCACGGTGTTCGCCCCGTGCGCGATGTCCGTGATGGTGAGCCGCCCGAACAGATCCCCGATGGAGCCCATGCCGCTGCCCAGGGTGTAGCCGGCGATCACGCCCAGCGGCAGGGAGACGGTGTCGAAGTCGAGGATCTGGATGCCCAGCTCCGGACCGACGAAGACCTCGGGCGAGACCTGGATCGGTACCGACAGCGGCACGTCCACCAGGAAGGCGATGTCTTCGCTGAAGACCAGGCGCAGAAAGCCGCCGGTCTCCAGCCGGAAATTGGGCGAGAGATGCAGGTTGACGGGCACGCCGCCCGCCACTTCCAGGTCCGCCTGCACGGGGATGCGCAGCTCCCCGTAAGCCGCCACCTCGATGCTGCCGCGTTGCAGCAGGTATTTGCCGTACGCGCTCAGGTCCAGCAGATCGAGATCGGGGCTCAAGATCAGCGGCCAGACGGCGCCCAGCTCCAGGTTCTCCATCACGCCGTAAGCGGCGCCCGGCGAGAGCAGCGCAGCGTCCTGTCCGTCGTTGACGAACACCTGTAGCTGCCCTGCGGGCATCACTTGCCCACCTGGATAGGGCCGCCGCGGGCCGCCATCGATCCGCAGCACGCCCTCTGGCAGCACCAGCGGGCGGGAAATGTAGTCCGACGCGACCCGGTGGCTCTCGGCTCGGGCGGGGGCCGGGCGCAGCGAAGCATCGGCGGCCCACAGGCACAAAGCCCCGCAAAGAAGCCGGGTCGAGCGAAACCACGCTGTTGCATTCCTGCGCAAAGTAGCGATCCTTTTTGGGCGTTCTTAGGAGAGCGCGCCGGGAGCGGGCAAGAATTGTGGGCTCCGGGCGCCGCCACGCCCCGACCACGGAGCCACGCCGCCGCCCGGATGCACGGCGGCGCGCCCCCCCCGAAGCACGGCGGCGCGCGGGCCGAGGCGCCCCCGGCCAGCCGCAAGCCGTGCAGAATACAGGGTTGGGGGTGTCAAAGACCCGT
>JAICQL010000098.1 GCA_025937895.1 Polyangiaceae bacterium | reverse complement strand
TCGAGTCCACCTCGTCCACGATCGCGAAGTTGAGCGGGCGCTGAGCGTAGTCCAGCGCGGAGAATTTCATGTTGTCGCGCAGGTAGTCGAAGCCGAACTCGTTGTTCTGCCCGTAGCAGATGTCCATCTTGTAGGCGGCGCGCTTCTCCTGATCAGACTGCTGATTGACGACGGTGCCGATGCTCAAGCCCATGAAGTTGTAGAGCTTGCCCATCCACTCGGCGTCGCGCTTCGCCAGGTAGTCGTTGACCGTGACCAGGTGCACGCCCTTGCCCTCGAGCGCATTGAGGTAGATGGGCAGGGTGGCGACCAGCGTCTTGCCTTCGCCCGTCTTCATCTCGGCGATGGCTCCGGAGTGCAGCACCATGCCGCCCATCAGCTGCACGTCGTAGTGCCGCATCTTCAGCACGCGCCGGCCGGCCTCACGACAGACGGCGAAGGCGTCAACCAGGATGTCATCGAGCTTGGCGCCGTTATCCAGCTGCTCCTTGAACTTGGGCGTGTAGGCCTGCAGCTCGGCATCGCCGAGCTTCTGCAGCGCGGCCTCTTTCGCGTTGATCAACGGCACCTTGGCACGCAGGCGCCGGATGGTGCGATCGTTGGCGGTTCCGAAGAGTGTCTTGGCTACCCAGGTCAGCATGGTGCGTGCGTGGTACGGTTCGAGGGAAGAGGACCATATAGCACCCGGGGGCCGGGCGCTCGCAATCCTCCGATCAGTGTGCGGCCAATTGGCCGACGGTCGTGGCCGCGGGTTATCCCGGAAAATGCCGGCTTTTTCTGCCGTCCGTGGGCTTCAGGAGCTTGGTCCGCCGCGCGCTATACTGAACCTTGCTCGCGAGCTCGGCGATGACCCATGGGCTCAGCGGGGGGAAGATGAGCGAAGCGTGGAGCTCAACGAGCAGCGCGCCTTGGCCAAGATCTTTGCCGACGGCTGGGGGCCGCTGGACCTCGCTGAGCGCCGCGAGCTCTTGCGCGAGCTGAACCTGGACGAGGGCCACTCCGAGCTCACCGGAGCGGGAGTGGCGGAGGCGGTCTTGGCCGGCAAGGCAGGTCCCTTTGCGCTGTACAAGCTGTCGCGCGTGGTCGCCAACTCGGTGGCTCGGGCGTTGCCCCCGGGGCGCCTGAAGGCGGCCCGGCGCAAGACGCTGCAGGCGGTGGCGCTGGTGGCGAGCCTGCGCCAGGCGCAGCGCACCGCGCTGGCGGACGGCGCGCGCGAGCCCCGCGGAGCTTGCCGGCGGCACCGAGGTGAGCGGGCAGGTAGTGCCCGCGCCGCGCCAGCGGCCGAGGGCGGAGCGCCCGGCCGCGGGGCGCTCGGTAACCCGAAAGGCGGTTGCGAAGGGGAAGGCGCAGAAGAAGGGGGCGAAGAAGAAGGCTGGCAGAAAGGCGGCTGCGAAGAAGCAGCCCGCCGCGAAGAAGGCGCAGCGGAGGAAGAAGAAGGCCCAGCCGCAGAAGAAGGCGCGGAAGAAGCCGGCGATCAGGCGAGCAGCTCGTCCAGCACGCGGCGGTCCTGGTCGGGCGAGCCAAAATCGTCGATGAAGTTCCCGTCGGGCCGGCGCAGGCCCGCAGCCGAGCCGATGGTGTTGAGCACGCGGGCGTGATTGCTGTCGTCGGAGTCGCCGTTGATGCGGATGTATTGACCCTGACGCAGCACTCCGCCGGCGCTGCCCGCGATGATCACGGGGCAGTTGCGAGCTCCGTGCGCCGGGCCATTGCCCAGATCATTCACCCAGATGGCCATGCCGGCGTCGAGCAGCGAGCCCGTCGGCAGCTGGTACGACGAAAGCTTGTCGAGCAGGTGCTTGAAGGTCTGCGCGAACTGGAGGTCAATCCGGTGGTGCAGCAGATCCGAGCCCTGGATGATGTCGCCGCTGTCCCCGTCGCTCTGCCGCCGGTGCGAGATGAAGTGATAGTTCTCCATCCGGTCGCCAGTTACCGGGTCGCGATAGCGTGTCGAGTTGTCGTTGCCGCTGCCCACCTGGATGGCGACGCTGCGGGTCTGTCCGCAGGCCACCGCCAGTGCAGCCACATCCATGTGCAGGCGCGCGATGGCGAGCACGTTGTCGCCGTCGTCCAGACCATCGCCGGCGCCCTGCAGCGCGCGCTGATCGGCCTCCTCGATGCGGCAAGCCAGCGAGATCTCAACGTCGCGCACGCTCGACAGGTGCAGATCGAGGCGCTGGCGATCGACGCTGGACAGCTCACGGCGCGCCAGCAAGCTGGACAGCTGTGAGCGCACCAGATCATTGATGCTGCGCTGGCGCAAGCTGCGCCGCGACGGCATGTCCGGGGAGCTTTGCAGCGCGCCACCGCCGGTCAAGCTCTGGTAGGCGTCGAACGGATCGGTGAGAGCGCTGCGCCGGTTGCCAGGGCCGCGGTAGGAGATGCAAGGACCGCCGAGCCAGCCGCCGGTCTGCCCGGCATACAGGAACAGTGACTCGTTGCCGCCCGGGTTGAGCTCGCGCCCGATGCGATGATCGAGCGACTCACCGGCGGCCTCCGAGTTGCCCCCCTGACCCTGCTCGACAGGGCCCTGCGCCGTGAGCACCTGCAGCGCGCCGCGGGCGTGACCGTCGCCGTAGTTGAAGTTGGCCATGTTCACGTTGCCCACGACCAGCAGCCGATCAGCGTACGCCGAGAGCTCGGCCAGCGCGCGATCCGCCAGCGTGTCGGTGCTGAGCGGACCGGGCGCGGTGGGCCAGAAGCGCTCCGGCTCTTGCCCGACCTCGTTCGTGTTCTGCTCGGCCGCGACGCCGTTGGCCTGGCGGAAGAAGATCGCAAAGGGCGGCGCCCCCGAGGCCTGGGCCCAGGCGGAGCGAGGGCTGAGGCTCTCCAGCCAGGGCAGGCCCAAGAGCGCGCCGCCGAGACCCTTCAGCACCAGGCGTCGATTCATGTTCATGGTAGCTCCTCCGTGCTGCGGCTCAGGAACGCGGGTGACTCGGCGATGCGCACGAGCAGCTCGACGATGGGAGCGCCCTCGAGCGAAGCCTGGGTGAGCGCGCTCACCAGCGGCTCATCGAGCCGCTCGCGCCTGCGCCCGAAGGCGTACTCCACCAGGTGCGAGGAGAAGCACTCGTGCGCCTGGCGGCTCTGCCCCAGCGCCTCGGCCAGCTCCACTGAGTTGTCGAGAGCGAGCTGCTGGCCGTCGATCCTCGGAGCCACGCTCGCGTCGACGGCCTGGCCGTTGTCCGTGGTCCGGTAGGCGCCAGCCGCATCATAGTTCTCGAAAGCGAAGCCGAGCGGGTTGATCACCGTGCCGTGGCAGGCCTGGCACACCGGCGAGCTCTCGGTGTGGTTGGCGACGATCTCGCGATTGGTGCCGTTTTCAATCGGGGGCAGTGGGGGCACACCGTCTGGCGGGGCGGCGATGCGCTGGCACAGCACGCGCGTGGCCACGAACACGCCACGGTGGATCGGATCCGGGTTGATGCTGGTGGCGTTGGCAGCCAAGAACCCGACCTGATTGAGAATGCCGCGCCGTTCGCTCGCAGGCAGGCTGACCTTGACGAACTCGGAGCCAAAGTTGCCCGTCAGGCCATACACCGCGGCCAGGTCCTCGTTCACGAAGGCCTCGTTCGAGGTCATCAGCGCCTGGAAGTTGCCCGACTGGGCCAGCACCAGGTCCTCGATGAAGAGCCGGCTGGACTCCCTCACGCTCTCGGCGAAGCTCTCCGGCAGGTCCGGGTAGATCCTCGGCGAGGGGTTGATGTTCTCGAACTTCTCGAACTCCAGCAGCTGATCGTGAAAGCCGACCACCGCGTCGCCAGCGCTGGGCGCGGCCAGCAGCCGCAGCGCATGCTGACGCACGTCGTCCGGCCGGGTGAGCTGCCCGTTGCGAGCAGCCGCGAGCAGCTCGTCGTCCGGGATGGTGTTGGTCAGCAAGAAGCTGAGACGCTGTGCGAGCTCATGCCCGCTGAGCGGGATGGTAGCGCCGCTCACCGCGGTGCTCGACTCGACCCGATACAGAAAGAACGGTGAGCGCAGGAAGGCCTCGAGCAGCATGCGGATGCCTGCCGTGAACCCGCTCGCGTCGTCGTAGGCGTCTTTGCCCAGCTCGAACAGCCGAGCGTAGCTGTCGATCTCGGACGGGTCCAGCGGGCGGCGAAAGGCTCGCTCTCCGAACACCGTGATGAACACCCGCGCGCGCTCCAGCTCACTTCCCGTGTCGGGCGGGAGCAAGCGGTCGAGCTGGCTATCATCGCCCGTGACCCTGGCGGCGAGCGACTCGGCGGCGCTGGCGTACGCGCCGGAGAGCACCTGATCGACCTCCAGCGCCAGCTGGTGATTGTCGAACGGAAAGCCCGCGGTGCGTGCGTCGGACGGAAACGTCTGGCTCAGGCCCGGCGGGCCGTCGAGGCGCAGCAAGTCGCGCACCGCGTTTTCCCACTGGCTGTGCGTGAGGCGCGCGAAGCGACCGGCGGGGGCCGGAGTACCAGCGGGGGCGTTGGTGCTCCCTTCGGGCGACACGTCGCCAGGGCCGACCTCTGAAGGCGCCATCCCCTCGGGCGTGACGATGCCGCTCGTGCAGGCACTCAGCGCCGACAGCGCGAGGGACCAGCGCGCCAGGCACGAGCACGCGGAGGACAGGCTCGCTCGACATGCCGAGGACGGCCGCTCTGGAGTGCGGAAGCGCATGGCTCAACGATACCCCAACGCGCGTCGGGAGGAACCTCCTCTCCCGCACACAGGGTTTTTCGGCGCCCTCCGGCGCCATTTTCTGGTGCAACTGACGGGTAACTTTCGCGTGCAGACGCTGCTCGCGGGCAAACGCAGCTGCGAAGCGAGCGCTTTTCCCCGGCTGAGTGCGATCGGCTGCGTGCGCCCGCGATCTGACAGATCAGGTTTGATCCACGGCTGGGGCTGCGCTCTTCGCCGTGTGGGGTTGGTGCGGCATGGGCGGGGAGACATCAATCGGAGGCTGATGCTCGTTGGCGTGATCACCCGTGCACGCGCGACTGCTCCTCAGGATCCCTGTCACTCATGACCAGCGTGCTTGCGACTGAGGAGCGCCTCCTGGAGCACGGCAACTTGGGGTTGGAAGGTGCGTCTCGAGCTTCGGCGGTCCAGTTGCGCACGCGGACGCGCGCGATGGGCGCCGCCGAGTTCGACCTGGTGCGACCTCTCGAAGGCGTCCCGGTCAGGTATATCTTCAAACACGCCTTGATTCAGGACGTGGCGTACAACTCCCTGCTGCGCAGCGATCGGCGTCACTATCATCAGGAAGTTGCCGAGACATTGCTGCGCAGCTTTCCGGAGCGCGTGGAGCGACAGCCCGAATTACTGGCGCATCACCTGACGGAGGCCTCGCTCCCCGGAGATGCACTGGAATACTGGTTGCGTGCCGCGCAGCGCTCGGTGGACCGAGGCGCCAACGCCGAGGCCTTGCGGCACCTCGAGCGTGCGAAAGCGGGGGCTGCGACGTTGCCTGACGGCGCATTGCGCTGGGAGGCGGAGCTTCAGATTGAGATGCTGCTGGCGCAGGTGGCACGTGCCACTGCCGGCTACGCCTCTCGGGAGGTGGAAGACTCCTACATGCGGGCCCTCGAATTGTGCCAGCGCCTGGGTGACGCTTCGAGTGGCGCCGTGGGTACCCAGATGTTGGTTGCCCGCGTGCGATGTGGTGAGGATTTCTCAACCCGGTCACTCGCGCGCAGCCCGGGTGGAGCAAACCGCCTGTTCTGGGTGATGTGGGGCTTTGGTGCCTACCATCAATCGCGCGCGGAGTTATCGAAGGCGCTCGACATCGGCAATCAGCTCGTCGAGCTCGCCCGCGGCGAGCCTGCCCTCGAGCTGGAGGGCCACTTCGGGGCCGGTTCGACGTGCTACTTCATGGGCCGCCTACACGAGGCGCGAGCCCACCTGGAGCAAGGCTGGGGATGCTTCGAGACGCGGAGATCCATCACGTACTTCTACGGCTTGTATGCCGACGTGGGGAGGGGACTGGAAAGCAGCCGCGCTGCTGGACGAAGCGATGTTGGAAGCCGACAAGAGGTGGTGAACGCTTCTGGCACTCAGCGCTCCATCCCCTGCGTGCCGAGGTCCTTTCGAGAGTACAGCCGTCAACTCGGGAGCGGGCGCGCGAGAGCGCGATTCGGGCGATCAACGCGGCTAGCGCCTTGGTGCCCACTCGCTCGATAGCGCGCTGCGATGAGCCTTGCCAAGTACTGACAAATCTGTGAACCTGAATGCGGACAGCACGTGCAGCTTCGGCGGTGCGTATGGCTGTCAGCTGAGCAACAGGCAACAGAACGGAGGCGGACCGATGAAGAAGGCGAACGCGTCGTGCGCGCAAACAGCGAGTGTCCCACGCGGTTCCTCGGCCAACGTCACTCGATTGGCCAAGTCCGGAGTCCTGGTGGAATACGACCGGCTCTCGGAGGCCGAGCTGAGCGTCATTGACTCCCTTTCGGACGAAGAAGTCGCGGCCTTGGTGAGCGTCCACGAGAAGTCTTCGAATGCACCAAGGGTGAATGGGCCTTTCTGGTGCGCGTTCTGTTTCTAGGCAGTCTCTGCGTTAGCCCAGGTTGAGCCCGTTCGAGTGCGATGAAGCACGGTACGGCACTTCGGCACAAGATCGCGCTGGCTAGCCGGAGCCTGCAGAGCCAGGTGCTGCAGGCAAGGCACGCTCGAGCAGAGGATGTGGAGCTCGGGAGTGAGCTGAAAGCGCAGTTATCGGAGTTTCTATTCCGAACGCACTGCGTGGCTCGAGCCAGCGTGCCGCTTCTGAATGCAGCACTGGAGCGCTCCAGAGAGCTGAGCGCCAATGATCCTGTTGCCGAGGGGATGATCCCCTACCTTCTGGAGCAGGTGCGGGAGGAGCAGGACCACGCCGAATGGGTGCTCGAGGATCTCGAGAGCCTTGGCTGGAAGCGCGCTGCCATCCTCAGCCGCTGGCCGCCGGCACCCATCGCGGAGCTCGTGGGCGCGCAGTATTATTGGATTCACCACGGCCACCCACTGGCGCTGCTCGCCTACATCGCGGTGCTGGAGGAGCATGTCACTCCGGCACCGTTGCTCGACGAGCTACAGGAGAAGTCGAAGCTGGCTCCCGCGGCGTTCCGGACGTTGCAGGAGCATGCGAAGCTGGACACCGAGCACGTGGCGGAGCTGTACGAGCTCCTCGATGCGCTGCCGCTCTCGCGCGCACAGGTCGGCCTGCTGAGTGCCAACGCGTTCCGCACTGTCGAGCTGCTGCAGCGCTGTTTCGAGTAGTTGCCGGTGGCGTCGCCAGGCGGGCGATGTGGCGATGGCTCTATTTAGGCGCTCAGCAGTGCTCGCGCATCGCGAGCGCCCGAGCCAGCTGATCGCGGTGGGATTGGAACAGGGACTCGGCTCTCGGGTCGCCGCATCCGCTGGCCACCAGCTCGTCCCAGCTCTGGCAATCGTGGGCGATGAGCATCCGCTCTGTCGCCTGATGTCGGTGAAGGGCGGTGGGCGTGAGGCCGCGCTCCGCCGACTGGCTGGCGAGGTGGCGCAGGGCGCGAGCGCGAAAAAGCTCCGCATCCAGCTCGCCGCTTCGCTCGAGGAGAGCCATCCATTGCTCGGTTGCAGGCCCTCCTTGCTGCAACAACAGGTCAGCCACCAAGGTGCGCTGCTGTGCCGTGACGGTAGCGAGACGGTCGGGCTTGCTGTCGTTCGCTGCCCCTCTGCGGCGGCGGCGCTGCTCCGAGCCGCTCTCGCCGGCCAGAATGGCCAGATAGTGCAAATACCGCCCGCTCCCCAGCAACCAGCGCACGAGCTCCGGGGCGACCTCGGCCCTGGAACGTCCAGCGAGCGCGTCATGTGCGCGCTCGCGCTCCGCTTCCCACGGGGCGAATGGTGTCTTGCTGCGCCGCGGTCGGGTGCACAGGTCCGGCGTGCGCGCCTGCCAGCGCTGGATCCGTGCGAGCGCGCGAAGGGCATCCAGCCGCTTCAGGTCATGACGACCGAGCTCCCGGGCGAGCGCGCCCTCGGGGTCCGGAACCTGCGCGTGGCGCAAGATCCTGGGCCAGTGGCGCTCCGAGTAGAAGAGGGACTGGGCGGCGCTCAGGATACGCGCACCGGACTCTGGCCCCAGCTGGCGCTGGCGAATTCCCCGCCACAACGCATAGCGGACGTTGACGAGCGCCACGCTGGAGCGGCAGGAGGGATTGCCGGGGTCGTAAGCGACGGCGACCTCGTCGTCTGACGACAGTGCTCCGTGTCGCAGCAGCCGATAGATGGAGCCGATGCCGCGCATTCCAGCGGGCCAGCACTCCGCCGCGCGTAGCGCACCCAGGCTCGAGGCACCGATGACCAGGCCTCCGTCTGCCATCACATCGATGATTTCGCGCGGGGAGACGGCTCGTTGCTGAAAGAACACGCCATCCAGGATCACGAAGACGGAGCCCCGCAGCAGCCGATCCCGGTACAGGTCACCCCGAGCGATCGGCGGGCGAACGATGCAGCCCGGCAGCGCTTGCCGGACCTCCTGCTCAGAGAGGGTGGGCCCCACATACACGAGGGGAGAGGACAGAGCCGTCATCAGACCAGATGCCGCAAGCAGCGCAGACCCACGCGCCGGCGGTTGACGAGAAAAGACGACAACCCCGGCACGCGGATCCGTACCACGGGGACTCCCCACTCGCGACGGGTGAGATCGATGGCGACGACCCTGGTCAGCTGCGCTTGCTCGAGCTGGCCCAGCAAGAATCGCAGGTCCTCTCGCAGATCGAGGGTCTCGAAGGAGGGCAGCTCGGCAAAGGAGACCTGGGGTGCATCGAACAGCGTCTGATATCTTGCCCAGCGAGCGGCGCGCCGGTGGCCCGAAGCGAGGGTGTTGAAAGAATCGCGACCGCCGTGGATGAAGCCCGCACGTGACTGCAGGGCCTCCGTGAGCGAGCGCAGCAGCGCCGTGTGTTTGTTCGGATGGCTACCAAAACCGGGGAAGTAGGCTGCCGCCGTTCCTTCGCCGCTGGGGTATTCGGGATCGATCAGCACGCTCCGGAAGGTGGGTACCCCGAGCTCGGTGGCAAGCTGCTGAACGTGCAGCGCCAGCCCTTCCGAGGAGGTCCGCTCCACCCAGCGGGCTGCCTCGCTGGGCAGGCTTCTCGGCAACACCGTCCTCACCAGGGGGCGAATCTCGTGGGCATCAGCAAAGACCGTGGTGAACTCGAGCTGGCTCAGCGCGTCGCGCTCGATGACCTCGCACAGGCCGTGGATCACCGCCTCTAGCAGGGTGTTTCCGCTCGCCAGACCATTGGTGTCGACCTCGTGGAGGATGCCCTCCTGCGCTGGATTGAGCACGAGGTCGACGGGGAGCCATACGGGCTGATCGCGGAGCAGCTCGCGACCACACATCCAGTGGAAGGGCAGGTCCGGTCGATAGCGAGTGTCGCTGGGCAGCTCGAGCTCGCGAGGATCGAGGATTGCGGCTCCAGCAGTGTGCTGGAGCTCGTCATGGCTCGCTCGAATGGTGAGCTCTGGCGCCACGACCTCGGCAGATACTCGTTCAACGGCTTCCATCACGGCGCTCACCCGCGCGCTGGTCGCATCCCAGCCCTTTCCTGCGTGGGTGGTCAGGTCGCGCGCCAGCGGCGTCGTGGCCACGAAGACGGGAAAGCCAAGCGGATCGAGCGCTGACACGTCGGCGACGCGTGTGATCGGCACGAGCGGCAGGAGCCGCTGAGCTTGGCGCTCGGTATCGGCTGCAGGCAGGCTGCGGGTCGAGAGAACATCGAGCTTGTAGCTCGGCGCCTGCTGCAGGAGCTGGGTCAAGGCTGCCGAGGCATCAGGAGCCATCGGTCTACAGACTAGACCAACAGGTTCCCCATGGGGTGGACCTGGATGCGCAGTTGAATAAGGAGGGGCATCGGCGAGGGTGCGCGACGTTGCGAGCCGCACTCCATCGCGTGCTCGTTTACTGAACGCCTGCAGCGCCAATTGCCGTCACCGTGGCCCCGGGCTTCACGAGCCGGTGGTAGGCCATTGACGGCTTGCCGCGGCTGTCTCTATGCCGTGGAGGTGCGGGCCGCGGTGCTGCATTGCTGGCGCTGTGGCTCGGGCAACGGCGCACATCTCGATCGCTGCGCAGCGTGTGGGGCTGGCCTGCCGCGGCGCTGCGGCGCCTGCGGGAGCTTGCATGGGGTGGACGCTCGCTACTGCGGGGGGTGCGGGCAGGGGCTCGAGGCGGGGCGCGAGAGCTCGCCTGGGGCGGGTGGTGTGCCGGGGGCTGGGCAGTGGCGCTCGCGCGGCACGGCTCCGGGCGAGCTCGGGCAGCGGACGGTGCTGTTTGCGGTGCTTGGGGACTGGCCGGAGCAGGGCGCGCGCGCGCCGGAGGGGCTGCGGAGCGAGGCGCTGGCGGCGCTGAAGGAGGCGGTGCGGCGCTTTGACGGGACGCTGGGCAAGCTGCACGGGGATGCGCTGATGGCTCTGTTCGGTGCGCCGCTCGCGCACGAGGATCATGCGGTGCGCGCGGCGTGTGCGGCGCTGTCCATGCTGGCCGCCGTACAGCGGCTGGGCGGCGAGGGTGAGCCGCGGCCTTGCCTGCGGGTGGGCCTGCACTCGGAGGACGCGAGCGTGTCGAGCGGGCAGCGCGAGCTCGCGGGAGAGAGCTGCGGCGGCGGGGGCAAGGTGCAGATGGCGGCGCGCATGGCGCAGCTGGCGCCGCCCGGCTCGGTGCGGCTGTCGCGGGCGGTGCTGCGCTGCGGGCGCGGGATGCTGCGGGCTCAGGCGCTGGGGCTGACCCGCAGCAAGGGACTGGCGGAGCCGCTCGAGACCTTCGAGCTCACCGGGGTGAGCACGCGTACTCGCTTTCAAGCCACCATCGCCCGCGGGCTCTCGCCCTTCGTGGGCAGGAGCGCCGCGCTGTGTGCGCTGCAGGAGGCGCTGGCGGAAAGCGCGCGGGGGCGCCGCTGCGCCGCGCTGGTGGTGGGGGAGCCGGGCATCGGCAAGTCGCGCCTGTGCCACGAGCTGTTGCGCAGCCCGGCGGCGAGCGCGCGGCGCGTGCTGGAGGCCTCCGCGCTCTCGTACACGCAGTCGCTGCCGCAGGGCGTGCTGGTCAGCTTGCTCAAGGCGCTGTGCGACGTGGACGAGGACGATGCGCCGGCCACCGTGCAGCAGAAGGTGCAGGCGCAGCTCGCGCTCCTGGGGCTCTCGGCGGAGCCGTTGCCGGTGGCGCTGGCCCTGCTGGGGCTGGAGCCGGCAGATGCGGGCTGGCAGCGGCTCGAGCCCGTGCAGCGCCTGCGCCTGAGCGAGCAGGTGTTGCGCCAGCTCCTGACTCGCTGGTGCGAGCGCTCGCCGTGCGTTCTGTTGATCGAGGATCTGCACTGGGCCGATCAGGACTCGCTCTCCTTCCTGAGCAGCTTGCTCGAGGCTCCGCCCGCCTCTCACACGCTGCTGCTGGCCACGGCGCGGCCCGAGGCGGAGCTGCGCCTGCCGCCGCTGCCCCAGGTGCTGCGGCTGCAGGTGCCGGCGCTGAGCGTGGCCGAGTCGCGGGAGCTGGTGGTGGCGCTGGCCGGCAGCGCAGCGCCAGCGCTCACCTTGCTGCAACAGCTGGCGGAGCGCACCCAGGGCAATCCCTTCTTCATCGAGGAGAGCACGCGCACCATGCTCGACCTCGGCGCGTTTGCCGGGGGCGCGGCAGCCGGCGAGGCGCGGCGCCTCGCCGGCGCCTCCGTGCCCGAGGCGGTCGACTCGTTGATCGCGACCCGGCTCACCCGCTTGCCGGCGAGTGAGCTGGCCACGCTGCAGGCGGCGGCGGTGATCGGTGACGACTCGCCCAGCGAGATCTTGCGCGCCGTGCTGGAGCTGCCGGAGGCGCCGTTCCGGAGCGCGTTCCAGGCGGTCAGCGATCTGGACCTGCTCTACCAGACCGGACCCTTCCGCGCGCCGGTGTTTCGCTTCCGCCATGCGCTGCTGCGCGAGCTGGTGTACCGCGGCTTGCCCGCTGCGGCGCGCCGGGCGCTGCACCGCCGTGTGGTGCAGGCGTTCGAGCGTCTGTACAGCACGCGCATCGCCGAACACGTGCAGCGCCTGGCGGAGCACGCCGATCAGGCGGAGGACTGGGCGCGTGCCGCGCGCTATCACAAGCTGGCAGCGGTGCGGGCCGCAGAGCGCTGGGCCAACCTGCAGGCCATTGCGCACATCGATCGCGGCATCGAGCTTGCCAGTCGCTTGCCGCCCGGCGCCGAGCGCGACGAGCTGGACATCGACCTGCGCTTGATCGCGCTGGCACCCATGTTTCCGGTGGGCAGCCACGAGCGGCTGGTGGGGCTGCTGCGCGAGGCAGAGCGCATCGCGCAGCAGCTCGGCGATCGGCCGCGGCAGACGCGGGTGTACAGCCAGCTGGGCACGGCGCTGTGGGCGCAGGGCAGCTACGACGAGGCCATGCTCGCGGCCGAGCGCGCGCGTGCGCTGGCGCAGGAGCAGGGGGACTTTGCGCTGGGCATCGCCGCTCGCTACTGCGTGGGCATGATCCAGCACGGGCGCGGGCGGCTGCCGCCGGCGCGCCGGGCGCTGCAGGAGGTGGTGGACGCGTTGCCGGAGCCCCTGGCGCAGCGGCGCCTGGGCTGGTCGGGCTACCCGAGCGTGCTGGCGCGCTCATTCTTGATCTCGGCGGCCGCCCTGGAGGGGCACTTCGCCGAGGCCGATCGCATCTTCCGCGAGGGCCAGCAGCTGGCCGAGAAGATCCAGCATGCGTACTCCACCACCCTGTTGCTGGAGGAGTACGGCTTCAGCCAGCTGGTGCGCGGCGAGGTGGAGTCGGCGCGTGCCCTGCTGGAACAGGCCATGAGCACGTGTGAAGAGCACGAGGTGCTGGTCATGCACGCGCCGATCGCGGCGCGGCTGGGGGAGGCCTGGACGCGCACCGGGGAGCCCGAGCGTGCGCGGGTGTTGCTGGAGGATAGCCTGGTGCGCGGGACGTATCGCAGCGCGGCGCACTACGGGCTGGTGTTTCTGCTGGTGGCGCTGGCCGAGGCCCAGCGCACTCTGGGTGACGTGGCGGGGGCGCTGGCCAGCGCCCGGCGAGCGGAGGAGCTGACCCGGCGCACGGGCGACCATGCGTATCATGTCTGCGCGCTGCTGCAGCTGGCGGAGGTGCAGGCGCTGCACAGCCCGACACAGGGCAGCGAGAGCTTTGCGCGCGCCGCGCGCGAGGCGCGCCAGCTGGGCATGGCGCCGTTCGAGGCGCAGGCCTGGGAGGGCCGCGCGCGCTGCGGCGCCCTGCTGCGCGAGCGAGCGGCGGCCGCGACCGATGCGCAGCGCGCGCGCGACCTGTGGCGCAGCCTGCAGGCGCCGCGGCGCTTGCTGGAGATGGAAGCGCTGCGGCTCGGCTGATGAGCGCCGCGCGCCCGGCGGCGTGTGTTGCACGCGGTGAAGCAGGGGCTTGCGCGCGCGCGCCGTGTCGCGCATCGGGGCGCGCGCGCCCGGGCGACGAGCGCCAGCCGCCAACCGGTCCGGCTGTTCGTATGGTGGGCGGGCGCTTGACGACTGGCGCGGGACCCTTCACACCCGCTGCGCACGAAGGAGCTCTCTTGCGAATCGAAGCAGTTTCACTGGGCGCAAATCCGCCTCACGAGATCAACGTCATCGTCGAGGTACCGGTGGGCGGCGAGCCCATCAAATACGAGATGGACAAGAAGGCGGGCACCCTGGTGGTGGATCGCTTCCTCTACACATCCATGCGCTACCCCGGAAACTACGGCTTCATGCCGCACACGCTGTCGGGCGACGGCGACCCGCTGGACGTGCTGATCGCCAACCAGCGCGGCATCGTGCCCGGTGCCATCGTCGCGGTGCGCCCCATCGGCGTCTTTTCCATGCAGGACGAGGCGGGCGTGGACGAGAAGGTCATCGCGGTGCCCGTGTCACGGCTGACCCGCCGCTACGACCAGGTGCAGGACTACAAGCAGCTGCCGGACATCACCATCAAGCAGATCGAGCACTTCTTCGAGCACTACAAGGATCTCGAGGACTTCAAGTGGGTGAAGCCATTGGGCTGGGGTGACGTGAACGAGGCCAAGCGCATCATCCTGGAGAGCATCGAGCGGGCGAAGGGCGCACCAGAGCCGGCCTGAGTGGCGCCGGTCCGAGCGGCGCCGAGGCGTGGCCTCCGGTCCCATGACCAGTGCGGGCGGCGCTTGCCACCCCCCGCGCTCTTGCCGTAGCCACGAGGTCGTGACCCAGATCCGGAGCACCCAGGCAGCGCGCACGGTACAGGGGCTGCAGGCATTTTTCTCGAGCTCGCGGGCGGCGGCCGAGCCGGCGCTGGCTCGAGCGCGCGCGGAGGCGCATGCGCTCGAGCTGTTCCAGAGCGCAGCGCGCGACGTGCCGGCGTATCGCGCGTTCCTGGCGCAGCACGGCGTGGACGCTGCGCGGGTGCGCGACCTGACGGCGTTTCGTGCGCTGCCGGCGACGACGAAGGACAACTACTACCGGCAACATCCGCTGCCCGAGCTGTGCCGGCACGGGCAGCTCGACGCCTGTGACATGGTCGCGCTGTCCACGGGCTCGACGGGGGAGCCCGCGGTGTGGCCGCGCTTCGTGACGGACGAGCTGGCGACGGCGGTGCGCTTCGAGCAGGTGCTGCGTGATGGCTTCGGCGCGGGCGAGCGCCGCACCTTGGCCGTGATCTGCTTTGCGCTCGGCAACTGGGTGGGGGGCATGTACACCTTGGCGTGTTGCCGGCAGCTGGCGGCCAAGGGCTACCCGCTGACGGTCGTCTCGCCCGGTAACCAGCCGGCGGAGATCGTGCGCGCCCTGCGCGTGCTGAGCCCGCATTTCGAGCAGCGGGTGCTGTTCGGGTATCCGCCGTTTCTGAAGGACGTGATCGAGCTGGGGCAGGCGCAGGGCATCGACTGGCGTGCGCTACCGACCCGGCTGGTGATGGCAGGCGAGGTGTTCAGCGAGGAATGGCGGGACTGGGTGTGCCGCCGGCTCGGCGCGTTGGATCCGGCGCGCTCCACCGCGTCACTGTATGGCACCGCAGACGGCGGCGTGCTCGCCAACGAGACGCCGCTGTCCATCCGCATCCGGCGGGCGCTCGCGCGCCGGCCGGATGCGGCGCGCATCTTGTTTGGCGAGGCGCGCTTGCCCACCTTGTGCCAGTACGATCCGGAGCACCGCTTCTTCGAGGTGGAGGAGGGCGGCTGGCTGCTGTTCACGGGCGACGGCGGCGCGCCGCTGATCCGCTACAAGATCCTCGATCGCGGCGGGGTCATCGGCCACCAGCAGATGCTGCAGTTCCTGGCCGAGCAGGGCGTGGAGCTGGAGCCAGATGCCGCGCTGCCGCCCGGCTCGATGGAGCCGGCGCTTCCGTTCGTGTACGTGTTCGGGCGCTCGCACTTCGCGGTCTCGTATTATGGCGCCAACGTGTACCCCGAGAACATCTCGGTGGGGCTGGAGCAGCCCGAGCTGGCGCCAGCTCTGACGGGCAAGTTCGTGCCGGAGGTGGTGCACGATGCGGCGCAAGACGCAGAGCTCCAGCTCACGGTGGAGCTGGCGCGCGGCGCCGTAGCGGACGACGATTTGCTGCAGCTCATCGCCGGCAGCGTGCGGCGCGAGCTGGAGCGCCTGAACAGCGAGTTTGCCAGCTACGTGCCGGAACCGCGGCGCAGCCCGCGAGTGCAGCTCCGCGCGTTCGGCGACGCCGACTACTTCCCCGTGGGCGTCAAGCACCGCTACACGCGCTGAGAGCTGAGATGCGAGGCAGCGCGGCGCTCTGTGGGCTCATCCTGGCGTGTGCAGGCGCACGCTCGGAGCCGAGCCCCCCCACGAATCCGCAGCTCGCGGTGCGCTCCAGCACGGTAGCACCGTGTGGAGCGCAGTCGTCCGCTCAGGGGCAAGTCGCGGAGCTGCGGCTGCAGCTGCGGCCGGTGCACGACGATGCGGGCGGGGTGGTGGAGGTGACCCTGGATGTGACGGCGCCTGCGGCGGAGCTGCGCTCGTGGCGGGTGCCGCGGCTCTCGGGTGCGCTGGAGGTGCGGGTGACGGCTCTCGAGGGGTGCGGCAACGCGCCAGGGCCGCAGCGGCTGCGCGGCGGCGCGGGGGAGCTGCTGGCAGTGGCCGTGCCGCAAGGCAGCGAGTGGGCCTCGTTGCGTCTCGAGTACAGTGTGCCGCCGCAGCAGCTGGAGCCGCCGTACTGGCGGCTGGAGCCGGACTGGTTTCTGGCTCGAGGGCACCGGCTCTTGCTCTTGCCGGAGGCGCGGGGCTGGTCGGCAGACGTGCTCGTGGAGATCGACGCCAGCGGCTACGGTGCGGGCGCGCGCGGAGTGTCGAGCCTCGGGCTCTCACCCTGGCGCGACCAGGCCCTGCCGCCGCGGCCCCTGCGCATGACCGTGCCGGCGCTGGAGCACGCGCTGTTCGGGGCGGGCAAGCTGAGCTCGGCGCAGTTCATCGGGCGCGAGGGGCGCGACGATGCTGCGTGGTTTGGCGCCACCATGTTCGACGTGCGGCTGCTGGCGGCGGAGGTGGCCAGCTTTCGTACGGCGGTGCGCGAGGTGCTGCTCGACGGTAACCTGCGGCCGCTCACCTTGATCTTGATGTCGGATCTGCAGCACGGCTTCGAGGCGCAGCGGGCGCCGATCAGCGTGCTGGTGCGCATACAGCCGGGAGAGCGGCTGAGCGCGGGGCTGCGGCTGGGGGTGCTGCAGCAGGTGCTGAAGGAGTGGATCGGCGGACGGCTCTCGGTGCAGGACGAGCACGGCGTGGAGCCGCTCTGGTTCAGCGAAGGCTTGAGCCGCTACCTGGCGCGCGAGCTGGCGCTGGAGTTCGGGCTGATCAGCCCGGAGGAGTTTGCGGCGGACGTCAACGCGCTGATGGCCATGCAGGCCGTGCTGGAGCGGCATGAGTGCGCGCGGGCTGGGAGCGCTGGCACTGCAGCGCAGGAGGACTCTGCGCCGGCCTGCGCGCGCGTGCTGCAGGCGGCGCGCGGTATCCTGCATGCTACCCAGCTGGACACGGAGCTGCACGCGCGGCGCTCGTCGCTGGTGGAGCTGCTCTCGAGCTTGCTGCAAGGCCGTGACGGTCCGCTCACGATTGCCGAGTGGCGCGCGGCGCTCGCGGGCGCCGGCGGGCCCGAGGCGCTGCGGGTGCACGAGGCATTCCTGGCAGCGGGAGAGCAGCCGTTGCTGCTGGCGAGCAACGCCTTCGGTGCCTGCTTCGTGCGCGAGCCGGCGCGCTACGCGGAGAGCTTGCTGGGGCTCCAGCTGGAGCGCCCGGCGAGCGGTGCCCTGCGGATCAGCGCGGTGGAGCCCGCTTCGCCAGCCGCTGCCGCGGGGCTGCGGCCGGGGCTGGCGGTGCAGCTCATCGAGCACGTTCCGTTTGATGCGCAGCGTCCAATCCGGGTGCTGCTCGAGGACGGCACGAGCATCGAATATCGCGGCGCCGAGGCACGGGTGCGCGGCCATGCCTGGCGCAGGGTAGCGGGGGTGAAGGACGATCGCTGCCGGATGTCGGGGCGCGAATACAGGTCGCGCTGAGGGCGCTCAGAGCGCGGGTTTGCGAAACACGAGCAGCTGGTTGTTGGCGGGCATGGCCACCCGCTCCTCCAGCTGCAGGCCAGCGCCGCTCGCCAGCTCCACCACGGCCTCGAGATCGCGCACGCCCCAGCGTGGATCGCGCGCGCGCAGGCTGCTGTCGAAGGCGGCGTTGCTGTCGGCGGTGGGCTGGCCGCCGATGTGATACGGGCCATAGAGGACGAGCACGCCGCCGGGACGCAGGTGGCGGCGTGCGCCCGCGAGCAGGCCTTCAGCGCATTGCCAGGGCGCGATGTGCAGCAGGTTGGCGTTGAAGATGGCGTCCACCTCGCCCACACCGTAATCGGGCGCACACACGTCCAGCTGACGCGGTGGCTCCAGGTTGGGCAGCGCCGCCTCGGCGACCCAGGCGCCGATGCTGGCGAGGTGCTCACTCTCCATGTCGCTGGGCAGGAAGCGCAGCGCGGGCAGATGGCGGGCGAAGTGCACGGCGTGCTGGCCGCTGCCGCTCGCGAGCTCGAGCACGGTGCCGCTCGCCGGCAATACCCGCGCCAGCACCGCGAGGATGGGCTCTTTGTTCCGTTCCGGGGCAGGCCAGGTCTGCTTCATGGGAGGCTCTCGGCTTCGGTTTTCGTTGGAGTTGCGCGGGCTCGGACGTGCCCACCGCTTCCTAGCAGGGGATCGCGTCCGGCTGAAACCGACATCGACGGCGAGGCGCCGAGTGTGGCGAGCAGCACTACTCGGCTCATTCGTGAAAGAGGCTGCATCGCGCGTCGTTTAAGCTCCACGTCCAACCGGGTCCCGCACCACTCGTGCTCGAGACGCGCGCCCTAGCAGGCCGCATCACTCGAGGCAGGGGCAGCTGGACCGTGTCCGGGCGGACGCGCCCTGGAGGATCCCCATGAGCATACCGGCCAATCGCATTCGAACGGTTCTCTCGCGTCGAGTCGGCGCGGCTGCGGGCACAGCGCTGCTGCCTGCGCTAGTGGGTCTCTCGCTGCCGCTGCTGGCAGCGCGCCCTGCGCAGGCCTGCTCGTGCCTGCAACCCACGGTGGAGTCCAGCTACAATAACAGCAGCGACGTGGTGGAGGCGCGCATCCTGCTGTCCTTGCCCGTGGGCAACGAGCGCTGGATGGTGGCGAGCGTGCGGAGCACGTACAAGGGCTGTCTGGGCGAAAACGAGCTGGTGCTGCTGACCACGCCGGCGTCCAGCGCCTCGTGCGGAGTCAACCTGCAGACCGGTAGGGTCTACCTGGTCAATGGCAGGAGCGACGGGGCCGCGCTCGGCATCGCTCGGCTGAACATCGGCCTGTGCGACTACAACTTGCCCGTGGCAGAGCTGACCGACCAGGATCGGGCGTTCCTCGATGGGCGCCAGGTGTGCTGCGGGGACGAGTGCAGCTGCGCCAGCGGCGAGCTGCCGGTGCAGTGTTTCGTGCAGCCGTGCAGCGTCGCGCCAGTGTGTGACGTGGAGGGCGCGGTGTGCGTCGACAACTACTGTGGTGGCTGTAACGCGGAGTTCTACGATCCGCTCGGCAATGCGGTCTGCCAGGCTGGTGCGGCGTGCAGCTCCGACGCGGACTGTGGCGCGGATGGCTGGTGCCGGCCCGTGGCACCGCCCGGCAGCGGCAGCGAGTGTGTGCCCTTTGCTGGCGAGGGTGACACGTGCGGCGGCTTTGTCCCTGCGTCGAGCTTCGAGCGCTGTGCTCCAGGGCTGGTGTGCGATACGCCGGACTTCATCGCCGATGCGCCAGGCGTCTGTCGCGCCGAGCAGTGCACGAGCGACGCCGACTGCTCGCGCACGGGCTGCAGCGGTCAGATCTGCTCGAACGAGAGCGTGATCACCACCTGCGAGTTCCGTCCGGAGTACGCCTGCTATGCGGATGCGGACATCACCACGTGTGGCTGTCGTGGTGGGCTGTGCGGCTTTGATCCGACGCCGGAGCTGGCGCAGTGTCTGGAGAGCGGCGGGCCCTGAGCCGAGCGCCTGCGCCGAGCGCGCCGAGCTGACGAGCGGGGCCGGGCAACGGCAGCCCCGGCCCCCTTTCGCGCCCAAATCGCCCGTCGCGAAGCACCTTGCCGCGGGCTAGAATGACCGGACACCGTGACTCGCCGCCCCATCACCCGCGCCGCGCTCGATCGCTATGCCGAGCTCTGCAACGCGCACCCCTCGCTGCAGAGCCTGGGCGTGCAGATCGCCTTTCCAGAGCTCGACTTGCTGCGCATGACGATGGCCAGCGTGCCGCCGCTCATGCGCGGCGGGCTGGGTGACCTTGGCGTGGTCAACGGCGGGGTGCTCTCGGCGCTGTGTGACGTGCTGATCGGCTGCTCCTGCGGCATGGTAGACACGCAGAGCCGCTCGGCGACGGTGCAGCTCGACATCCGCTTCGAGCGGGCGCTGCGCGGTGCCAGCATCCACGGTCGGGCGCGCGTGGACCGCGCCACCCAGCGCCTGATCTTTGCCTCGGCAGAGATCTGCGATGAGCAGGGGCAAGTGTGCGTGCGCTGTCAGGGCATTGCGACATTGATCGGTGAGACGGCGCTGCGCGTGCCGGGGCGCAGCGGCGAGCCCTCGCCCGACCTGGGGCAGGAGTGACGTGCCGAGCACGCTGATCAAGGGCGACCGGGTGCCGATCCGGCTCTGGGCGCAGCCGGCGGAGGTGGAGCCGGAGGCGCTCTCCCAGCTGCGCGCGGTGTCGAGCTTGCCGTGGGTGGCGCACCACGTGGCGGTGATGCCGGACGTGCACGTGGGCAAGGGCGCCACGGTGGGCTCCGTGATCGCTTTGCGCGGCGCGGTGGCGCCAGCCGCCGTGGGTGTGGACATCGGCTGCGGCATGGCGGCGCTGCCCACCAATCTCACGGCGAAGGATCTTCCGGACGGCCTCGACAAGCTGCGCAGCGCGATCGAAGCGGCGGTGCCGGTGGGCTTCGAGCAACACGGCAAGGAGGCCTGGCGCAACGGTTCGGAGCGCACGGCTCAGCGAGCCGGCGCGCTCTGGCAGCGCTTCGGTCAGCTCAGCGACGCGGTGCAGGGGCTGGCGGGCAAGGCGCGGCACCAGCTGGGCACCCTGGGCGGCGGCAACCACTTCATCGAGCTGTGCCTGGATACGGAGCAGCAGGTCTGGCTGCTGCTGCACTCCGGCAGTCGCAACATCGGCAAGGTGCTGGCGGAGCACCACATGGCGCGGGCGCGCAAGCTGTTTCACAACCGTGAGCTGCCCGATCCGGACCTGGCGGTCTTTCTGGAGGGTACGCCGCCGTTCGAAGAGTACCGTCACGATCTGTACTGGGCGCAGGAGTATGCGGCGCTCAACCGCGCAGTGATGCTGGAGCTGCTGCAGCGCGTGCTGCGCCAGCGCTTTCCGCAGATCCAGTTCGGTGAGCTCATCTCCTGCCATCACAACTACGTGGCGGAAGAGACGCACTTTGGCGATCAGCTGCTGGTGACGCGCAAGGGCGCGATCCGCGCCGGCAAGGGGGAGCTGGGGATCATCCCGGGGTCGATGGGCGCCAGGTCGTTCATCGTGCGGGGCAGGGGCAGCCCGCTGTCGTTCGAGTCGGCGTCGCACGGCGCCGGGCGGCGCATGAGCCGCGCGCGAGCACGCAAGAGCTTCACCCTGGCCGATCTGCGCCAGCAGACGCACGGGGTGGAGTGCCGCAAGGACGCGGGCGTGCTCGACGAGGTGCCCGGGGCTTACAAGGACATCGAGCAGGTGATGGCACAGCAGTCGGATCTGGTAGAGATCGTGACGGAGCTGAAGCAAGTCCTGTGCGTGAAGGGCTGAACCCAGGCGCAATCAGCGGCGCTCGCGGTGACAGCGCCCGCATGCTACGCCTCGGGCCATGGGTTTTGCCTGGACGCTCGCGCTGCGCTACGCCCGCTCCCGCAAGCGCGGCTTCATCTCGCTGAGTACGGTGTTTGCCATCATCGGCGTGGCGCTGGGCAGCGCCGCGCTGGTTGCAGTGATGAGCATCACCGGCGGCTTCAGGGCGCAGTTTCAGGAGAAGGTGCTGGGGGTGAACGGGCACGTCATGGTGCTGCGCAGCTCCTTCCGTGACTACCGCGCGGTGGTCGAGCGCGTGCGCGACATGCCGGAGGTGATCGGGGTCGCCCCATTCCTGCTCAACCCGATGATGATCACCAACGAGGGTCACACCGTGACCAGCGTGATGCTCAAGGGTATCGACGGCGAGCGAGCGGGCAGCGTGCTCGACCTGCCGCAGCAGATGGTGGAGGGCTCGCTGGAGGAGCTGCGCGCCGCCAGGCGTGCTCCGGAGGCGGTGCCTGCCGCCGCGGAGGCGCCGGAGCGAGCTCCGGGGCGTCCGCCCGCGCCGCGGAGCGCGCCGTTGCCGGCGGGCTCTATCGTGCCGCCCGGCGGCTACGAGAGCGAGCTGCCGCCCAGCGACGTGTTGCCCGCGGAGCTGGCGGGCGAGCCCTGTGATGGAGCCGCCGCCGCCAGCCTGCCCGGAATCGTCCTCGGCTACTCGCTGCGCGAACAGCTGCATGCCCAGCTCGGCGACTGTGTGCAGGTCGCCTCACCGGCGATCGGCTACGTGCTCTCCGGCAGGGGCGTGCGGCCGGCGCTGGCGCGGCAATTTCGTGTGGTGGGCGTCTTTCGCGCCGGCTTCGAGCAGTATGATGCGCGCTGGGCGTACACGGAGCTGGGGGAAGCGCAGGCGCTGTATCAGGAAGGTGACTCCGTCACCGGGGTCGAGCTCAAGCTCAGCAACGCCGACCATGCGCACGAGGTGGCGCTGCGAGTGGAGGAGGTGCTCCAGGACGGCCCGTATCAGGTGCTGGACTGGATGGAGCTCAACCGTGGTCTGTTCACGTCGCTGCGTATCCAGCAAATCCTGATGAGCCTGGTGCTCGGGCTCATCATCCTGGTGGCGGCGTTCACCGTGATCGCCACTCTGATCATGCTGGTGATGGAGAAGAAGAAGGAGATAGCCGTGATCAAGGCCATGGGCGCGACGGACGCGCAGCTGCTGCGCGCCTTTCTGTACCAGGGCGTGCTGATTGGCTGCGCCGGCACGGCCCTGGGGCTCACCAGCGGTTACGGGCTATGCCGCTGGCTCCTGGCGCGCGGCATCGCACTCGATCCAAAGGTCTACTTCATCGATCACTTGCCGGTCCGGCTCCGCCCGGAAGAGTTTCTCTTCACCGGCATCTTCGCGCTCCTGTTGTGCGCGCTCGCCACTCTATGGCCAGCGCTCCACGCCTCGCGCCTCCGTCCACTGGATGCCTTCCGCGAGAGCTAGCAGCCTGGGGGGGGGGGGCCGGCAAGTTGGGGCAGATGGCTCAGGCGAGCGCCAGGCCCGCGGTGACGAGGGTGATGAGGCCGCCGCCGACCATCAGGTAGGCGACGGGGCTGGAGCCCTTGCGTAGCGCGCTCTTTGCGAAGCGGCCGACGAGGGCGGCGCTGACGACTGCGACGGTGGTGAGGCCGGCCACGGGGTTGCTGGCGGCGAGCAGCGCACCGCCGATCAGGAGCACGCCGGAGATGCCGCCTGCGATCAGGGAGGCGCGGCTGTTGGCCTTCACGTAGCCCATGATGCCGCCGGCGAGGGAGAGGACGCCGTAGCCTGCGCCGATGACGATGGCGATGGTGTGAAACATGGGGCTTCCTTCACCTGGCTCCGGCAGGAACGCAAGGGTGGAAGCGGCTTTTCCGGGTGCTGGCGGGGTGCTGCTCAGCGCGTCCAGCGGGCGCTGGCGAGCTCGCTGGTGGCGTTGGTTGCGGCGGAGCTGGTACTGGCGCGCACTCCGGTGATGACGAGGTTGCCGGCGCTCAGGCCGCGCTGGAAGCTGGCGTCGAGGTCGACCCTGAGCTGGCTGGAGGCGCCGCTCGGGCCGCCGATGAAACCCGTGAACGAGACGGGCGCTTCACTGTCTTCCGCCTCCAGCGAGCGCACGGTGATCTCACCGATGGTGCCGTTCACGTCGGTGGCGTCGACCTGCACGGGCACCTCGGCGCTGAGCCGTCCGTCGGAGGTGTGCAGACGCACGCTGGCCTGAAACGAGAGCGCTTCGGCCACTCCCTGGCAAAGCTCGCCAGCGGGCGCGACGAAGCTCAGCTCCAGCTGCGCGCGGTCACCGCTGGACCAGACCAGCTCGCGCGTGCTCTCGCGCGCCAGGGTGCCGAGCACGTCGTTGACGCTGAAGCCGAGCGGCCGCGCGTCGCTGGGCAAGCTGCTCTGGCTGGGCTCCGTGCACGGCTCGGCGCTGGGCCACAGCGCCACGCTGGCGAGCTCCGAGCGGGCGAGCGCGCCGGGCCACGGCTCCGCGCTCGGGCCGCTGCTCGTCCTGGGCTGGGTCACGATCTCCGCCTCCAGCGAACCCTGGCTGCCGCCCTCCCACACCGCCATCGCCAGCGAGAGAGGCCCCGTGCTCACGGCACGCTGTGGGTCCAGCGACAGGAGCTCGGTGAAGCTGAAGCCGCCGCGCCACGCGCCGGGCGCGAAGCGATGGCTGAGCTCCGCGCGGTACGCGCTCCTCGCCTGCAGGCGCGTCTCGAAGGTCTCGTCCAGGGCCAAGGTCTGGCTCCGCAGCGAGACGGAGACGGGCAGCTCCAGCACGGGCTCTGCGCACACCGTGCCTTCCGGCGCCGTCACCGAGAGCTCTTCGTGACGGTAGAGCAATTCACCCGCCAGCGGCGTGATGCGCACGCTCAGCTGCGAGCGCCCGCTCTCCGGGCCGTAGCCGACCAGGTATTCAGCGCTCTGCGGCGGTGGCAGCCAGATCAGCGGCGACTGGCTCTCGCCCGCGATGCGCGCCAGCAGCTCCACCGCGGAGAAGCCGAGCGGGCTCGGCTGATCCAGGTGCTGCAGCCGCTCCACCAGCGGCATGCAATCGGGCAGCGGCAGCGGCAGCACCGGAACGGCCGGCGGCAGCGGCGGCTCGGCGCAGGCCATCAGCGCGGCTGTGAGAGCGCCGAGGCGTGTGCTGATCTTGCTCGCGTTGCACATGGGAGATCCTGGTTTGCCTTATGCGTTACGGCCGTGGCTGGCAATGCGCCCGAGCGCCGGCGGCGGCACCGAGCCGCTTCCGGCGTGTACTGGTTCTCGCGAGATGTGGAGGGTAAGGACCAGGTACGGATAGTATGTGTCAGCAATAATTGGAGAATTTGTTTCTTCTCGAGCGATCTGTGTACTGTTCGTACACGTTTTGTGTTGCTGCGCGCTCGACGGCGTGGCTGGCCGCTGCCAGCTTCCAGGGGTGCCCGGCTCTTCTCGCCCCAACGTGTATGCGTTCGCCGACTACCGGCGCTATCTCGCCGCCTATTACGAGTATGCGAAGGCCGAGCAGTACGGCTTTTCGTTCCGGGTGTTCTCGCGCCGCGCAGGCATCCGCTCGTCAAACTACCTGCGCCTGGTGATCGATGGTGAGCGCAACCTGACCCGTGAGATGGCGGGGCGGTTTGCGGAGGCCTGTGAGCTGGCAGGCGGCGCGCGCGAGTTTTTCTGCGAGCTGGTGGAGTATTGCCAGAGCAAGACGGCGCAGGAGCGCAGCCGCATGTACGAGCGGCTGGCGCGGCACCGGCCCTTTCGCGAGGCGCGCCGGCTGGAGTCGGCGCAGGCCGAATATCACTCGCAGTGGTATCTGCCGGCCATCCGTGAGCTGGCGCGGCGCGCGGACTTCTGCAGCGACCCGAAGTGGATCGCGCGGCAGCTGCAGCCGGCCATCTCGGCGACGCAGGCCAAGCGCGCGCTGGAGCTGCTGTGCAAGCTGGGGCTGCTGGCGCAGGGCGCCGACGGGCGGCTGACGCAGACGTCGGAGATCATCACCACCGGCCCGGGGCCGCTGGGCCACCACATCTACAACTACCACCACATGATGCTCGATCGCGCTGCCGCGGCGCTGGACGGCCTGCCGCGCGAGGAGCGCGACGTGAGCTGTCTCACCCTGTGTGTCAGCCAGGCCAAGCTGGCCGAGCTGAAGGAGCGCATCCGCAGCTTTCGCCAGGAGCTGCTGCGCACGGCCGAGCTGGATGACAGCCCCGAGCGCGTGGTCCAGATCAACTTTCAGGTCTTTCCCCTGTCCGTAGCCGCCGAGCCCAGCGAGGGCGAAGCCCAGAGCACCGTCAAATGAAACACCTTCTCTCCCGAACCTCCTTTCCCGCCTTGCTCGTCGCGTCCCCGCTGCTCGCGGCGTCGTTGCTGGTCGCTCCCGTGCTCGTCGCGCCTTCATTGCTGGCAGGCTGCTCGGGCACGGAGACGGACAATCCGGTGGTCGCTACTCCCGATTACAGCTCGCCGATCCGGTTTGAGCCCGAGCCGCCAGCGCCGCCTGGCTGCACGCCTACGGATGAAGATCGCCCGCCGCAGCTGCCGCTGTGGGGACGCAGCGGCAATTACCTGGTCGGGGTCGACGCGGTGGGCACGGTGCCGCGTCGCGGCCTGCTGGTGCTGGACGTGAGCGATCCCGCGGCGCCGCGGGTCGTGGCGGAGCGGCCACTCTCGGGCTATCCGCGGCAGCTGCTGGTGGAGGGGAGCCTCGTCACGCTGGTGATCGACGAGCTGGACATGTTCGATGCGCCACCAGTGCCGCCGCCCGCGGCGCTGGAGACGAAGACCCGGCTCGTGCGCTTCGATCTGTCGGTGCCGAGCGCTCCCGAGCGGCTCGGGCAGGTGGCGCTCGACGGCGAGTTCTGGCAGCTGCAGCCGAGCGCCAGTGGCTACTGGCTGATGAGCGCGCGCATCGATCCGGCGACGCAGCGCTGTGACGTCGCGCCCAATCTCTGCGGCTATGTCGAGCGCGAGGCGTTCGTCTTCACGCACTACACGTGGTCGGGCGCGGGCTGGGCGGAGGGCGAACGGCGCGAGCTTCCGGTGGGGCCTCGAGTGTGGCTGACGGAGTCGGGCTTCGCCACGGCCAGCAGCTACGCCGGCGGCAGCGGGCAGCTGAGCTTTGTCTCGCTCGCGGGCGACGGCAGCGCGGGCCCGCTGCAGACGCTGCCGCTGTCGGAGGGCATCGTCGCTGGCTCGCCGCTGTATTTCGCTGGCGAGCACGTCGGGCTCTTCCGCTACGAGCTCAGCGATGGCAGCGCGACGTTTGCACTGTACGCGCTCGATGGCACAGAGCTCGCAGAGGTGGGCGGCCTGGGCCAGAACCTGCGCGCTGGCACCCACTTCGTCGGGCAGGGCGCGCTGGTCGCCTCGGGCAGCCCGGCCGCGCCGGGCGCATACATCGACTTCCGCGATCCGGGCGCGCCGAGCCAGGTCTCCTTGCCGCAAGCCTCCGCGTTTCTGCCGCTCGCCGAGCCGGGCACGCCGGTTACCCGCGCGCTCGGCTGGCAAACCCAGTCCGGCGGCAGTGGCACCACGTTCACTCTGTGGAGCCTGGAGTCCGTGCCGCCGGTGTTGCTCGACAGCCTGCCGACCACCCTGGCCGCGCCGGACACGGCGAGCGATCTCGAGCTGAGCGGCGACAGCGTGATCTTCGCGCTGCGTGGCGGCGGCAACGCACCGCTCGCCGGAACCCTGCGCTGGCAGGGCGATGCTCTGTCGCTCGCCGGGCCCATCGCGAGCGGCCACGGCGAGCAGGTGCTGGCGGCGGGCGGCTGGCTGTATGCGCCAGATGCGCAGGGGCTGGCCTTCGGCAATCCTGCTCAGGGCATCGCGCAGCGCGAGGCGTGGGACGAAGGCGAGTTGCTGGATGTCACCGCCGTGCCCGGCGGTGAGGCGCGGCTGGCCCTCGATTTCACGTCTGGCGTGCAGCTCTTCGTCACCCGCAATGGGGTGACCCAGTCGCTCGCTGCGGCGCCCGGCGCACGGCGCGTGCTGTCCGCTGGCGAGCGGCTGATCGTGCTCAGCACGGAGCCGCAGAGCCAGTGCGAGCAGACCGGCCTCGACTGCACGGGCTACGTGCCCGGAGTCGCCATCGTGGAGCTCGAGCCGCTGCGCGTGGTGGCCGAGTTGCCGCTGCCCGAGCTGCCCGTCCCGGCGCTCAGCCCAGCGAGCCGGGTGGAGCAGAGCTGGTCCGCGCTGACCGACTCCGAGCAAGGCCCCGTGCGCCTGGGAGAGCAGCGCTGGCTGCTCGAGAGCGAGTGGCTCGCGACTTGTCTCAGCGAGGTGGACTGTGCGGCGCTCGGCATCGACGCGGTGCCGTTCGGGCAGGCCAACGTCGCCCCCGGGCAGCAGAGCTGCGCCCCTGGCACCAGCTCTTGTCCGCAGTCGACTACGCCGACCGTGTATGGCGAGGCGCTGCGCCGCGTCTCGTACGTGCTGGACGCCGCGGCAGCGAGCCTGAGCGAGCCGCTGGTGGTGGAGGGCGCACGCGGCGCGCCGTACCGGCTCTGGTCACAGCCGATCTTCTCGCGCGATACCCTGCTCGACCTGCACCTCGAGCCCAGCGCCTACGCGCGGCCGGGCTCGGCGCCCCCCACCTCGTCGGC
>JAICQL010000356.1 GCA_025937895.1 Polyangiaceae bacterium | reverse complement strand
CAGCTCCTGACGCAGGCGCAGGAGCCGCTGGCTCGTCTCCTGACTGAGACCCTTGATCATGCGCAAGCCCAGGCGGATCGCCTTTTCCTTGCTGGGCCGACCACCTGCGATGATGCGCGGCTCCAGCGTGCAGTCCCAGTCGCTGTCCAGCACGGAAACAGGCCGCACCTCCACGCCGTGGTTTTGGGCATCTTTCACCAGGCTGGCAGGTGAGTAGAAGCCCATGGGCTGTGAGTTGAGCAAGGCGCAGGTGAAATGCGCAGGGTAGTGCGCCTTCAGCCAGGCAGACTTGTAGACCAGTGACGCGAAGGAGGCGGCGTGCGATTCAGGGAAGCCGTATTCACCAAAGCCTTTGATCTGCTCAAAGATGGCCTCGCCGAAGCTGCGCGCGATGCCGTTTCTGGCAAAGCCATCGAGCAGCCGTTGCCGGTGCCGCGCGAGGCGCCCCGTCTTCTTCCAGGCTGCCATGTCACGGCGGAGTTGATCGGCCTCACCTCCGCTGTAGCCAGCCCCCACGATGGCAATCTGCATGACCTGCTCCTGGAACAGCGGCACCCCGAGCGTGCGAGCCAGGATATCTCTCAAGAGCGGCTGACAGTCGGCTGGCTCTTCAGCGTTGCGGCGGCGAAGATAGGGATGGACCATTCCGCCCTGAATGGGGCCGGGCCGCACGATGGCCACCTCGATGACCAGATCGTAGAAGCAGCGCGGCCGGAGACGCGGCAACATGGCCATCTGCGCCCTGCTCTCGATCTGAAAGACGCCCACCGTGTCAGCGCGAGAGGTCAGCGCATAGACGACCGGGTCTTCATCAGGGATGCGCGTGACGACCTCCAGGCAGTCGAACTTTTCCACCTGTGACGAGCTGACCGAAGGGAGTGGCTGCGGTAGCTGCCGCGCGCCTTCCTGCCGCAAACTACCTTCCTGCCAAACAGAGTGCAGCGCCTTGCGTATGGCTGTGAGCATGCCCAGCGCCAACACGTCGATCTTGAAGAAGCGCAGGATGTCCAGATCGTCCTTGTCCCAGGGCACCACCGAGCGATCTGCCATGCGTGCTGGCTCGACCGGAGAGACCTCGTGCAAGGGACGCGAGGACAGCACGAAGCCGCCCACGTGGATGCTCAGATGGCGGGGAAAGCCCACCAGCTGGGCTGCCATTTCCAGCACCCCCTGTAGCTCGGGTGCGCTCACGTCGAGCCCGGCAGAGCGCACGCGCTGACTGGTTGCCTCAGCGTCGCTCTCCACATCCCAGTAGGCAAAGCCCTTGGCGAGGCGATCGCTCTGATCGAGCGACAAACCAAAGACCTTGGCGACCTCACGCAGCGCGCTGCGCCTGCGATAACAGATTACCTCCGACACCATGGCGGCCTGATCGCGGCCATAGCGGCGGTAGATCTCCTGGATGACCTCCTCGCGCCGCTCGTGCTCGAAGTCGACGTCGATGTCCGGCGGCTCCTTCCGCTCCGCGCTCATGAAGCGCTCGAATAGCAGGTTGCTGCACTCCGGGTTGACGGCGGTGATGCCCAGCACGTAGCACACCGCGCTATTGGCGGCGCTCCCCCTGCCCTGACACAAAATGCCGCGCTCGCGCGCGATCTCCACCACCTCCCAGGTGCTGAGGAAGTAAGGCGCCACCTCCATCCGTGTGATGAGCGCCAGCTCGGTCTCGATCTGGCGCCGAACCTTGTCGGGAACGCCGCCGGGGTAACGGCGCTCCGCGCCCGCCCAGCTCAGCTTGCGAAGGCGGTCATCTGCGGTCTCGCCGGGCTCGGTCGAACAGGGAAAGTGATAGCAGAGCTCCTCCAGATTGAAGCGCAGCCGAGAGGCAATCTCGGCCGTGCGCTCAATCCATTCCGGATGCTCCGGAAAGAGACGCGACATCTGTGCTCCCGTGCGCAGATACGCCTGGCCATTGGCGGCGAGCTTGGTCTTTGCGGCGCTCAGGCTGGTCCCCAGCCGGATGCACTGCAGCACATCGGCCAGGCGCCTGCGGTCGCCGCAATGATAGCTCGGCAGCGCCGAAGCAACGCTGGCGATGCCGTAGCGCCGCTCTCGCTGCAGCGCGATCGACATGCGCACTCCATCCTCTCGATTCAGGCGCCGGTAGCAGAGCGAATACACCGATGAACTGCCGAACACCTCCACGATGCGTGCCAGCATCGAGGGGCTGAAAGCATCCACCTCCGGCACTGGCGTGGTGCAGGCGTCCGTGCACAGGCCATTGATCCGGCGCGCGGCGGCCGGATGGATGAACGTGGGGATCAGCGCGATCAGGCCGGCGCTGTGCTCGGCCAGATCCTCCAGCTCCAGCAGACACTCACCTTTGGGCAGGTTTGCGTGGGCACGGGTCAGGAGCCAGCAGAGGTTCTGATAACCCGTGAGGCTCTGGATGATGAGATGCAGCGTGGGATAGCCATCTTCTGCCTGGAGGCGCTTACGGAGAGCATTGGGCCTGGCGCTGGGCAGCAGCTGGCGGCGCTGCTTCTCGGAGAGTGGGCCGAGGACGGCATCGGCATGGCCCGTCTGTAGCTCACGCTCGGAGAGCGCCAGCGGCAATTCAGCTCCCATGTGGAAGGCTTGTCCGAGCTCCCTGGAGCGAGCGTGTGCTCGGGCTACACCGTACAGGCCATCGCGATCACACAGCGTGATGCCGGCCAACCCCAGGGCCTTGGCACGATCGATCACCTCCTCCGGGTGCGATGCACCACGCAGGAAGGAGAAAGAGGAGCGTGCCGAGAGCTCAACGAAGGTATCAGTCATTGCAACCGCCCTCCTGACGGGCGCCACCAGCGAACGGGTCTAGTCGAACAAGGCGTGCAGGTAGCTCTTGCCTCGCTCGCGATCCCGGTAGACCAGTGCGTCCAGGCCGCAGGGGCCATCCGGTCTGGAAGTACCTCTAGCAAGGTGCAGGAGCGGCTTGGCCGCTCGAGTGCTTGCCTGCAGCAGCCAGACGCGGAAGTAGTCTCGGAATACACGGTCGCTCTCCCACCACTCGATGCTCTCCAGCCGCTGTTCGAAACGAACGTCGTGAACGACGTATGCGCTCTCGCCAATGATCCACAGCTCATTCTTGCGAATGGGAGCGTGAATTTCGATGGCGGGGTGGAGCAGGCGCGTGGGCAGCTGGGGCAAGCACAGCCCGCTGCGCCCCTCTGAAAATGTGCCTGTCAGGTCCAGCAGGTGCTGCAGCTCGGAAGACTGCGAGCCACTCTCGAGCTCAGGCTCGGACGTGGCTGCGCAGGTGCTCTTCTCGGCCTGTGGACTGGCCTCCAGCTCGTCAGTGGAGATGACGCGCAGCGCGCAGCTCTTTTCCGGCAAGTGCGAGTCCTGCGTGATGAGCCGCCCGACAGACTCGGCTCCGATGTCCGCGCTCAGCTCCGCCAGTAGCACGGTCAAGGCGCGAGCATCCGTGGAGATGCCGCAGCTCCATGCAGCCGTCTCCGAGAGCGTCATCTGACTGGGATGAGCTTCCGTGATGGCGCTGGCTCGCAAGCTGAGACCCACAGCGGGTGCTCGCAGCTCTTGACGCTGCAAGCGCAGCCGCATGACTCGCTCCAGATCATCAGCGTGAAACAGCGGAGTGGCGAGCTTGAAGGTGAGCGACCTGGAGTGCGAGGGGGCTTGGCCCTCGGGGGTGGACAGTGCCGCGATGGAACGATCGTAATGAACGGTGAGCAGCAGCTCGCGAGCTGCCTGTCCGCGCCCCTCCAGGCGGGCGCTCAGGCGCCCTACCAGGCCCTTCAGGACGAATAGCAGTGACTCGGAGGCTGTCAGCGGATCTTCCCAGAACAGCTCTTCGAGAGGTGCCTCTTCGGGGTGGTGAGGAGCCAAGATGCCACTGTCACGCCCCTGCAGGAGCTCCAGCACATCCCCCACGGAGCCGTCCGTCACCTGCCCCTCCAGACGCGCGGCAAACGCAGAGGACGGCAGCTTCTTCAAATCACCGATACAGAGCAGCCCCAGCTTGGCAAACCACGTCACCGCTTCGGGCTGAATGGGCAGCGCGATGATGGGCAGCTCGTCCACGAGGCGAGCGGCTCGAGCTGCCGTCACGTGCAGAGTGCCCAGCTCGCTCGGGGGGAGGTGCTGGGCGAACGCTCGCGCCAACCATGGCCCCGGCGCCACGGCCACGCGAGCTACGTGCCCCATCGCCCGGATCTGTGCCAGCACCTCCAGCGCTGGCTCCTGCTCACTGGCGTGGAGGTGACAGGACCCCGTTATGTCGACCCAGATGGTACCGGGAGCACGGAAGGAGACAGGTGAGCCAAACCTGAGCAACACCTCCGACAGATGAGCGAGCGTGCCTCGTACCTCGGAGCGCAGCAAGGGCTGCACCACCAGGCTTTCGACGCTGGCGCGGGCGTGCGCCAGCATTTGGTGCGGGCGGATGCCCAGCTGATGAGCCGTGGAGTTGACTGCATCCAGCTCGGCCCTGGCGTCGAGCTCGCCGTTCACGGCATCGACCAGCACGATGGCCCGCGGCAGCTCCGCTCTGGCTCTGAGCTCCTTGCCCTTCAGCAGGGCTCGATCGGCTGCGACGAAGGGTGTGCTGGGACGCGAGGCCGCATGCGGGCGCAGGGCGAGCTCACACAAAAGCTGCGGTAAAACGACCGCCAGAAGCCGTCGAGCATCTGGCCCTGGCTCAGGCCCTGGCGCCGCGCCACGCGAGCTCATGACACCTTCCTCGTCAAACCTGCTTGAGCCGTCTCCCACTCGTGCTCCGGAGCTTCCGCGCTGCGGCAGCCAACTACCCCAGGTGCCGTGGAGGCACTGGGAGCGAAGCTTGCCAAATCAAAGATCGAGCAAGGGAAAATTCGAGAGGGCGAAATGCGCCCCGTGCGCTCCTTGGCGATCTTCAACTGGAATGATGCCGGGGAACTGCGGGTGAGCTCCAGCCGCTGGAACGCAGGCAACGGCAGACTTTGAAACTGCTCTGCTCGAGTGAGCAACAAGACGCTGGTGGAAGAGGATTTGATGGCCAACGATAGCCGGCGCACGGTGCGCTGCCAGGAATGCTCGTTCATCGAGGCACGGGACGAAATCGAGCTGGGCAACATCGAACTGGGCAACATCGAGCTCGATAACATCGAGCTGGGCAACATCGAGCAGCGCAGATCGATGATCAGCGCTGCCATCAGATTGGTCTCCGCGATGCGTACCGCGACACGGTCAATCGCATCTGCCGAAGGGCGAGCCACGAGCAAGCGCGACAGCTCCACCCCCATGCGCGCCACACCGGGCGCAAACAAGGAGGCGCTGGGATCGATGAAGGCGCACCACGGCTGGTTCCCCTCCGGCTCGCGGCCATTCTGGCTGCGATGATTCTGGCTGCGAT
>JAICQL010000347.1 GCA_025937895.1 Polyangiaceae bacterium | reverse complement strand
CGCCCAGCTCCCGGCCGCCCAGCTCCCTGCCGCCGAGCTCCCTTCCGCCCAGCTCCCTTCCGCCCAGCTCCCTTCCGCCTAGCTCCCTTCCGCCCAGCTCCCTCCTGGCTCCGCCCAGCTCCCTGCCGGCCTCGCCCAGCTCCGTCCCCGGTCCTCCCAGCTCCACCCCAGCCCCGGGCTCTTCGAGGGCCCTGCGGGCGAATGAGGCGAGCGCCACACCAGGGTCGCTACCTGCTCCTGCCAGCGCAGCGCCCGGCGCCTGGGGGTCGAGCCCGCCCGCAGAGCTCTCCGAGCGGGTCGCATGGCCTCCCCCGCCCGCCGGACAGCCTCTGGTCGCAAGGCCAGCCGAGCCGCTGGCCCGGCAGCTCTTGCTGCAGCTCGCCGCTGGCGGCGGGCTGGGCGGCCTGGCCATCGACCTGGGCTGGGGCCTGGCTGCGCCCGCCTGGCTGGCCCCGTCCCTGGCCGCCGGCGCGTGCGTGAGCCTCTGCTGGGGTGTCTGGCGCCGGCAAGAGCTGGTCTGGCGCGGGCCTGCGCTGCTCGGGCTGGTGCCGCCCATGGTCGCCACCCTGACCGGGCTGGTCTCGTTGCTGGCGGATGGCCGGGGGGCGGTGCCTGCGGCGAGCGTGTCTGGCGCCATCTGTTTCTCTGCCGCGACCAGCTTGCTGCTCGTCTCACGCCGCCAGCACACCTTGCAGCCACTGCGCGAGCGCCTGAGCGGCGCGCTGCGCGGCACTGCCCGCCGCGCACCTGGCAGCGTCGATACGGCGCCGCTCGAGCTCCGTCCCGGCGAGGAGTTCGTGCTGGAGACGGGTGATCGCTCGCCAGCCGATGCGCTGATCGTGGCGGGGCGAGCGGAGGTCGAGCCCTGGTTCGAGTCTCCGCGGCAGGTAGTCCGGCAAGAGGGCGAGATGTTGCTTGCCGGCGGGCGGGTGACGCGTGGCTCGTTGCGCGCCGTCGTACGCTGGACGGGGATGGACCGCGCCTGGGCCCGGCTCACCCTCGACCCCGAGCGGCGCGCGGATCGTCACGCCAGCCCGGCGAGGCTGGCGGAGCGGCTGTGCACCAGCGGCGCGCTCGTGCTGGCGGCCGTGGCTGCGGTGCTGGCCTTCTCTGCCGGGCCCGGCGCGGCGGCTGCCCTCAGCGCAGCGGCAGCAGCGGCCGCCACCCTCTGCAGCATGGCGCTGCCAGAGCTGGTCGCCTGGCAGCTGGCGCGTGGCGTGCACCAGTTGCTCGCTCGCGGCATCTCGTTTCGCGGACCCGGTGCGCTCGACCAGGCCGCGCGGACCACCCGGGTGGTGTTCTGCGCCGAGGGTACCTTGTTCGCTGACGAGCCGAGCGTTGCCAGCATCGAGCCCAGCGGGCAGATGGGCAGCTCCGAGCTGCTGGCGCTGATCTCGGGCGCGTTTGCCGGCGTGGCAAGCCCGCTGGCGGCGGCGCTCGGGCGCTGCGCGGGGGCGCACCAGGTTCGCCCCGACGCCACGCGCAGCCCCGCACATGCGCCGGGCCTGGGTGTTACCGCTGTCGCGTCTTCGGGCCAGTCCCTGGTGGTGGGGACCCGGGCACTGTTGCTCGAGCGCCGCATCAGCGTTGCGGGCGCAGAGACGCGCATCGCCGAGCTCGAGGCGCTGGGCCGCGGTGTGCTGCTGGCTGCGCTCGACGGGCGTTACGTGGGACTGGTCTCGCTGCAAGATGGCGTGGCTCCGGGCGGGCGCGCAGCGGTGCAGCGGCTGCTCGACGCAGGCGTGGAGCCCGTGTTGCTGGCCGGCGCTGCGCGAGAGACCTGCCAGGCCCTGGCGCATCACCTGGGCCTCGATCACATCCGTCCAGAGGTGCTGCCGGAGGAACGCCCCGTCGAGCTACGCCGACTGGCGGACACCGCACCTGCGCTGGCGGTGGTAGGCCGCTCCAGAAAAGACGACGTCGTGCTCGGCGCAGCACCGCTCTCGATCAACGTGGATGGCGCGAGCGGGCCTCTCGAGCGCTGGGACGTCGATGTTGCCTCGGGTGACGTTCGCGATGCTGCGTGGGTCGTGCATCTCGCGCGGAAGCTCTACGCGGACACGGCCCGTTCCACCTTCATCGCCAGCGCACCCGCCCTGCTGGCCTTGCTATGCCTGGTTGCCGGTCTACCTGCCTGGCTCGCACCGCTCACGGGTGCGGCAGCCACGGCGCTTGCGCTTCGCCAGAGCGAACCGACTGAGTAGCGCGCTTCGGAGCGAGCAACTCGCGCCCTCGAACGATGAGGCCGCGGGCGCCCGCTGCGTCCTCCCGACCTTGCCATCGCAAGCCTGGTGGGATCAGCGGGCGCTCGGGCCGTCGCGGGCTCTAAAGGATACCCACGAACGGAGAGATTACTTCTTCTCCTCGTGCTCCTCGGCCTTCTTCTCGCCCTCGGCCGGCTTCTTCTCGTCCTTCTTCGCTTCCTTCTTCTTCGCGTCCTTGGTCTCGGTGCTGGGGTCGCCAGCGGCGGGCGCGTCACCAGCGAAGGCCGGCGCGGACAGGGAGAGGATCATCGAAACGACGAGTAGCTTGGAAGTCATGGGTAGTTGCTCCTGAGTTGCGGACAGAATGTTGCCCGCACGCTCTATAGCTACCAACCCGTGCGTTCTGCAAACAAGATCTATGTCTCGTCAGCAGCGCATACAGCCTTCAGTGCCAATGGCACGATCGATGCAAAGCCTTGCGACTGGAGCACATTACGATGCCAGCCAAGTGGGCGAGAGAGCTCTGCAAGTACGCGACGAAGCATGGAAACGACGCCCTCCGGCGCAGTAACTCGTGCTGTTTCAGTCAGCGACATTCCATAATCACACTGCACAATCACACTGCCTGTCAGCACTGCCTATCAGCACTGTGTGACGATGTGCCTACCGGCTGGCACACATGCGGCGACGCGGGCACGATAGCTGCTTGTTCGCTTTGTAGCTGCGTACCGGCGAGACCTCGAGGCATGCTCCGGCGTTTTTGCCGAAGCAAGCTCGTTCATCGCTGGCGTCGCGTTGCATCGATGAAGGTCGCGCTCCGCGAGGGCCTGTTCGTGCAGCGCGTGCTCATCCAGCGCGTCAGGCGACGTTCATAGAGCATCGCAAAGCAACTTCCCCGAGCGCCTCACGCGCCGGTGCTTCGCTGGTCTCGGCAGTCGTAGAGCTCGCGATCCGTGACGATGAGGTCACACGCGACGTCGTGCTCCAGCGACGGCAGCTCCGCCAGCACCTGAAACGAAAAGACGACGATCACTGCCAGCGCCGGCGGGCGGAAATCCGGCAACGTCACGTCATAGAAGCCGGAGCCGAAACCGAGCCGATGACCGTCGGGACTGGCGGCGAGCGCCGGTACGATCACCACGTCCAGCTCGCCAGGGGCGGCGCTCCGCGCATCGGCAGCTGGCTCGGCAAATCCGCGGCCGCGAGGCTGCAGCTGCTCCGTGCGCTCAACCAGACGAAAGCCCGTGGTGAACGCGCCCTCGCCTCGCGGATCCATGAATGGATAGAACGTCGCCACCCCGCGCTCGCGCAGGCTGCTGTCGAGCGGCCGCAGATCTACCTCTGCGTGCGCTGCACGCGGCCAGAACAGACCGACGGCGCGCGCTTGCTGCAAAGGCGGCAGCTGAGCCAGCGCCTCGACGATGCGCGCGCTACGCGCAGCCACCACGCTGGGCAGCAGTGCGCGCCGGGTAGCCCGCATGCGTGCGCGCAGCTGCTGCCGCGCGCGGGGTAACAGCTGCGCCAGATCTGCTGGCGGCAAGCCGGGAGGAGGGCGGTCGCCAGAGCTCAAAACGGAATGTCGTCGTCTTCCGTCTCGGGATAGTCAGCACCGGGTGCCGGTCCCGACGAGGGACGGTAGCCCTCGGGCTCCACGCGGCCCTCCGGATAATCATCCATCGGCGCATCGCGAAAGCCGCCGCCACCGCCGCCCGGAGCGCCGCCACCACCGGGGCCGCCGCGGCCTTGACCTTGCAGCAGGATGTTGCTGGCAACGATCTCCGTTCGGTAGCGCTTGTTCCCCTCGCGATCGTCGTAGCTGCTCGTGCGCAAGCCGCCCTCCACGAAGATGCGCGTACCCTTGCTGATGATCTTGGACAGCGCCTCGGCGCGCTTGCCCCACACCACCACGTTGTGCCACTCGGTACGCTCTTGACGCTGCCGATTGCGATCGAGATACGTCTCGCTCGTGGCGAGACGCAGCTTGAGCACCGCTTGACCACCACTGGTCATGCGCAGCTCAGGATCCGCTCCGAGATTGCCGAGCAGCATCACGCGGTTCAAGCCTTCAGCCATTGTGTCCGATCTCCTTGCGAGCCCTCATCTCGCCGGGCGGCTCGCGACTGTCAAGGCTCCACGCGCGCCGTCTTCCGCGCTCAGGGGCCGCTTTGTTCCTGCGCTCGCCGGGCGTCGAGCTCTGCCAGCATTTTCAGCAAGTCTTGACGCAGGCCGAGTAACGCCCTGCGCATGTCTTTGGCGCGGTGGTCGGCTGCAGGGCCCTTGCGCTCGCCGGGGCTCGCTTCGCTGGCTAGAGCCGGGGCTGCTGCTCGGCCCAGCGGGGCCGCTCCAGCGGAATCCACGACGGAAAGCCGCGCAGCCGGTGCGATGGAAGTAACACCAACCGGCGGCGCAGCAAGCGCAGCCGGCGCACCTGGCGGCGATGCATTCGCAGCAGGCCCACCAGCAACGCCACCCAGCGCTCCGGAGCCCGCAGCAGGGCCGACCGCGGGAGCTGGCGCAGGAGGCGGCGCTACCGGCTCGGCCGGATCGCTCAAGCGCTTGCGTGCACCCGCGATGGTAAAGCCCTGATTGCGCAGCAAGTCCTTGACCCGCAGCAACTTCTCCACGTCGCGACGCGAGTAGACGCGCTGGCCCTTGCTCGACTTCTGCGGACGGATAGAGCGGAACTCCGTCTCCCAGTAGCGCAGCACATGGGGCTGCACCCCAACGATCTCGGAGACCTCTCCGATCCGATAGTACAGTTTGACGAGCTCGCGGGACTGCATCGCTCTGGTTTAGCTGCTTCGGAGCTCAGCCGCGGCTACGTTCATCCCCGCCCGTGCCCTCGGCGCCCTGCTGCTTGGCGCGATGCGCTTCTGGCGCCTGGCCATTCGCTGCACCCTGAGACCAGGAGGGATCCGACATGCCTTCATTGAGCGCCTGCTTGAGCAGCTGGCTCGCTTTGAAGTTCAGCACCCGACGTGCCGTGATCACAATCGGTTCGCCGGTCTGCGGATTGCGCCCTTGGCGCTGCCTCTTATCGCGCAGGACAAAGTTGCCAAAGCCGGAGATCTTGATCTTCTCTCCCCGCCCGAGCGTCTCCTTCATGGAGTCGAACACCTGATCCACCAGATCGGCTGCTTCCTTCTTCGAGAAGCCACCCAGCTTGGTGTAGACCGCCTGTACGATGTCGGCTTTCGTCATACGGAGACCTGTGTGAAACGACCGATCGGGAAAGTTTGCTGAAAGCGTTCCTGGCAAAGACTTACGAGAAGACGCTGGAGACCCCCGGCGAGCACATCGAGCGCGCGGCCCTGGCCACGCCAGCTCGAGTGAAGGCAGCTCGAGTGAAGGCAGCTCG
>JAICQL010000003.1 GCA_025937895.1 Polyangiaceae bacterium | reverse complement strand
GCGCCGCGCGATACTGTGCCCCTGCAGCGCGACGCTGTGCCCCTGCAGCGCGGCACGCCGCCGCCGCTGCCCAGTAGCTTGCTCCCGTCGCCTGGAGCCGGGCTGGTGCCTGCCAGCGAGCTCCCGGCGGCACCGGCGGCAGGCCCGCCTACTGCCGTCAGTGCTCGAGCTCAGGCCGGAGCGAGCGCGCCGGCTGATGCCTTTCGCACGGCACCAGCGCAGTGGTCCGGGCTGGCACACACCGCCAGCATGGTTGCGGGTGGCCTCAGCACGGCAGAGCTCGCCGCCCTGCGCCGCTCACAGCGGCGCCGCTCCTGGCTGGTAGGAGTTAGCTCCTTCGCCGCGACGATCATCGTGTTTGCGCTGGCAGCACCGCGCGAGCGAACGCTGGCGTTGCAGTGGCTGCACGAGCAGTACCAGGCTCGGGTCGAGCCCGCGCAGCGCACCGTGACCGGCAGCGCACGTGCGCTCCAGCCCGTGGCGATGGAGCCCGCGGGCAAGAGCGCTGGGCTCGCGCAGGGCGCGAGGCTCGAAGAGCCGATGTCAGCGCCCACGGCTATCGAAGAAGCGACTCCGACGCATCCCGCACGCGCTCCTGCAGGAGCACCCCTCACGCCAGCGGAGCCCGCAGGGGCTGTTCCCGTAATGGAACTTGCGCGCGACCCTGGATCCTCCACAGACGACCCACACGCTGCGCCGAATGAGCCGAGCGCTGCGCGGCGTGACCAGAGCTCAGCTACCTCTGTGCGCTCCAGCGATGAGGCCGACCGCTCATCTCCGCCCTCCCGACGCACGGTGCGCAGCAGAGACACGGCAGATACAGAACCCAGGTCACAGGTTGCCGCACCGCGCAAGCGCAGCACGCGCGCAGCAAGGGGAGCGAAAGCCACAGGCAGGGCCACTGCTGAAGTAAACACTGCTGAAGTAAACACAGCGGAAGTAACCACAGCTGAAGCAAAGCAGCGCGCCCCGAGATCCACGAAAGAGCGTGCCTCGCGCCAAAACTCACCCCGCCGCGACGGCAACAGTGGCATTATTCGCGAGACGCCCTTCTGACCATTGGTGCTTATCTTCAGGAACGAGCGTCCGGGTAGGCTCCCCGCGCTGGTCACGCTACGCCTCGCTCTCGTCACCTCACGCTCGCTCTCGTCACCTCACGCTCGCTCTCGTCACCTCACGCCGCTTTCATCTGGCTCTCGTCACCCACCGCCGCTGGCATGACTTCTCTGTCGATGACACACGTTGCCTCCGCCCCTTCCACCTCCTCGCGCCGGCCGCTCCGTTCCGCACGCCGGCGCAGCCTGGTATCCGGACTGGTGCTCAGCCTGTCCGTGTTTGCCACCACGTTCGCCGCCGATTCTGCGCTCGCGCAATCGGACGGTGAGACCGAGATCGCGCGCCAGCGCTTCCTCGAGGGTGTGCGCCACTACGATCAGCATGACTACGACAAGGCGCGGCTGGCCTTTCTACAAGCCTATCTGCTGAAGCCCCACCCTGCAGTCCTGCTGAATCTGGCGCAGAGCCAGCTGCGTGCCGGCCGCTTTGCAGAGGCCGCCGAGAACTTCGCCAAATACATTCGCGAGAATCCCACGGCCGAGGCGATGTCGCACGCCAAGGCGGCCTTTGAAGAGGCGCGAGACAAGGTCGGCGAGGTCAGCGTCGAGGTGAACGCTACGGGTGCCATCATCAACGTCGACGGCACGGACGTGGGCAAGTCTCCCCTGCCCTACGCCCTGTACATGATGCCGGGGCGGCACACCGTGCGGGCCACCAAGGGTGGTCTGAGCGCAGATGAGTCTCTCGATGCGATCGCAGGCCAGCGTATGTACGTGACCCTAGCCCTGCCGGAAGGCAGCCGCATGGCTCCGGTCGCGAGCGGTGGAGCTGCGGCTGGTGCCGCTGCACCGGCTCCTGCGGCGAGCCTGGATCCCATTCCGGAGCTGAGCCCGTCGCCCGTTGGTGCCCCGCCGGCGGAGACCGACTCGCAGCGCTCGCCGGGTTTCTTCAGCTGGCTCGGCGATACGCCGCTGGCCGTCGCGACCCTTTCGGTAGCTGGGCTCGCGCTCGGCACGTCGGCGGTGCTGGCGGGCTTTGCGAACAACCGCTACGCCTCGGCCAACAACGCGCGGGACCAGATCATGAAGGCGCTGGAGGACTACGTGAATGGTGGCGTGCTCGTGGGCACGGCCGTGCCGTGTGGCCCCGATGGCATCGCAAACCGGCCTGACTCCTTTGATTCGCGCGCCACGCAGATGAGCATGGACTATCTGACGGGTGCGTTCGGCGCTGCGTGCGCACGCTTCAACGAGCGCTCTGACAGCGGAGATCGCCTGAAGACGCTGTCGCTGGTCAGCCTGGGCGTCGGGGCGTTCGCCGCCGTGGGCACCGTGGTCTGGTATTTCTCGGATACGAGCAGCTCCACGGACAAGGCCAACGGGGGCCCGGCGCCTCGGCAGGCACGGTTGACCCCGGTGCTGGCTCCGGGGCACGGCGGGCTGCAGTTCGACCTTACCTTCTGAGCTCCGCTCGGAGACATTCTGAGCTCCGCTCGGAGACATTCTGAGCTCCGCTCGGAGACATTCTGAGCTCCGCTCGGAGGGAGCGCAGCCGCCGCGGTGCACGCGGCGGCGTCTCCCTGCCCTCAACTCTGGCGCTTGAGCCAGGAGCGGAAGGTGCTGCGTGCCACCCGGGCGCTGCGAGCCGCAGCGCTCACGTTACCGCCGTGAGAGACCAGCAACGTGCGCGCATCCAGCCGGGTCGGGGTCACGTCGAGCTTGTCGACCACCGGAAGTGACGCCTCCACGTCCATCACTCCCACCTCGGCATGCGCTGCCATTGCCGCCGCGCGGTAGACGATGCTGAAGAGCTCGCGGACATTGCCGGGGAAGGAGTACGTGCTCAGGCGCTCCAGCGCTGCCTGAGAGAGGTGACGCTCACCCAGCTCGTGGCGCTTGGACGCCAGCAGGCCGCGCACGAGCTCCGGAATGTCGGACTTTCGCTGGCGCAGCGGAGGGATGCGCAGGACGAAAGTCGACAGCCGGTGATACAGGTCTGCGCGGAAGCTCCCCTTCTCCACCTGCTGCTCGAGGGCTGCCCAGCTGGCGGCGATGATGCGGGTGTGAACGCGGATGGGGGTGGTCGCACCCAGCGGTCGGATCTCACCATCCTCCACTGCGCGCAGCAGCTTGACCTGAATCGCGGGTGACAGGTCCGCAATCTCGTCCAGGAACAGGGTCCCGCGATCCGCCTGCTCGAACGCGCCAGTGCGCGCCTGCACGGCGCCGGTGAAAGCGCCCCGCCGGTGACCAAAGAGCTCGCTGTCCGCGAGCGACTCACCCAGAGCGCCGGCGTTGAGCGGCACGTACCGTCCTCGCCGCCCGCTGAGCGCGTGAATGGCCCGAGCCACGACGTCTTTGCCTGTCCCGGATTCGCCCTGTAGCAGCACGGGCGCGTCCAGCGTCGCGACCCGCCGGATGTCAGCCACGAGCCGCTGCATCGGCTCCGAGCTGCCCACCAGACCGGGGATCAAACATGCCGCTGCCGGCTGCTGCTCGAGCGCCGGTCTGACGACCACCGTCGTGCGACCGATGACGAAGCAGGCCTCGGCTCCCTTGAGGCTCGCCTTGCTGATCCTGGCGCCGCCCACGAACACGCCATTCTTGGAGCCCAGATCTTCCACGATCATGCCGCTCGCCAGCGCCGTCACGCTCACGTGACGGCCGCTGACTGTCGGATCCTCGACGATGATCTGGCAGCTCCCGCCCGTCCCGATGCTGAGCGTCTCTCCGCTGTTGACCCGCACGGCCCTGCGGAAGCCCGGTCCGGAGATCTCCAGAGTCCACGGGCCTCCGCTCATCGGCTCATCCAGCTCGAGCGTTGATACGTCGGGGCCGAAGGCCCCCCCTTTCGCCACGTCCACACACGCCATGGCCCGAGGATCGCGCAACGACCCGCGCCGGTTGTCGCAAAAAGACGAGCACCTGCTGCCCGGCGCGGTGTGGCTGGACGAGTGTGCCCGTGGTGAAAGTCGGCTCAGACGGTCGGGACGACCACTCCAAGTGCTTCACGAACTCTCGTGTAGTCTTCGCTAACTGAGTAGGCGAGCAGGCTCTGCATCTTCTCGGCGGCCGTCGGCTCCCCCGGACGAGTCTGCTCGGAGCTCAGCACCTTGCGGCAGATGTCCAGATCCCCGCACAGCACCATGCCGGCGCGGGCCGCGGTCATTTCCACCGCGTAGTTCCAGCGCTTCAGGTTCGCCTTTGCACCTTCATCGATGAAGCGCTTCACCACGGCGCGCAGCCCCTCCAGCTGAACCGGCTGGATGTAGCGGGCCAGCTCCTGCGCCGTCATGCGAATCTGCTGCGCCATGTCCGGCGGCATCGGGGCGTTCGGCGCGGCCAGAGTGACCGCCGCAAACAGCATGATGGTCAGCTCGGCCTGGGTTGGGAACAGCGTGCGGATGTAGTGCTCGCCGCGATACGTGGCCAGGTGCTTGCCGCAGATGAACGTGAGCTCCTGCGGCTGGAAGCCCGTGAGCACCGTCTGGCCCGCCAGCGACGCCGGCGGCAACACCGCCAGCACCGAGCCCGGGATGTCGCTGCGGACATACAGCTCCGGCGCATGAACCCCCAGGATGTTCGCCGCCCAGAAGAATGTCTTGGCGAACGTCACCGTGGAGTTCTTCGGGTCCTGCAGCAGGCGCTTGTCCAGCTCACGCAGCTCGCGCTTGGCCTTCAGCATCGCCAGCTTGGCTTGCAGAGCCGCGGGCGTGATCATCTCGAACATCTTGGAGATGTAGACGTTCTCCTCGTGATGAATGAGATGCTTGGCCCAGATCTCGTTCGTCAGCCGGCCGCGCACCTGCGGCATGCCCTTGACCCGGTACTTCTCGTACAGCTGGCGCTCCTCGGGTGTGGCCTGCTGCATGAAGACCAGCGCGCTCGCCGCGCACCACGCCTGATCGATCGCGCCCTTCTTGGACTGCAAGCGGTACAGCGCGCGATAGGGAGAGACCGAGAGCGGCTTCTGCTCCAGGAGCACGCGCTGCTCGGCGATCGCCTCGTCGTATTGCTCTGCCACCTCGTACAGCTCGGAGAGGATCACCCGCTCCTGGCTCTCCTCGGGCCGCAAGGTGGAGGCCATCTTGAAGGCCTCGAGCGCAGGCTGCACGTTGGACAGACGGTCGCGATAGACGAGACCGAGCTGGTGCCAGAGGTTGAACTCCAGGTCCGTCTTGCCCTTGCCGGCAACACGGTGAATCATCTTGCGGTACTGGCGCTCGAGCTGCTTCCAGTTCTTCTCGACGGTCAGGATCTTGTTGATGCGCTCGAAGGCCTCGAGGAAATCAGGGGCAAGATCCAGAGCTTCGTTGAACAGCTCGACCGCGCGCTCCTGATCCTGGATCTTGTCGCGGTAGAGCTGCGCCATCGTGTAGAAGTAGCGCGCCTTCCGTGCCGGCTCCTGCTCGATCTCCGAGATGGCCGAGAGCGTGTCCACCATCCGGCTCCAGTCGCCGGACTCCTGGTACAGGCTCAGCAGCTTGTGCAGGATGACGTGGTCCTGCGGGCGGATCTCGCGCGCCTCTTCCAGCGCTTCGATGGCCTTCTCGGCGTCCTTCTGCTTCTCGCTCCAGACATCCGCGATGCTGACCAGGAGCTCGAGCCGCTCGTTGTCTTCGAGCAGGTGGTCCAGCACGCGCCGCTTGTAGTCGGCCACGTTCGGCCAATCCCGCTCGCTCGTGTGGACCTCGACCATGGCGTCCAGCGACGGCCGGTGATTTGCGTCCAGGCTCAGCGCCTTCTCGAAGTTGTTGATGGCCTGCTTGTTCTGCCCCTGGGCCTGCTTGATCTTGCCCATCCGATAGTAGACTTCGGTGCGCTCTTCGACATCACCGTCGTCCAGACCGGTCAACACCTTCTGGTAGTTCGTGAGCGCGCTGGGCCAGTCACCAAGCTGGAAGCACACAGCCGCCAGCCCGCGCACCGTCTCCGGATCGGTTACATCCAGCTGGTGTGCCGTTTGATAGGCCTTGAGCGCCTCGGCGTAGTTGCCGCGGGCTTGCTGTACCTTGCCCAGCAGGCGGTTGAGCGAGTGCTGCTCCGACTTGTCCTTGCCCTTGGCCTTGCGGACCAGCATCTCCGCTAGCGGAGCGGCGTCGGCCCAGCGCTCGTTGCTGACGTAGTCCTCGACCAGCGGCAGCGCTGCCTCCTCGCACTCCCTGTCCACCGCAATGGCACGCTCGTACGCGCTGATGGCAGCAGCGTGCTCGCTCAGCATCTGATCCTGCACCTTACCCAGCTCGACCAGCAGCTTGGCCTTCGTGCGCGCGCTCTCCGTGTGCTGCTGTTCCTGCTCCAGGTAACGGGCCACGGCGTCCCAATCGGACTCCTCCGTGGCGATGGTGCGCAGGGCCGTGATGCTCGGCAGGTGCGTCGGATCCAGATCCAGCGCCAGCTCGAAGCGCTCTCGCGCCTGGACCCGGTCGGACAGCTTCTCGTCGAGCGACTTACCAATGCGGTAGTACATCTCGACCCGCTGACCACCATCCGCCGTCAGATCGGCGACGCGGATCATCATCTCGATGCTGCGCGACGTATCGCCCTGCTTCTCGTGCAGGCGCGCCAGCGCCTCGAGCGCAGGCAGGCGCGTGTCGTCGAGATCCACGATGTTCTGGTAGGAGTCGATCGCGCGATCGAGCTCCCCCAGCTCATCGGAGTAGACCCGGGCAATCTGCTCGTGCAGCTCCACCTTGGCGTTGACGTCGGTGAGCTCGCTGATGTGGCGCTCACAGGTGGAGATGAACTCCCGCCACTGCTTCAGCCGACGGTAGCAGCGCTCGAGCGCCACGTAAGCCGGCAGCGTGGTGGGATCGATCTCGAGCACCCGCTCGAGCTTCTCCGCGGCCACATCCGCCTTGAGGAACTGCTCCTCCTGGATCTGCGCGAGCCGCAGCAGCACATCCACCCGCGCCCGCTCGGTCTCCACGACGTCGAGCTGCCGCTCGAGCACCGAGACGAGCTCCGTCCAGTCCTGTGAGGTCTCGCAGACGCGCTGCAGGCCGCGCAAGGCGGGCAAGCTGGCGGAGTCGTAGGCCAGGACCGCGCGATAGGCCTCGCCGGCCTTGTCCCAGGCGCTGAGCTTGGTCTCGTAGAGCTCGCCCAGGCGCTGCTGCACGGTCGCCACGTCCGCCGGCTCACGCAAGGCCTTGACCTTGCGGTTCAGCATCAGCGCCAGCTCCTCGTTCTCGCCGGTCTCCGTATAGATGCGCTCCAGCGAGTCCAGCGCGGGCAAGTAGTAGGGGTCTACCTCCAGCGCGCGGCGGAAGTAGTTCACCGCCTGCTCGCGCTCCTGCATGTGCTTGTCGAGCAGCTGGCCCAGATCGACCAGGATGACCTTCCGATCATCGTTGACGACCGCGACGTTGAGCGCCTGCTGCAACGTCTCGGCCATCTTCTGCCACTGCGCGCCCTGACGATAGATGTGCGCCATCTGGCGCAGCACCTGCGCGTTGTGCGGATCCAGCTGGGTGATCTGCGCGTAGTACGGCTGGGCGTATTCGGGACGGCCCAGGTTCTCGCCGTACCACTTGCCCAGGCGCAGGCAGAGCCGGATCTTGTCCTTGTCCTCCGTCTGCTGCTGCAGCCACTCGTTCGTGGTGGTGATGAGCTCCGCCCAGCGCTGTGTGGTCTGCGCCAGCTTCTCCAGATAAGCGGCCGTCTCGTCATCCCCGAAGTCCTCGGAGAACGCCGTCACCAGCGCGTCAAAGGCCTGGTTCTCGTCCTCCAGGTGCTTCTCGAAGACGCGGGCAATCCGGCGCAGCAGGTCGCTGCGATCGGAGGTGTCTTCCGTCGCCTCCAGGCGTGCCAGGTAGCACTCGATCAGCGGCTCCCAGCGCTCCGCCAGGGTGTGCAGCTTCTCCAGCTCCTGGAAGGCAAAGTTGTGCCCCGGCTCGATCGCCAGCACGCGGTTGAACACGTCCACCGCTCGGTCGTATTCGCCGACCTGCTCCTTCCAGATCGCCGCTGCCTCGAGCAACTGGGCCACGCGCTCCGCTGGATCGGTGAGCGCGTCGGAGCGCCGCAGCTTGATGTCGACGACCTCTGGCCAGCTACCGTTCGCTCGGTAGATGACCTCGAGCTCGGCCATGGCCTCCAGGTCCTTGCCGTCGACTTCGAGCAGGTGGCGCCATGCGTCGGCTGCGTCCTCGGTCTTGCCGAGATCCCGCGCATAGAGGCGCGCCAGCTCGCGATAGGCCTCGCGCAGCTCTTCGCTGTCGATGCGCTCGCCCGCGCGGTCGATGTACTGGTGGAGCGCGTCCACCAGCTCGGGCGTCTCCGCCTTGTCACGGCGCAGCTTGCAGATGGTGCGCAGCGCCGCCACGTTGGCAAAGTCGATGTCCAGCACACGCTGCCAGGCATCGAGCGCCTCTTCGTGGCGCCCGAGCGCCTCGGTGAACAACCGCGCTCGGCGGGTCAGTGCGTTGACCCGCGCGTCGTCGTCGGTGGCGACGTCGTACAGGCGCTCCAGCAGATCCGCCAGCTCCGCCCACTTCGAGAGCTTCTCGTACAGGCGGGCGAGTGCGTCGAGCGCCTCGGAGTCCTCACCCCGCAGATCGAGCACGCGCTTCCAGCCCTCGATCGCGTCCTCATCGCGCCCGAGGTGATCGGAGTACAGCGCTGCGAGCTTGGCGCGGATGTCGGCCTGTTCCACGTCGCCCAGCGCGCTCTCCAGCTGCCGCTTGTAGACCTCCTCGAGCTGCTGCCACTCTTCGCGCTTGTCGTAGATGCGGACGAGCGCCGCGGTGGCCTCCGCGTTCTGCGGCTCCAGCTCGTCGAAGATCAGGCGATAGGCGCGTAGCGCCGAGCTGCTCTGGTTCAGCTGCTCCTCGTACACGCGCCCGAGCCGGGAATAGAGCTCGATGCGGCGGTGCAGGTCCTCCGCAGTGGCCGCGCGCTGCTCCAGTACGCCTGCCAGCTCCGCCCACTGCTCCAGCGCCAGGTAGATGCGGTCCAGGTTCTCGAGCGCAAACGGCTCTCCCGGCGCAATGGTGAGGACGTAGCGGTACGCCTCCTCTGCCTTCTCGACGTCCGCCAGCTCCTCCTCGAACACGCGAGCCAGCAGGCGGCCGATGTGCGCCTGCACGTTGCTCGTGGCGCCGTCCGTGCTCATCACGTCGGCATAGGTGTTCGCCAGCTCCTCCCAGCCACCTTCGAAGGTGGAAGCCAGCCGCTCCAGCTCCTCCGTGACCCGCTCGTTGAGGGGCTGCTCATTCAGGGCGCGTGCATACACGCCGAAGGCCTGGGTGCTATCGTTGAGCCGCTCCTCGTAGTCGCTGGCGATGCGCTGGAACATCTCCAGCCGCTCTTCCGGGGCGCTGAGCTCGCTGAGCTGCGCCTCGTGCACCTGAATCAAGCGCTCCCACTCAGCACCCGCCTCGTACAAGGGCCCGAGCACACGCGCCACGTCCGCGCGGTTCTTGCCCTCGGCAAAGAGCTGCTCCAGCGCTGCACGAGCCTGCGGGTGCTCCGGCGCGGAGTTCAGCACCTCTTCATAGGCGGCCACGGCCTCGTTGATGTCCCCGAGGTGGTTCTGGTAGACTTGGCCCAGCCGGTACTTCGAGTCGAGGATCTCGTCCGGCGTGGTACCGATCGTGGCCTCGCGCTTGAGGATCTCGGCCAGCTCCGGATAGCGCCCAGCCTTGGCGAAGAGCCTGCCGAGCGCACGAATCGCGACCTGGCTCTCAGGCTCGACCTCCAGCACCTTGCGATACTGCACGACGGCAGCATCGATGTTGCCGAGCTGCACCTCGTACACCTGCGACACCCGCAGGCCCAGCTCGACCCTGCGCTCGGGCTCGTCGCTGAGGCGCTCGAGCTCGCTCTCGTACAGCTGCGCCACCGCCGGCCAGCGCTCGATGATGCTCGCCAGGCGCTCGAACGCACCCAGCGACTCCTCGTTGCGGCTATCGACGCGGACCGCCTTGGCGTACCAGTCGAAGGCGCCGGCGGGATCACCGATACGCTCCTCGTGCAGTCCGGCGATCCGGTGCAGCAACTCGACCCGCTGGAACGTGTCGTCAGTCAGCTCGGCCTGCACGCTGAGCGCGCTGACTAGCTTCTGCCACTCCGCCATCGCGTCGTAGACCTGCTCGAGCGCCTGTGCGGCGGCCAGCGCGCGCGCGCCTCCGCTCTCCTTGATGCCCTCGAGCTGCTTCAAGGTGGGCGCATGATCGGGCTGCACGTTGAGCACGTCCCGATACAGCTCGACGGCGCGATCGACGTCACCCAGCCGCTTCTCGTACAGCTCGGCGATGCGGTACTGATAGCTCACCGCCTCGGCAGGGTCGCTGGTGAGCTCCGCTTCGTGCGCCAGCACCGTGAGCAGCTCGGCCCAGTTCTCCGACGCCTGGTACAGCACGTCGAGGCGCCCGAGTGCCGCGAGGTCGTCGGGATCGAGCTCCAGCACCTTCTGGTACGTGTCGATCGCGCGCGGCACGTTCGTCAGCTCGCGCTCGTACACCGCGCCCATCTGGTAGTAGATCGCCTTCTTGTCCTCGGCGCTCTGCACCAGATCGACCTTCTTGAGCTGCGCGGCGAGCAGCTCCTCCCAGCGGGCGAGGTCGAGATACAGCCGGATGACCGCGTCCAGCGCGCGCAGGTCGTCGGGCTCCAGCGCCAGCACGGCCTCGTACACTGCGATGGCAGCCTCGGGCCGGCTGAGGACCTCCTCCTCGAGCAGCGCGGCCTGATACAGCGCAGCTTTCTGCTCGGCTGGGTCCTCCAGCACATTGCTCTTGCGCTGCAGGATGGCGGACAGCTCCGCGTAGCGCTCGGCGCTGTGGAACAGCTGCTGCAGCGCCTCCACGGCAGACAGATCCCGCGGAGTGACCTCCAGGACCTTGCCGTACAGCTCGATCGCACGATCGATGTCGCCGACCTCATTTTGGACCACGCGGGCCGCGGCGCCGTACAGGTGAGCGATCAGCTCCGAGTCGGTCTGGGCCGCAGCTAGATCCTCGTAGACGCGCGCCAGCTGATCGAAGCGGTCGCCCGTGCGAGCCAGGCGATCGAGCCCCTCCACGGTGGTCTCGTCCAGCGGCTCCACGGCGAGCGCGCGAGCATAGGTCTGGAAGGCGCGCTCGATGTTGTTGCCAATGTCCTCGTGCAGGCTGGCAATGCGATGCAAGAGCTCGACCTTGCGCGCGTTGTCGTCCGCGCAGCGCGCCTGGACCTCGTATACGCCGACCAGCTTCTCGTAGTCCCCTTGCTGCTGGTACAGCGGCTCCAGGATCTCGGCGATGCGCAGCTCGTGCTCGCCCTGGCTCAGGCGCTCCAGCGCCGCGAGCGCACTCCGATCGCTCGGGTCGCGCTCCAGCACGTCACGATAGGTGTCGATGGCGCGCTCCACCTGGCCCAGGCGCTTTTCGAAGAGATCAGCCAGGCGCAGCATCAAGGTGCGCTGCTTCTCCTCGGTGTCCGCCAGCTGCAGGCGGGTCTCCAGGTTCTCCGCCAGCTCCCGCCAGAGCTGCCCGCGCGAATACAGGCCATCCAGCGCACTGAGCGCCGCCTCGCTCGTCGGATCGAGCGCCAGCACCTCACGATAGGACTGGATCGCGTCCTCGGGGCGCCCCAGCTTCTCCTCGTAGATGCTGGCGAGCTGGGCGTACAGCCCGGTCGTCTCCTCGTCGCTCTCACTCAGGTCGATGCGGCGGCGGAAGACGCCGATCAAATCCTCCCAGCGCTGCGCGCTGCGATACAGCGCGTCGATCGCCTGCAGCGTCTCGACGTCGCTGGGATCCATCTCCAGCAAGCGCTCGTAGTTCTGCGCCGCCGCAGAGACATTGCCGAGACGCTCCTCATTGCGAGCGGCGCGCAGGCGGTAGGCGCGCGACAGCTCGCCGGGGCCCAGCTTGTCCGCCACCTCGTGATAGAGCTGGCTCAGCCGCTGCCACTGGTCCGCCAGCTCTGCCAGGCGCTCCAGCTCGAGCACGGTGGACTCGAGCGTGGGATCGATCAGCAGGGACTTGGCCCGAGCTTCGAAGGCTCGCGGCGCATCGTCCAGGCTCTGCTCGGCGATCTCGGCGATCTTGGCGTACAGCTCGACCCGTCGCTCTGTCTCCTCTGCCTCCTCCGCGAGGATCTCGGAGACGCCGATCAGACGGTTCCAGTCCCCGAGCACCTGGTAGATAGCCTCGAGGACCCGCGCCGCAGGCGCCCGCAGCTCGGGGCTGTCGAGCCAGCCCTCGAGCGCCGCCCGCGCCCCCTCATGGATGGGGGACAGCGTGAGCACCTCGCGATAGGTCTCCAGCGCCTGCTCCGACTGGCCCAGGTGCAAGCGCTGGGCCTCCGCCAGACGGAACTTGAGGTCGACGAGCTCCTCTTCGGTGACCTCGAGCTCCAGGCGGCGCTCCAGCACCTCCGCGAAGCGCGGCCAGTCCTGAGTCTCCCGATACAAACGGTCGAGTGCAGAGAGAGCGCGCTTGTCCAGCGGATCGTGGACGAGCACGGTCTGGTAGCTCTCGATCGCAGCCGTCTTGTCGCCGAGCTGGTTCTCGTGAAGGCTGGCGATCTGCAGGGCGATCTCGCGGCTCTCCTCCGGCGTGGCCGCCAGCTCGCTGCGCCGGGCGTACACCTCGAGCAACTCGCCATAGCGCTCCGCCTGGAGATACAGCTTCTCCAGCGCGCGCAGCGCGTCGGCGTTGTCGGGCTGTGCCTCGGAGACAGCGCGGTACTCGAGCAGCGCATCCTCCAGATTGCCCATCCGCTCGATGTGCACGCGCCCCAGGCTGAGCCTGAGCGCTGCCACGGCCTGATACTCGCCATCGCGCTCACAGGCCTCGATGGCGACGCGATAGGACGCGATCAGCGCGGCAAAATCTCCCGTCGCCTCCGCCAGCCGCTCGACGTCGGCCTGGGTGGAAGGGTCGGCAGGAGCGATCTCGAACGCCGCTCGGGCCCGCTCAAATGCCACGACCGGCTCGCGCAGCCGCGCCTCGTACAGCTCGACCAGCTGACGCAGAACCGCCAGCTTCTCCGCCGGCTCCGCCAGGTACGCGAGCTTGACCTCCAGCACGCTGGCCAGGCCCTTGGCGTTGTTGCCGCTCTCGTAGATGGGGATCAGCCGCTCGGCGGCCTCTCGATTCGTGGCATCGAGAGACATGATCTTCTCGTATGCACGTGCCGCGCGATCGGGCTTGTCTCGCCGGTGCTCCCAGAGCTCGGCGATCTTCCGCAGCATGACGATGCGCTCGGCGGTGTTCTCCGCGCGCGCCTCGCTGCTCTCCAGCACGCGAATGAACTCATCCCACTTGCCGGACGCCTCGTAAAACTCGTCCAGATCGTCCCAGCGCCCCAGGGCCAGGTAGCGCTTCTTGAGCTGCTCCTGCGCGCGCCGGTTGTCGGGCTCGAGGATGACCAGCGCGCGGTACACCTCGATGGCGCGGTCCTCGTCCTTGAGACGGTCGCCCACCACCTGCCCTAGCTTGGTGAGCAGCTGGATCTTCTCGTCTCCGGCGGAGTTGTCCGCCAGGCGCTGCAAGATATCGGCAAGCTTCTCGTAGTTGCGGTCTCGCTCGTACAGCTTGGCCAGCTCCGACAGCGCTTCTGGATCGCCGGAGTCGTTCTGCAGCACCTCTTCCCACAGGGCGATGCAGATGGCCGGCTTCTTGATGCGCTCGGTGGCGAGCAGCGCGATCTCCTTGTAGACCTGCGCGCGATCCCGCTCGGAGGTCAGCCGCGCAGCCTCCGCCTGGCGCAGGCGCACGAGCTTCTCCCAGTCGCGGCGCTTCTCGTACATCTGCCGCAGGTATTCGCTCGCGCCCGTGTGCGATGAGTCGAGCGAGAAGATCTTCTCGTTCGCCTTCACCGCCTCGGCCTGGTTCATGAACTTGTTTGCGTACAAGTCCGCGGCGCGCGCGTAGAACTGAATGCGCTCCTCGCGATCGGGGACGGCGTCGCCGAGCGCGACCAGCGTCTTGACCACCTCGTGAACGCGGTTCTGACTCTCCTGCTTGGCGAGCTGATCTCGCAGCGCCTGCAGCCCCGCCTCGTCCAACATCGGCGGCTGCGAGGGGGGGCTGTCGCTCAGGCGAACGCCGCGCGCGCTCGCCGGCGGAACGCTCGAGGGCGCTCTTGGCGCATCACTGCCGGAGACCGGCAGCGGTGCGGGCGGTGCGCTGGTAGCCGTGTGCGACGCGGGAGAGATGCTCGAAGAAACTCCAGGCAAGACACTGGAAGAAGCATCCGGAGAGACACCGCTTGGAGCAACACTACCCGGAGCAACACTGCTCGGAGCAACACTACCCGGAGCAACACTACCCGGAGCAACACTGCTCGGAGCAACACTGCTCGGAGCAACACTGCTCGGAGCAACACTACCCGGAGCGACACTACCCGGCGAAACACTACCCCTCATGGCGAGGGTATCCGGGGCCACCGAAACGGACCCAACCGGCATCTGCGACGGGATCGGGGCCGGCACGTGCGAATGGCCCCCGGAGCCGTTGCCGCGCTTCGAGGCAGCCCCCGAGTTGTTCCCTCGACGGGCGAGCGCGGTGTGGCCAGGAGCCACCTGCTCCAGCCGGTCGTAATACGCCTGGGCGCGAGCGACGTCGTTCAGCTCCTGCTGAGCCACCGCTGCAGCGTTGGCCCAGAAAAAGGCTGCGTCCGGCGCTGGCAGACGGGAGCCGAGGGTATCGGCCAGACCCACCACCTTGGACCAGTTGCCGAAATGTGAGCCGTACACGTCGCACAGCAACGCGAAGGCCGCCTCGTTCTGCGGCTGATGGCGCAGCGTCTCTTCGCCGAACTCCGCGGCGAGCTCCGGCTTCTTGTGGCGGTGGCCCCAGCGCGCACCGAAGCGCAGGGCCAGCTCCGCCTGCCGGTTCGGATCCTGCGTGGCCTGGATCAGCCCCTTCTGCGTCTGCACGATCGACGCCTCGCGAGCCTGCGAGACCAGCAGCCCCTCGTAGAGCGCGGCGGCGTCATCGCGCAGCGGATCGGCCGCATATGCTTCCTGAAGCAGCGCCTCCGCGTCGGCCGGCGCCACGCGGCGAGCAACTCGGGCCGCTCTCACCAGCGAGGTCGCCCGCTCCGCAGGATCTGCGGTGCGGGCCTGCTCCTGGATCTCCAGCACCCGATCCCGCCAGTCGTCGGCGTTCACCCGCAGGTCGCGAAGGCGCTCGTGGGCCTCCACGAAGTCCGCTCCCGCAGCTTCGATAGCCCTCTGATAGGCTTGATCGGCCGCCTCGAGCTCCCCTTGGTCGGTGGCGACGTCGCCCAGCTCGATCCAGAGCGGAGCCGTCTCGGCCTGGCTGCTGGCTTTCTGGATCTGCAGCTCCAGGAGCCGCTTGACCATGTTGAGCTTACCCAGCTCCCAGTAGATGCCGCGCGCCTCGGCCAGCGCCTCGACGAGCTGAGCGTCCAGCTTGAAGGCATCCTGAAAGTGCTTCAGAGCTCGAGCGCTCTGCAGGAAATGCCGGTTCAGCACCCTGGCTAGCCGCAAATGCAGCCGCGCCTGGCGGGCGGGGTCTGCTTCTCGGGTAATCGCCTCCCTCAGCTCTTCAACCAACCCTTGCCAGTCGTGGCAGCTCTCGAGCAGTTGGAGACGCGCGTCCAGATCCATTTTACCTCGGTTTGGGGAATGCCACCACGAGAGGGGCTCCGGCTAACCAACGGCGATCGTCAACGCATCTGCGTGTGGAGGCGATTTGCTTTCGGCCTCTCTCTGCGTGTTCCCCAAGGAGAGTCCGAATGAAGTTACCTCACTGTTCTCGAGCTAATGATCTCGAGAGCCACCCCGCGCACCACGACCGCTAATTGGCTCAAAAACCTGCATCCCCCGGCTACCCCCGATGACTTGGAATCAATAGGAGGAAAGACGGTTGGGGGAAAGACTTGCTGGAGGTCACCCAGGAGGGGTACCTCGGCCGGAACCTCACGGCTCCGGTTGCCGGTAGAGTTGCTCGAAAGTCAGCGCGGCGGCGCCGCACGGGCTGTTCAGAGCACGCCCCCAAGCTTTTGCACCAAGTCATTGCTGCTCGCACACTGGTCTTTGAACTTCTTGGCAGCGTCGGCGCTCTTACATGCACGCTTGTTGAACGACTTTAGAAGCCGAAGTGCCTTCTCCTTCTGTGGTGGCTTCATTACGGCATAGGTGCTGCCCAGGTTAAAGGCGATCTCAGGGTGGCTGGCTCCAGCGATATCGTTGGCTTTCTCTAGATCTGCCAACCGCCCCGCATCGTCGCCCTTGGCCTGGTGAACGTTAGACAGGAGGGTGTAAGCGCCGTAGAGCGCATTCGCCGTCTTGTCCGTCGGCGGAATCAAGCGGGTGCACTCCTGTAGGACCTTCTCCGCCTCGTCGTACATGCGCAGGGAGAGGTAGACCTCTCCCAGCGGCGGGTAGAAGTAGGGGACCGTCGGGTCGAGCTCGATCGCCTTCGTGTAGTTCTGGATGGCACCCTGCTCGTCGTCCGTCCAGAGCAGCGCCGTACCGAGCCAGTGGTAGCACTCGGCGTAGTTCGGATCTTTCTGGATACAGTCCTGCAGGGGCTGCTTCGCCTCCTGGTAGGCGTCCTTGTTGCCCGACTCCGCGATCTTCACGAGCGCGTAGCCTCGGTTGTAGAGGTAGTTGGCAAAGTTGGGCGCTACCTGCGACGCGCGAGCCAGCGTCGAGGCCATTTTGTCCCACTCTTCTTGCTTGTGATAGGCGTTCGCAAGCTTCCAGAAGATGCGATGGTTATTGGGATCGAGGCGCGTAGCCTCCTCGTAATCCTTGATCGCGCCCGAGACGTTGACCTTCAGGGCTTGATCCGCGCGATTGGCGAGATTGATGGCTTCGATGTGATCCCGGTTGCACCCCGTCACGGCGAGCCCTGCCACGGCCAACGCCGTGAGGGCGGCCCGGCAAACGCCCCCGCGCACCTTGTTTCCCAGCTCCGTCATCTCCATTACTCCTGGATCATCTCAGAGAACACTGGTGCCGCCTCGAGCGCCACCGACCGCCATCGATCACCCGCGCCATCCCAGTGGACAGACACTGCGTGGCCACACTGCGTGGCCACACTGCGTGGCCACACTGCGTGCCGAGCCCGCGCGTAGCCGCTCCCGCCTGGTCAAGGCCCTCTGGTCGAGACACCGCGCCAGAGCACCGTGCCGAGCCGTAGCCAGGCTGCTCGAGCGAGGCCACGTGCCACCTGGGGCCATACTGCTCCCAGGCCAAAGCGCAAGCACCGGAAGGGATGAGCTCGCCCGACGACGGAGCTTCGATCCCTGCGACCACGCACGCCTCCCCAGGCGTTGATGACCCGGAGAGAGTGCTGCCGAAGGTCGCATCGACGCCGGCAGAATAGTCGCAGTAGCGCGGCGAAGTAAAGGAGTCTGCCACGCGGCCCACGCGCGCTCAGCGCTTCGCGGGGCTCAACCCGGCTGCAGCATGATCGGGTAAGACACCGTCACGATGCCGCCCTCTGGCTTCGGGAAGCTCAGGCCGTAGAAGGCCTTGATGACGCAATTCACCACATTCGAATCCGGCAGGTCCGAGCCACCGTTCGATACGTTGGACACCGCGCCATCACGCCCGATCACGAAGCGGACGGTGACGCGCCCCTCGAGGTTCGGGTTGCGCCCCAAGCCCTGCTCGTAACACAGACGGAATCGACCGTAGTTCTGGCGGACGATGCGGCGGATGACCTCAGGCGGCAGGCGGCCACTCACCGTGGTAGCGCCCATGCGCACCTGCGGCGTTGCCGTGCGGTGCGAGCCACCGAGACGACCGTGACCGGAGCCAAAGCCCTGGCCCGTACCGGTGCCGGCACCGTGGCCCAGCGTACCGATGTTACCGAGGCCGATACCCTCGCCGCGACCGCCACCGCCTTCACCGATGCCAGAGAGGCCGAGACCACCAGACCCGAAGGCCTCGCCGATCTCGTCACCCCACATGTTACCCATCGCGCTGACCTCGTCGGTCCCGAGCGAGGTGTCGCGTCCCCAGGGGGCGGTCGGCGCGTTCGGATCACCGGCGGCGCCGGTGTTCAACAAGCCGATCATGCCGAATTCCATGGCTTCGCGCAGCGCCTGCTGCCGCGCCAGGTGGGGATCCTGATTGTCCTGAGGCCCCTGAACGGCGTACCGCTTGTTGGTGTCCTTGCTGGTCTCCTTGCCCATCGAGCCCTCTTCGCCCTTGGCGCGAGTGCCCGTGCCGCCCTCTTTGTTGTCGGCGTCGGAATCGGAGACCTGCTCGGTCTCTTCCTCTTCCAGCTCGCGCTCGGCAGCGGCGTTGAGGAACTGCTGGATCAGGTACAGCTGGTCTTGATCGATACCCTCGTCGTCCGAAAGCCCGAGCGGCGGGACGAAGAAGGCCATCGCCGCAATCAGGCCGCCCACCGAAAGCATCGAGAGCCCGAAGTACGCGAGGACGTTCCAGTCCATACCGCTCGCCAGACCGTGGGCGATCGGCTTGCCCGCGTTGACGGCTGCGACCTGGAAGACGATATCTCCGAGCTGAACGCGCGCCTTCGTGCCCACGCTGAGCGGCAGCTGATGCGCACCAGGCAGCTCTGCGCACGGCTGCGCCTGGCGCCGCACCTGATCGAGGCTCAGACGCTGTCCGTCGCTCGTCTCCACCTCACCCGTGGCCTGGGGCGGGATGACGACGGCGATCGTGGACTGGTCACCAACGACGACCGGGACCCGGGCTGCTCCCAGCTTCTCCGCCGGGATGAAGAAGTCGGCCTGGAAGGCCTTGGACTGCTCCTCTCCAACGTAGAAGTTGCGAGGCGGAGAGAGGTGCGCGACGTGCAAAACGTTGGTGCCCCAGAGGATCATCACCTCTGCAGCTTGCACGTGCGGGAGCTCGACCTCGTCCGGGGTTACGTCAGGCCCGCTCTTGACCATGGCGTACGTATAATTTCCGCCCTGGCCGTGCCCATGACCTTGCCCGTACCCCTGCCCGCCATAACCTTGACCCCCGCCGTAGCCCTGCCTGCCGTAGCCCTGGGACCCGGGGGACGACGGACGAGACATTTGCGAGGGCGGAGCCTGTACACCACCAGCCATAGTGCCGTGGGGATTGTAGCTGGACTGCGCAGAATAGCTAGGGGTGGCGACTGCACCACCATAGGCGGGCGTTGCGGGTGCCGCGGTAGGCTCACCATAGCCGGCGTGCACGCCCTGCTCGGTAGCCCGCGCCACCGCGGCCCCCAACGCTTGACGCGCGTCAAAGCGCCCTGCGTTGTCCGCCTCGACATTCTCGAGGATGAGCTGGGTGCTGCCGATATCGATCCTGTCGCCTACCCGCAGGCGACACTTGTTGATGCGCTCGCCGTTGACGTATGTGCCCGGATCATTCCCGAGGTCGATCAGGGTGATCTCGGACGGGCTCGCCACTTCGATGACGGCGTGCATGCGCGAGGCCGCCGGATCTTCGACTCTCAGGTGGCTCGTCGGATCGCGTCCCACCTTCACGATATCGTGCGTGACGGAGTCGCGGCTGACGAGCTGGCCCCCTTGGTAGGTGGCGAACGTTACGACGGCCTTTGCCATGTTTTTGAAATCCTGACAGCCGGGTGCCCTCGGTCTCGATGGCTCCAGCCAGCGCTCTTGAACAGAGTCGGAAGAGAGTCTTGGTCTTTAGCTGAGCTGCGAAGCGCCCTGGCGTTCATGGGCGCTTCGCTTTGAAAACGGCAATGCTGAGCTATGAGCTCGGTACTCGAGGAGATGAGAAAGGTGCGTGCAAGGGCTCAGAGATTCTCGACAGACTTCAACATCTCGGGCACGAACGAGATGCGCGGACGAATCAACGTCGTACGCGCCGCCTTGGCTCGCACGCGAATGGTTGCATCGTTAGGACCGAAGCCGCCAGCATTCAGCGGATCGTCGTCGAACTGGTAGCCGTAGCCATCTTCAGACTTCGACTCCTTCACCTGTGCTGCTGCAACACCAGCTGACAACGCCAGCGCGACCAGCACACTTCCAGACACCGCAATTCGCATCCCGATACGCATCTTCACACCTCATTCTTCGCGCGGGGTCGCCAGCCCACGTGAAGCAGACGACGATCCGCGGCAATTCCAGTGAAATTGTACATGTTCCAGGCCGATCTCGTCAACTCACAAGCGCCCGATTCTCGTCGCGTGCTCACCACTCCGAGGGTGGAGCTCGCCTTCGACTGATCGACTTGGCACCTGCTCCCGCAACCTGCTCCAGCCTGGCGCCAAAGTCTGTTCCGATGTCGGAGCGAGCTGCACGAGCAGCGCGCAAGCAGCACTGTACCAGCCTGATCCCTCCTGGGCGTCGCTGCCCCAATTGCGTACGCCCGCTGAGCACGCAGGTGGTTCTGCCAGTAGCGCGGAGGACGGTCTGCGCGCGCCGCGCAACTCTCTCGCTGTACCGGCGACTGCGACGGCCGCAGGCCTTCGCTGCGGGTTTCGGGTGCTGATTGCTGCCGTGCGGCGGGGATGGACGCCGCGCGGCGTTAAACGTTCACTGCTGCGCTGCACTCGCATCCCCGGCGGGAGCCCCTGCACCCTGCCCGCCCTGCTTCTGCGCGGCCTCGGCGGCTTGCCGGTCCAGCTCTTCCTGCTCCTTGCGGATCTTCTCGCCCTCTTCGATGAACTTGATCGTGTCTTCGATGTCCTTGGCACGCTCGCCGGAACGCTTGACGGCCTCGCCGTACCCGGGTTTGCCCCTGGCCTTGGAGATGAACTCTCGATACTTGACCACTGCCTGCTTGAGCGCCGGGATCGTCTTGGCAGTCTCCCCGCCCTTGGCCTCGTACTCCTGCGTCAGGATCGCCTCGTTGTAATAGGCCTCCACGCGATTCGGATCGATCTGTTTGCACTCCGCCAGGTGCTTCTGCGCCTCCGCCAGAAAGGTGTCGTAGTTGGAGTCATCGATCTGGCCGCGCAGCGCCAGAGCCAGACCCAGGTGCGCCTCGTAGTCCTTCGGCTCGAGCCGCAGGGCGTCGCGATACGCCTTATCTGCCTCGGCAAAGCCACGGAACGAGAGGCTCACCGCGGCATAGTTCATGTGCGCCTCGAAGAAGTTCGGGTCGAGCTGCCGCGCACGGCCGAAGCTCTTCACCGCTCCGTTGTAGTCGTGCAACTCGACCTGGATCAGGCCTGCGGTGTTGTACAGCGGCGCGTACTTGGGATCGATCTTGGCGCCCTGGCTCGCCACGAGCCAGGCCAGCTCGAGCTGCTGGCGGTTGGCCTGGGCGCGGGTCGCGCTGGCCACGGCGAGACCGCCGCGGCGGCGGCCCTGGCCTTGACCCTCGCCGCCAACTTTCCGCTTGGCTTGCTCCATGTAATAGATGGCAAGCTGATTCATCGCCGGCATGAAGCTGTCGTCGATGGCCAACGCGCGCTGGATGTTCTTCTTCGCGCGCTCCAGATCATTGGCGCCGTCGGCATCCTCCTGCTCGTTGCCGCGCTCCATCTGCAGCGCGGCCACGCTTACGAGCGCCTCGACGTTCTGGAACTTCGCATCTCGGATGATCTGCTCCAGGCTCGAGATGGCGGCGTTGATGTTGCCCGTCTTTTTGTACTCGAACAGCGCCATCTGGCTGCGCGCGCGGTGAAAGCCCTGCCCCGCCTTGGTCGCCGCCTGGAACTGCGCGGCAGCCTCGGCTTCGAGCCCGCAGCGCATGTAGGCTAGCCCCGCATTGTACAGCGCCTCCGGCAGGGGCTTACCAGCGTCGTCCTCCTGCCGCTTCGACACGCCGATAAATGCCTCTGCCGACGCTTTGCAAGTCGCAGGCGCCCAGTCGTACGCCTGATCGTGCTTCAGGAACTCGTCCAGGGCCTGCTTGTAGCCCTGGGCGGCCTGCTTGCTGATCTCGGCTCCGCTCGCGCTCGTCTTACCTGACCGCTGCTGCGCGGGAAGGGTCGACTTGCCGGCGGCGCTGCTCGCAGCGCCACCGCAGCCGCTCGCGCCCACTGCCGCCGCCCCCAGAAAGGCCATGACCGTCCAACGCATCACACTGTTGCTCCTAGCCCGAGTGGGCACACTCAACGCGTCCTGTTTTTCACGCGACATTGTTCAGCGCCTGGCCTCAGTTGCTGGCCGTCTTGGGGTTCTTGGCCTGGGGAGCCTGCTTCTGCTCGTCCTCCTTGGGCGGAGGTGCGTCGGAGGTCAGACGAGCAGGCTCACCACCCAGCTGTAGCGGGTAAGGGCGCTCTGCCAGGACGCGGTTCACGCGGTTCGGATCACCCTTGAACTCGTCCACCAGGTGGAACTCCGACTTGTAGTTCTCCGCCAACCACTTCTCGCAGGCGCGGCTGTACTCGTCGAAGTACTGGTACTGCACCGAGTACTTGAGGCACTCGTTGTACGCGCTCTTGCCGATCAGCTTCCAGGGCTCGGAGCTCTCATCCAGCGAGGCGTAGTACGCCTGACTGAGCATGATGTCCTTCTTCATCGCCGCGGGGATGGGCGCCGCCCGGAACTCCTCGACGAATTGACCCCACATGCTGCCCACGCGCGAGCCAGCCGCGATCACCCACTGCGGCGAGGGCGTGGGCTGAAGATCGATGATCTTCTTGTACTCCAGGGTGGCGTCGCGAATGAGCGGGGTCTTCTTATCCATCCACGGCTTCACCTTTGTGGTGATGTGTTTCTGGACGTCATCCTTGCTGCCGTTGCCCTTGTAGGCGGGGAACTTCAGCGCATCGAGCTTCTCGCGCTTCTTCTCGGCGAAGTAGAACAAGCTCTCGCCGACGGCCGTCAGGGCCTTGCCCAGGCGGCGCGCCTTCGCGCTCTCGTCCTCACCCTCGATGCTCATGATGGCCGTCTTGGCCTTCTGAGGATCCTTCCAGGCTCCGATGACCTTCGCGTATTCGTTCTGAGCCGTGGAACGGTTCAGCTTCATGTACGCCTGGCCCAGCAGCGCGTGCGCCTGCACCTTCACGTCCAGTGTGGCCTCGGCGTCAATCTGGCGCATGGCGGCACCGAGCTTGTCCGCCACTTCCTTCCAGTTCTCCTTCTCCGCGTAGTGCGCGGCGATGGCGAAGGCGATCTGTGCGGCCTGCTTGGGCTTGCGGCGCCCGAAGTTCTGGTTGAAGGACTTTGCAGCGGCGATCGCTTCGTCGTCCCTACCCAGACCCAGGTTGAGCACCACCGCATCGCTGATCGCTCGGTCGGCAAACTCGCCACGGTAGGATGTCTCCTCCGCGTACTGCATGTAGTACTGGGCCGCGGCGTCGTACACGGCGATGGCCTGGAAGTTGCCGCCGATCTCGTAGATGGCCTTCTTCGCCAGATCCGACTGGTTCAGCTTGTACGTCGGAGCGAGCAGGATGCGCTTCGCGGCAATCGACTTGGCCAGCAAGCGACCCGCCTGATACGCCTGCGCGGCGTTGTAGAGCACCTCATCCATGCGGCCGCACTGCGACGCCTCGCCCCTGCTCAGCGGGCCCTCGCCGTAATCGCGCCAGATGGCGATGTAGGCGTCACCGGCCTTCTTGTAGAGGTCCAGCGTCTCATCGCCCGCCTTGCCGCCGTCAGCCAACTCGACCGTCTTCTCCGCCGACAGACGGCGGATGTCGCACTGGATGCGCGTCAGCAGATCGCAGTTTTCCTTCTCCTGCGCGTACTTGTCGCCGCCGCAGTAAAGCTCCAGGAACTTCGGCACGTCCTTGGACAGCTCATCGAAACAAGCCGGCTTGGGCTGCTCGCTCTTCGAGCCGATCACGTTCAGCGCCTCGAGATACAGCTGGGAGGCGTACACCGCCGCGTCCTTGTCGGCGTGGTTGAGGGCGATGTCGCGGAACGCGATGGCAGCCTCCGCCCAGTGCTGCGCCTCGTAGTAGGTGCGCGCACGAGCGTACTTGACCTCGACGTACTGCTCCTCCGCCTGCTTGTTACCGGCGGGCGGTGTGATGTAGCAGACGTAGCGATTGAAGGCGCCGATCATGCCCTTCTGCATGGGAGTCAGCTCCTTGGGCTTGAACTTCTCCCACTCGTTGCGCTTGGCCTCCTTGCCCCCCACGTCGTCACGGGTGGGCGCCAGCCCCTTGCCCTTCTTGTCCGACTCGCCCTTGTGGAGCTGGTCGTACATCTTCTGGTAGCAGAGCACTGCTGCGTACGCGGCCTCGGGCGCCGCAGGGCCCTTCGGGTCCTCATCCACGACCGCATCGAAAGCAGGGCCGCAGTCCTCCCAGCGCTGCTGCACGTACAGCAGATCCGCCATGGCCAGGCGGATCTTGGGGATGCTCGGCCAGTCCTCCTTGATGATGCGGGGGAAGGTAAACTTGCTGAATTCCTCCGTGTTAAAGGTGTCGACCACCTTCTGGTAGAGGTACGAAGCCAGATCCATCGTCTTTGGATCGTTGGTACCGCGCGTGCTGCCTGAGCCCACCGACTCCAGGTGCCAGCTCATGGCCGTCTCCGCCAGCAGCTCTGCCGTGCGGTTGGCGCAGCTGAGCTGTGACTCCGGCGAGTGCTGCTCCTTCTTGAAGCGCTCGTAGACGCCGACCATGTTGTCCAGCTCCTTGCGGATGGCGACCTTGTCGGAAGCAGAGATCGCCTGGACAGACTGGCTGATGAAGACCTGGTACTCGCAGAACTGGTCGCCCTTATCGCGGGCCATCAGATCACGGTACAGGGTGATGGCCTCATCGTAGTGGCCGGTGTCGTAGTAGCTGATGCCCAGGTCACGCAGCATCTGCAGCGTGAGCTCCTGGCTGTTGCCACTGTCGCCGCTCAGAGGGCGGAAGAAGTTGTATGCCTTGCTCGGCTTGCCGGCGACGGCGTACACGGGAAGGATGTCGCGGCGCGCCGACTTCTGGATCAGCTTTGCGCTGGGCAACTCGGCGAACTTGTCGCCGTACTCGATCACGTTCTTGAACTGCTGAATGGCCTGCGCATAGTCGCCGCTGTTCCAGTACACGTAGCCGAGCTTGTACTGGGCGTAGCCGTACACCTTGTTCTGTGGCGGCTTGAACTTGATCACTTCCTTGTAGGCCTGCGCAGCAAGCTCCCACTTGGAGGGATCACCCATCGCTTCCACGAAGAACAGCTCACCGAACGCCAGGTAGGCATTGGGGATGTAGGGCGAGTTCGGCGCCTTCTCGATCAGCTCGAGGTAGACGGCGCGCGCGTGATCCAGGTCCTTGTTCTGCTCGTACTCGTAGGCCAGGTAGTAGAGGATCTCGTCGATCTTCGAGTAGCTCGGATAATCCTTCTTCATCCGAGTGTAGTATTTGATGGCGTTGTCGCGCGACTTGACGACGATCTGCTGCGCCGTGGAGGCTTCCTTCACGGCGGCGTCGTATTTGCCCTTGTTCTTGGCCTTCTTCGCCTCTTCGGCGTCGATGTCGGCCTTGATCTTGTCGCGGGTGGCCGCTGATTCCAGCTCCACGTAGCCCTCTGCCAGTCGCCGGACCAGCTGCGCTCGGTCCGGAGACTGCCGCGGCGTGGCCTTGTAGAGCCGCTCGAGGCCAGAAATCTCGGTGATCAGCAGCTGGCGTCCGCGCGCCTGCAGGCGAGTCGTGCGCAAGTCACGCTGACCCGCCGACATCTCCTCCGGTGCCTGCTTCTGCGAGAGCGTGTCCTTCTGCGCCTTCTTCTCCCGCGGCGGCGGCGCGCTCTTGAACGCGGTGGAGTGGCGCGAGTTCACCTCGAACTTGGTCGGACCAGCAGGGCAACTCTCGATCGCCGTGTACGCCTCTTCCGGCAAACACTGCGAGCTGAGCCGCTCCAACCCGGCGGCATGTGCCGTACCTCCGCCCCACCCGGGCAGGAGCAACGCTCCCGCGAGCGCGCTCCCCGCACACGCCCGTCCCACTCGCTTAGCAATGCTTCGAAGCTGCATGACTCCCACTACCTTCCGCACGCGGATTCCACGACCTGCCGATAGAAGCCGAGCTCATCACGCCAATATTCGCCGTCGAACGGCCAGAGCATGTGCTCCTCATCTGGCTTGACGATGCCGAAGATCTTCGACTCCTGTTGATTGACCTGGTTTTGTGCGATGGCCTGATCGAGCTCGTTGCGCTGCGCCGCCGTGATGTCGATCAGGATCTTCTCGCCGTTTCTCAGGTGCTCGGCCAGCTCCTCCAGATTGCGCTGATAGCGCGAGCGGGCCAGGTCACCTGCATCCTGCACGGCCAAGTCGCGCGCGATCTTCAGCACCTCTGAGACCTGATTGCCGAGGGCGGAGGTCTTGAACGCTGATGAGGTCTGCTGGAAACGGGCCATTTCCTCATCCAACACGCGCACATACTCAATTCCGCGCAGCAGCTGCCGGTCGGACATCGACTCCCTCACGATGCCGGCGATGTTGGGTGGTAAATCCGCCGTACCGTCGCGCACGCTGAGCAAAAATTTGAAGAACGGCTCGGTCTGCTGCTCACCCTTGAAGCGCGCGAGCACCTTCTGCAGCTCCTCCTGAATCGGCACATAACGCTTGTTAAAGCGCGCCACGACGGTCGTGGCTGCCTCATAATTGCAGTTGGAGAAGTAGATGACCGCCTTCAGGATCTCCCCCTCCGGATAGAAGGAGCCCGGAAAATACGGCGACTGAATCGTGTGGATGTTGCCGAGCGCCTTCGGGTACTGCCCCGCCATGAAATAGGCCCAGGACTCCTCGAACAGCGCTTGCAGCCAGTACTCGCTGGAGGGCTGGATCTGGTTCCAGTTCTTGACCGCAGCGCTCAGCTTCTGAGCGTTGACGTTGGGCGCGTTGGTCTCGGGATCGAGCTGAATCGATGCCGAGTAGTAGGTGCGCGCCATGGAGAGGAAGGCGAGGTCGCGGATACGATCCTCATCCTCCACGCCCTCCACGCTGCTGCGAGCGGCCGTCTCGATGCGCTGGAACGCCTGCACCGCCGGCACCGACTTGCGCAGCTGTACGTAGCTGGTGCCTGCGAAGAACTGCGCCTGGATGTAGTACGGGCTCTCCTCATCCACCTTGTTGAACAGGCGGATCGCTTCCTCGAACTGCCGATTGCGGTACTTGTAGCGCCCCAGCAAGTAGTTGAGCTGGTGGTACAGATCCTTCTGCTTGTCGTTGTTGAAGCTCGCGATCTCCGTGTCGCGGTAGCGACCGACGCGCTCGATGATGTCCGCCGGCTCCGGCAGCTGGGTTGCCAGCTTGGCAAGCCACAGCAAGGTCTCGTTGAACTTGAGGTGGTTGCGGTTGTCTGCGATGAAGCCGAACAGCGCGTAGCTGGCCTGATACAGCTTCATCCGGTACAGCGAGATGGAGAGGAAGTACTGTGCGAGTTGCTTGTTGCCCTCGTCGTCCTTGTCGCCGGCCACTACGCCGTACAGCGCGAGCGCTGCTTCTTCCCACTTCTGGGCGTCAAACAGCGCCTTGGCGGCACGGGCGCCTTCGGACATTTGCCCGGCCGTGACGGCGGGACCAGGCGCGGGCGCCTTCTCGTCCACCTGCTCGTCTTCCTCATCGAGGTCGATCACCCCGCCCTGCGCCTGCGCCGGTGGGGCGCACAGCACAGAGCTAGCCAGCGCCAACCCAGAACCCAAACACACGCCAAGCCAACGCTTAGGCAACATTCGTCCTCACTTTCGCCGCCACCGTTTCTTGCTCTTCAGCCGCTTTCGCGCGCACGCCTGAAGTCGAGTTGTCCGGCACAGTCTCCGGTTTCCGATCCCAGCTTCTCAAGTGCTTCATCGAGGCGCTCGCGCCGCGATCGCAGCCGCACGCACCGAGACTCCACCGCAATTCACCTTCCACCGCAACCAGTGAAGGCTTGCAAGGCGAAAGCTTTCGCATCGGCGCCTGCGACCGCGAGCGCCACCACACCAGCGCCAGTCGCGTTTGCCACCGCAACTGCCGACGGCCTTCGAGATGCGATTGAAAACCCAATGGGAATCGGCAGATACAACTGAACCGCCAGGTAATGTTAGATATCTCCAAGTTGCCTTGTCAAGGTGACATCCGGCATCGTCCCGGCTACTCCGACGTCACGGTGATCGCATGGAGCACGCGGCGGGCACGGCCCGCAGCGTGTAGGGAAAGGGCCGACCGGAGCCATGGGCGGCTGCGGAAGCTGGGGCGGGCGTCCCCGTGCGCGGCAACGCCGCGCTGCGCAAAACGCGGGCAAAGGAGGTCGGAAGGCAGCGCTGAGCGCGTGCGGTGCACCAGCCCTACTTCCCGACGTGTGCCGCAGACGGATGTCCCCCGCTGCGGACACTCAGTGGCGATGTGGCTCGCTAGCAGCCAGTCCAGAGCGAACACACCCCAGGAGAGCCGGCAATGCTTCCTAATGCTTCCACTCGGTTGGCGATGACGTGCTATACAGCTCGCGCAATGGGTCGCGCCAAGAACAAGTTCTCCTTCCTTCGTCACCTGTTCCCCGTTCGCTGCTTCCCGGCTCGTGCCGTCCCCCTTCCCGCTGGGGTCGAGCGAATCTCGGTCGAGCCCGCCTCCGCCGAGGTTAAAGCAGCGGGCGAAGAGAGCGGCGGTGCACGGAAGTGGAGCGGGCTGGTGCTGCTGGTCGCGGCCTCGATGGCGCTCGGCTGTGAGAGCGGCGGGGTCGGCGATCCGTGTACGCCCGAGGACGAGTTCTTTCCGGACTTCAGCGGCTTTGACCTGGGTGAGGTCAACGTCGAGAGCCGATCGTTCCAGTGCGAGACGCGCGTCTGCCTGGTGAATAAGTTCCAGGGTCGCGTGAGCTGCCCGTACGGCACCCGAGGCACGCCTCCGGTCGCCGACGCAAACACCGTCGACCATGGCTATCCCTGTGAAGTGCCGGGCTTTGGCGGGTACGTCACCGTCCCGGTGGAGCCGCAGCGCACCGAGCGGCCGCCAGAGCTGGCCGTTTATTGCTCCTGCCGCTGCGGCGGGGCGGATCCAAACGCTCGCTACTGCGAGTGCCCGAGCGGCTTCGAGTGCGCCGAGATTGTGGCTGATCGCGGGCAGGGCCAGTCCGAGCTCGCGGGCTCGTACTGCATCCGGTCTGGCTCGGACGTGGACCCCAATCGCGTGGATACTCGCGTGTGTTCCGTTCCGGATCCGGGTGCGTCGCCCGGCCCCAACGATCTGACCTGCGGCAACCTGCCGGCGATGGCCACGCCCAACGGCTGAGCCTTGGCGGCGCCCGGGGGGCCACGCGGAGCTGTCGGAAGCCGCGCCGAGAGCGCGGTTGCCGACTATCTCGAGCGCGAGGGCTTTTCCATCGTGGCGCGTAACTTGCGGCTGGGGAGATCCGAGCTCGACATCGTCGCGCGGCGTGCGGGGTTGATCGCCGTGGTCGAGGTCCGGACTCGCGGTGCCTCTGCCTGGACCTCCGGATTTGGAAGCCTGACGGGCGCCAAGCGCGAGCGGATCAGACGAGCCGGCCAGCGGCTCTGGCGGGAGCGGTATCAGCGCGATCCAAGCGTCTCGATGATGCGCTTCGACGCGGCCTGCGTGCACTTTGATGGAGCGCACGCGCGGGTGGACTACGTGCCCGCTGCTTTCTAGCTCGCAGGTTTCTGTATAGGCTCGCGCCCGACGTGCACCGCTGCTCTCGTTGGTCCTCTACCCGTTACTGCAAGCCGCTCTCCCCTCGCTCCACGAGGCTATGTGTCGGCTGGCTCCTGGTGAGCGCGCTCGGCTGCAGCCCGCTGCGCAGAGCAAGCGAGTGCAAGCAGGTGGTCGAGCTCGTCAATGATGGCCTCGGCAGCATGGCAACCTCGATGGCCGACGCTGGGCCCGACCCCGCAAAGTATGCGCGAGTGGCCGACGCCTATGAGGCGCTGGGCAAGAGCCTGGAAGCTGCTTCCTCCCGCGACGAAACGCTGAGCAAGACGATCGAAAGCTATCGAGAGCTGATCCAGCGCGCCGCCAAGCACAGCCGGGAATTCTCCGAGGAGCTCGAGCGGCCCGCCAGCACTCCCGAGGAGGAGCACGAGAAGGAAACCCGCCTCGCCCGCCTGCGGGCCGTCGCCAAGAACGATGTCAATCGCGAGGCCTCTCTGGTCCGCAAGCTGAATGGTTTATGTCACACGCAGTGATCGGCGCGAGCAGCGCCAGCAAGGCGCTCGCCCACTCCAACATCGCCCTGGCAAAGTACTGGGGCAAGCGAGACTTAGCGCGCAACCTGCCCGACGTGCCGAGCCTGTCGATGACGCTCGCGGCCTTGTGCACGGTGACCAGCGTGCGCTTCGACCCGGAAGCGAGCGCGGACCATTTCGTGCTGAATGGCAGCGCGCAGCTGCCCTCGGCCAGCGCCAAGGTGTACGCCCTGCTGGATCGAGTGCGACAGCGCGCAGGCATCGAGCAGCGAGCGGTGGTGGAGTCGAGCAATGACTTTCCCACTGCCTCCGGGCTGGCCTCCAGCGCCTCCGGCTTTGCCGCACTGGCGCTGGCCGCCACTGCTGCCGCGGGATTGCAGCTGACCTCGGCTGAGCTCAGCGAGCTTGCACGCTCGGCGTCAGTGTCGGCGGGGCGCTCCATCCATGGCGGGTTCGTCGCGCTGGAGGCTGGCGCAGAGAGCGCGGAGGTGCTGGAGGTGGGGCCGCTGGCGAAGGAACTGGTGATGGTCGTTGCCGTCACCGACCCGGGCCCGAAGGCGGTCGGCTCGACCAGCGCCATGCAGCTGACCCAGCAGAGCAGTCCTTACTATTCCAGCTTTCGTGAGCACGCGCCGGCTGCTTATCGCGAGGTGCGGGCCGCGCTGCTCGCCTCCGATCTGGAGCGCCTGGGTGCGGCGATGGAACATAGCACGCTGCTGATGCACGCCTGCATGCTGGCGGCTCAGCCACCCCTGCTCTACTGGAGCGGCGCGACCGTCTCGGCGCTGCGCTGCGTGCAGGAGCTGCGCCGCGCCGGCACCATCGCGTTCTTCACCATCGACGCCGGGCCACACGTCAAGGTGCTGACCAGAGCTTCGGACAGCCCCCGTGTCAGCGCGGCGCTGCAGTCCGTACCCGGTGTGCAGCGCCTGATCGTGAGCGGCGTCGGGGGCCCGGCGCGGCAGCTCGAGGCTCCATGAAGGCCTGCGCCCCTGGCAAGCTGGTCTTGTCCGGCGCGTACAGCGTGCTGGAGGGAGCGCCGGCGATTGTCAGCGCGGTCGACCGTTTTGTCTGCTGCGACTCCGCCCGCCCGGCAGAGCTCGTGACCCCGGAGGTGGGCGCCGCACTCGCGGGAGCGCAGGCGCCCGCGTTCGATGCCTCCGCGCTGCGCGTCGAGGGCCGCAAGCTGGGCCTGGGCTCCAGCGCAGCGATCCTGGTGGCGTCACTCGCCGCTGCCGCTGACCGGCAATTTCAGAGCGAGCACGCGCTGCGGCAGGCGATCTGGGAGCGGGCGCTGGCTGCCCATCGGCAAGCGCAGGGCGGCGGCAGCGGCGTCGACGTGGCCGCCAGCACCTGGGGTGGTACCTTGATCGCCCGGCGCAGCTCAGATCACAGCCTTCAGCTCGAGGCCGTGGAGATGCCATCCGACTTGATCGTGGAGGTGTGGGCGAGCCCCGTCGCCGCCTCCACCCCTGCCCTGCTGGGCGCCGTGGCGCGCTTGCGGGAGCGCGCCCCGCAGCTCCACCGTTCCCTGCTGGAACGGCTGAAAGCCGCCGCGGAACGCGCCGCCGACGCGCTCCGCAGAAAGCAGTCGGCTGAAATAATTAACGAATTGTCTGAGCAGCGGCTCGGCTTCGAGGCCCTCGGGCAAGCTGCCGGCGCAGACATCATCACCCCGGAGGTTGCGCAGCTGGCGCGGACCGCGCCGCCCGGCGCAGCAGTGCTCCCCTCCGGCGCGGGGGGCGGTGATATCGTGCTGTGGTGCTCGCGCCAGGCCTCACCGTCCCAATTTCGTGAGCTGGCCGCCACCTTGGGCCATCGCTTGCTCCCGCTTCAGCTCCACGCACGCGGTGTCCACCGCTGCCAAACCGAAAGCATCTCTTCCAGTGGCTCGTGAATCGCGCATCTCCGGTTTCTACCGCCTACCGCTGGCCGAGCGGCGCAGGGCCGTGGCTGACGTCACGGGCGTGGAGCTGGACGAGCTCATCTCCAGCCTGGAGCGTGGCGGCCTCGACTCCACGGTCGCCGACAAGATCGTCGAGAACGTGCTCGGCACCTACGGCCTACCTTTCGGGATCGCGCTCAACGCGCGAGTCAACGGCAAGGATCGACTGCTGCCCATGGTGGTGGAAGAGCCCAGCGTGATCGCCGCTGCGTCAAACGCGGCCCGCATCGTGCGCAGCGCAGGCGGCTTCATCGCCGAGGTCGAGGAGGCGTTGATGACGGCGCAGATCCAGCTCACGGAGGTAGCGGACGCCCCGGGGGCGCGGCGTCGGCTGGAAGCGCGCTCCAGCGAGCTCCTGGCCAGAGCCGCCGAAGCAGTGCCGGGTCTCGTCGCGCGCGGCGGTGGCCCTCGCTCGCTCGAGGTGCGGGATCTCGGTGATGGCATGCTGGTCGTGCATGTGTATCTCGACTGCCGAGATGCCATGGGCGCCAACCTGGCCAACTCCGTCGCGGAGGCGCTCGGCTATGAGATAGCGCTGGAGGCCGGCGGCCGCTTGGGGCTGCGGATCCTCTCGAACCTGTGTGACCGCCGGCTGGTGCGGGTCCGCTGCGCCGCGCGCGCGGAAGATCTGCAGACGCGGGGCGAGGACGGCGCGGCTGCGCTCGAAGGTAGCGCCGTGATCGAGGGTATCGTGAACGCCTCGCGCTTTGCGGAGCGGGATCCGTATCGAGCCGCCACCCACAACAAGGGCATCATGAACGGCGTCGACTCGGTCGTCGTCGCCACCGGCAATGACTACCGGGCCGTCGAAGCCGGCGCCCACGCCTACGCGGCGCGCTCCGGCAGCTACCGGCCGCTGGCCGTGTGGCGGCGCGAGGGCGACCTGCTCACCGGTGAGCTGGTGATGCCGCTCGCGCTGGGCATCGTGGGCGGCACCTTGCGGGTTCATCCTGCAGCTCGCCTGGCGCTCAAGCTGGCACACGTGACGTCGGCGGATGACCTTGCCATGCTTGCCGCCAGCGCCGGGCTGGCCTCCAACCTGGCGGCCCTGCGCGCTCTGGCAACGGAGGGCATCCAGCGAGGCCACATGTCGTTGCATGCGCGCTCCATCGCCACGGCGGCGGGCGCTGTCCATGATGAGGTGGATCGGGTGGCGAGCGCCCTCGCCGCTGCTCGCGCGTATGACATCTCGGCAGCCCGGCGCATCCTGCTCGAGCTGCGAGGCGCGTGAGCTACCCCGGCCGTCCGCCGCCGGGCGCCGGCATCCGCGTGCTGCCCGCCCTCCTGCTGCTGATGCTGGGCTGTAGCTCACTGCGCACGACCGAGCGCGTGTTCAGCGGCCAGAAGGTGGAGGGCCACTACATCGAGCCGGATGCGTACGCAGCCTACGTCGAGGGCGCCTACCGCGAGGCGCGCGGTGAGTGGGCACAGGCAGAACAGGCATACCGCCGCGCGCTGCGCAGCGATGGCCAGAGCCCCCAGATCTGGACGCGGCTGGGCGCGCTCGCCTGTCGAGACAGCCTGCCACGCGCGCAGGAGCACTTCGAGCGCGCGCTGGCACTCGAGGACTTCGCTCCCGCGTGGGTGGAGCGCGCGCGCTGCCTGGCGGCGCGCCGGCGGCCCAGAGAGGCGCTCCAGGCAGCGCTACGAGGCGTACGGCTCGATCCACGAGGAGCCGGCAGCAACCTGTTGCTGGTACGGCTGTACCGCGAGGCGTCGCAGCCGCAGCTGGCGCGCGCCTGGCTGTTCGCCTGGCTGCTGCTCGATCCCGAGCTCGAGGCCCTATCCGAGCAGCTGAGCCAGGAGTCGCGTTCGCTTGCCGACGAGCAACTCACGGCGCTTGCTCGGGCCACGCTCGCGCGCCGCGCCGGCCAAGGGCACCCCGCGCCACACGATGCGGCGAAGGCGGGGACTTCAACATCGGATGCGCTGCAGGTGGCCTTGCGCTCGGGGGACCTGGAGCTGGCGCGAGGGCTCGCCAGCGAGAGCAGGGTCTCGCCGCTGAGGCTCGCCCTGCTGGCGCTGGAGGCCGGGCGCGCCGACCTGGCGCTGGCGCAGGCTGAGCTGCTGCTGCGCGCCAACCCGCATGGCTCGGAGGCGCTCATCACGGGACTGCAGGCGGCGGTGCTGCTGAGAGACGAACGGAAATTCGGCGAGCTGCTGCGGCGAGCCCAGAGCCACGAACTGCCCGCGCGCGAGCTCGCTCAGCTCTTCACGGCGCTGCTGCGCAGCAAGGTCGGCGATGAGGCGGCGGAGAGCTGGCGCTCCGCCTATCTGCGCGCGCTTGCCACGCGCGCCACCCCACCCCCCTGACGGCTCAGCTGCCGCTTCCGCCTGCGCCGCTACCCGCGGACGCAGCGCGCCTTGCAGAATCGCCGCCCGCTCCGCTGGAAAGCGCACCGCCGGCGCCAGCCGCGGGGCTGGCGGCAGGCTGCGCCTTGCTGCGCAGGGCGGCCTCATACTCCGCTTGCGAGAAGGCCAGCTCGAGCTTCAGCTCCTGGGTCGCGCCCGCCTGGATCTTCACCCGCTGTTCGCTGACCTTGCCCAGCGCGGGCGAAAACGCCGTCACCTTTACATCGCCGGCAGGAATGCCCTGAATGTCGAAGGCGCCGTTCAGCCCCGTCACGTCAAACGTCGGATAGTTGAGCACGTAGACGTCGCTGCGCATGTACTCGCGCGTCTCATCCACGAGTCTGAAGTGTCCGGGAGACGGCGGGAAGATCGGTACCGGGTTGCCGCCGGGCATCGCGACGCGCAGCGTGTACGTCGGCACACCGACGAGTCGCGGCAGATAGCCCTGGGGATCTCGGTTGTACACGTCGATGCGTTGCCCGTAGACGAGCGCGATCACGTTCGAGCCAAAGGCACATCCGCGGGCTTCTACACGCACGGCCTCGGCCTGAGGCTTGATGTAACCCTGGTATTCGGTGACGGTCACCAGCACGTCCGCCAGGGTGCGATCCACACCCTCGCGAAAGAGCCTTTGCTCGAGCTCCAGCGCGCGCGGGCAGCCCTCCGGGATCTTGCTTGAACGCTCCGGGGTCAGCGGCGCCGGATCACCCGTGACGGTAACCACACCGCGGACGGCCCCCACTGGCCCCGAGTAGAGCGGTAAGCTCTGCGGGTTCAGCGATCGCTCCACAGACTCTGCTCGCTGGCGTGCGGCCTCCTCCAGGACCGGGCTGGAGCGCTCGATGCTCGGCGCGCCACCCACGCCCGTCGTCGCGGCAGGTCGCGGCGCCTCCTGACAGGCGCTGCTCGCTGCGAGCAGCAGCGCGAGCCAGGACCAAGCTCGCGCGTGCAAGCGCGCGCTCGACCCTGGCAACCCGGCTCGGCGAGCTCGACTCAAGGCAACGCCGTAGCCGCCAGCTCGAGCGCACGCGTCGGGAAGATGCCGAGCAGCACCACCGCGAAGGCCGCGATCAGCAGCGCCGCGTTCACCATGCTGGAGCGCATCGGCACGGCCACGGGAGCTCCAGCCACCGGCTCGCGCATGTACATGTAGACCATCACGCGCAGGTAGTAGTAGGCGCCGATGGCGCTGTTCAGCAGGCCGAGCACGGTCAGCCAGTACAGCCCCGCTTCGGTTGCAGCGGTGAAGATGTACAGCTTGCCAAAGAAGCCAGCCGCCGGTGGCACGCCCGCCAGTGACAGCAGAAAGAGCGAGAAAGCCAGCGCCGCAGCGGGGTGCCGGCGCCCGACGCCCGCAAGATCCTCGTAGCTGACGGCCTCACGCCCGCGGCTCCCACAAAGAATCAGCGAACCAAACGCCCCGGCCGTTGAGACCGTATACGTCAACAAGTAGAACGAGACCGAGGGCTCCGCCTGATCCGAGCCCAGGATGGCAGCCACGCCCACCAGCGCGTATCCCGCATGTGCGATTGAGGAGTAGGCAAGCATGCGCTTTACCGAGTCCTGGCGCCCGGCAACCACATTGCCCAGCGTCATCGATGCGATCGCCAGGGTGGCCACGATCGGTGGCCAGCCGGTGCCCCAGCTGAGCAGCCGCTCATCGCCAAAGCTCAGCACCAGCACCCGCATCAAGATGGCGAACGCGGCACTTTTCAGCGCGACGGCCATGTACGTCGTCGTCGGCGTGGGCGCGCCCTCATAGGCATCCGGCGTCCACATGTGGAACGGCACCGCGCCAACCTTGAACGCCAGCCCGACGATCGACAGCACCATCGCAACCAGAACGAACGGCGCGCTGACGGTGCTGCCAGGCTGGCCAATCGTGGCGATCGCCTGACCGATGCCGACGAGATCCGTGTGCCCGGTTGCGCCGTACAGCAAGCCGCCGCCGAACAACTGCAGCGCCGCAGCAAAGCTGCCGAGCAAGAAGTACTTGAGCGCCGCCTCGCTGGCCTTCAGGCTGCCACGACGAAGGGCGATCATGCAGTAGACGCCCAGAGACATCGTCTCCAGACCCACGAACAGGGTGAGCAGATCACCAGCGGCAGAGAGCGCGATGGCGCCCACGCTGGCCCAGAGGACCAGCGAGAAAAACTCGCTGCGGTCAATCTCGTGCTCCGGCAGGTAACCGCCGCCCAGGAGCGTGGCCAGGCCCCCGCCGAGACAGACCACGAACGAGAAGAACAGCGAGAACCGGTCGACGATGAAGTACGGGGCGACGGCATCGAGGCCTGCCAGCTTCTCCGGCCCGTACAGCCAGACCCCGATGCTGAGAATAGCGCCGCAGAACAGCACCACGCTGCTGCCCACTGCCAACTCTGGCGCCCGACCCGCACCGGCGTCCGTCACCAGGCCCTCGGCATTGACACCAGCGGCGGCGGCAGGCTTACCGAGCGCCTCCGCGAGCATGAGCAGCAACGCGCCGCTCGCCACGGCGAGCAACGGCGACAGCGCGAAAAGTAGGTTCATTGCACGTTCTCCAACGCCGCAGCGTCAATGCGAGCGGCCACGCTGGGTGCCTCTGCCGCCGGCGCCTTGGGGTACCCCGCCTCCGTCGGCCCTCCGACGAGCGGCTCCAGCGCGCTGTCAGCCCGTCCGCGATGCTCCTGATACGCGACGCGGCCATCGATGTAGCGGTCCACGACGCCCGTGACCGAGTCGTGCATGCGATCCAGCAGCAGCTTCGGGAACAGGCCAATCAGGAACACGAGCACGACGAGCGGGGCGAGAGCGATGGACTCGCGCACGTTGAGGTCGGTGAGGGTCTTGTTCTTCGGATTATCCAGCGGTCCGAAGAACACCTTCTGCACGACCGAGAGCATGTACACCGCTGCCAGGATCACGCCCGCAGCGGCCACGGCGGTCTGGCTGGTTGCCCAGCGGCCCAGCGACTGCGACACGATCGTGGACATGATGATCATGTATTCACCCACGAAGCCGTTCGTGCCCGGCACGCCGATGCTGGACATCGTGAACAGCACGAACAGAGCCGCATAGACCGGCATCACCTTGGCGATGCCGCCGTATTCGGCAGCCATGCGCGTGTGCCGGCGATCGTAGATGACGCCGACCAGGATGAAGAGCGCGCCCGTGGACACGCCGTGATTGACCATCTGCAGCAGCGAGCCTTCGATACCCGAGCGGGTGGCCGTGAACAGGCCCAGCATGACGAAGCCGAGGTGAGCGACGGATGAATACGCCACCAGGCGCTTGATGTCCGGCTGACGCCAGGCACAGAGCGCGCCGTAGACCACGCCGCCGATCAGCGCCACCCACGCCAGAGTGGCGCCGGCCTGCCATGCAGGGCCCTCAAACAGGCCCATGCAGAAGCGCAGGTAGCCGTACGTACCGAGCTTCAGGAGCACCGCGGCCAGAATGACCGAGCCGCCCGTGGGCGCCTGCACGTGAGCGTCCGGCAGCCAGGTGTGAAACGGCCACATGGGCACCTTGACCAGGAACGCAACGGAAAAGCCCGCAAAGCACAGCCACGCTGCCGTCTCCGGCAGCACCAGCCGCCGCAGCGCCAGGTAGTCAAAGGTGTAGTAGCCCTCGAGCTGCTTGAAGCTCCACACCAGGTACAGGATGGCAGCGAGCATCAGCATGCTGCCGGCCATGGTGTAGAGAAAGAACTTGTACGCCGCCTTGATCTTCTCGGTGCCGCCCCAGACCCCGATGATCAGGATCATCGGCACGAGCATCAGCTCCCAGAACAGGTAGAACAGGAACAGATCCAGCGCCACGAAGGCGCCGAGCATCGCTCCGTGCAGTAGCAGGAACGAGAAGCACAGCTCCTTCGTGCGCTTCTGCAGCGAGCCGAAGCTCACGTACAGGGCCAGCGGGCTCGACAACGTGGTGAGCAGCACGAGCCAAAGGCTCACGCCATCGATCGCGACGTGGTACCGGATGCCGAAGGTGGGTAGCCACTCGGTGACGTACTGGAAATGCCAGCCGTCGGTCATGGGCGCGCCCAGCAGCCACAGCGACACGACGAAATCGAGCAGCAGGACGCCCATGCTGAACCGCCGGATGACACGCGGTGCCTGACGTGGCAGGAACAGCACGGCGATCGCGCCAACGATCGGCAAGAACAAGATCACGTTGAGCAGGTGCGGCCACTCCGCCGGCGCCTCGGCGGGCGCTTCGGCACCCCACATCCCGCGCAGGAACGCCAGGCCCAGCACCGCGGTGAGGCCGATGGCGAAGCGCTCCCAGCCGTTGTGGCGCCGGGGGATCGCCGCCGCGACCACGAACGCCAGCGCGTACGGCCACACTGCCACGATGGCTGCTGCGATGGGATTCACAGGGCACCTCCCGCTGCGGCGGCGCGCACAGGCGCAAGGGTCGGGCTCACCAGAGCCGTCGGCATCGCGCCATCACGGCGCGGCCGGGACACGAGGAAGGACCCCGTACGCACTCGCCCGAAGGCGTTCTTCACCTGCAACTGCACTTCCTGGCTGGCTCCTTCTTCGAGCTGCAGCGTCACCTGTGGAACCGCGCCGAACTCCTCGCTATCGAAGGTCCCGTCGCCGTTCGCATCCCAGCGATACGAGTAGCCCAGCCCGGGCGCGGCCTGGACCGCGTACTGGCCCGTGCTGGCGTTGCCGGAGATGGCCGCCTCCGGCTGCGGCACGGCCACGAACCAGCCGAGGATGAACAACCCCACAACCATCACGGCCGCGTAAGCCTGCGCGTGTCCGGTCTGGAACAACCTCAACAGGTGCCCCCAGACAGTGATGATGAGCGCCGTCAGCCGCGCCAGGATGCCGTCGACTACCCAGCGATCGATCCACACGGACGCCTCCGCGAGCGCCTCCAGACTGCCCACGACGAGCTCGTCGTACAGCTCGTCCACCCGCCACTTGTCGAAGAGCAGCTGATAGAGGCCCGGGTACCGAGCTGCAAAGGACCGCTCTGGAGCGCCCTGGCGCTTCAGATAGACCACCGCTGCCACGCCGCTACCGACGAGGAAGGCGAGCACACCTGGCACCAGCAGCGGCAGCACGAGCGCGCCGTCAGCGTCACTGTTGGCCAGGCGCGCCGCGTCCACGGAGCGCTCAAACACCGGCCCGAGCCAATGCTCCAGCGGGATGATGTGCAGCGGGTGAGCGTTGAGGAAGCCGCCGAAGGCGGCCAGCGCCGCCAGGATCAGCAGCGGCACGGTCATCTGCCAGGGTGACTCGTGCGGCTCGGGCCCCTCGAGCGGACCGCTGGCGTGAGCAGCATGCGCATGCGCGTGATCATGGTCGTGGCCGTGGTCATGATCATGCCCGTGATCATGGGCGTGGCCGTGGTCGTCATGACCGGAGTGCCCATGAGCGTGTGCAGCGTGGCCGTGATGATCATCGTGACCGCCCTGCCAGCCGGGAACAATCTTCCAGCCCTTGAAATCGCCGTGGAAGGTCAGGAAGTAGACGCGGAACATGTAGAACGCGGTCATCACCGCCGCCGTCACGCCAATGGTGAAGAGCAGCGTGCCAGTCCACGCGGGCCACGCAAACGCGCTCGGGTTCGAAGAGACGACCGAGCGGGTGAACGCGCTGTACAGGATCTCGTCCTTCGAGAAGAAGCCGCTCGTCAGCGGCAAGCCCGCGATCGCCAGCACCGAGACCAGGAACGTGAGGTGCGTCAGCGGCAGATACCTCTTCAGCCCGCCCATGTTGTTGACGTCCTGCGAGGCATCCGTGTCGTGGATGCGAGCGTGCATGGCGTGAATCACCGAGCCGGCGCCAAGGAACAGACAGGCCTTGAAGAAGGCGTGAGTGAGCACGTGGAAGAAGCCTGCGGTGAAGGCCCCCACGCCGACGCCCAGGAACATGTACCCGAGCTGGCTCACGGTGGAGTACGCCAGCACCTTCTTGATGTCGCGCTGCACCAGCGCGATGGTGGCGGCGAATAGCGCGGTCAAGGCACCGATGAGCGCCACCACGAACATGGCAGCCGGGCTCAGGGTGAAGATGCCCGCCATGCGGCACACCAGGTAGATGCCCGCCGTGACCATCGTGGCCGCGTGGATCAGCGCGCTGACCGGGGTGGGGCCCGCCATCGCGTCTGGCAGCCACACGTAAAGCGGCATCTGCGCGCTCTTGCCAGCGCAGCCGAGGAACAGCGCCAGGCCCACGAGCGTAGCCGCCGACACGGACCGCGGCTGGGTCAGGACGTCCGGCAGGAACGCCGAGAACAGCTGTCCGTCCCAGACGCGGATCTCTGTCATGAGGCCGCGCGAGCCCGCCGCCATGCCGTCCCAGTCGAGCGCGCCCGTGTAGCGCAGGAGCAGCGCCATGGCGACGAGCAGACCGAAGTCACCGATGCGGTTGACGACGAACGCCTTCTTGCCGGCGCTGGCATTGGCGTCGTGATCGAACCAGAAGCCGATCAGCAGATAGCTGCACAGACCCACGCCCTCCCAGCCCACAAACAGGATGGGCAGGCTGTCGCCCAGGATCAGCACCAGCATCGAGAAGATGAACAGGTTCAGATAGGCGAAGAACCGGTGAAAGCCCGGGTCGTGCTCCATGTACGAGGTGGAGTAGAGGTGGATCAGAAAGCCGATCCCCGTCACGATCAGGGCCATCGTTCCGCTGAGGGCGTCGATCGAGAACGCCACCTCCAGCTGCACCATGCTGGGAGGCGAGCCTGCATGGATGAGGCTCGCCTCACCCGCTCGCGACAGGCCGAGCCACTCCCAGGCTTGCCACACGAAGCGCGCCGGATGCTCTCCCCCGCCCTGCGCGGCGCGCAGCATCAGGAAGGCCAACACGCTGCCCAGGAAAGAGATGCCGAGCGCGGAGAGCGCCATCAGCCGCACGGCGTCCTTGCCGAGCCGCTTGCCGAAGACGCCGTTCACGAACGCGCCGAGCAACGGCATGCCCAGGATCAGCGCGAGCAGGGCAAAGTCCCCCGCGGGAAAGATCTTCTCGAATGCGTGCATGTGAGGGCCGTACCTTGCGCTCGCTGCTGGGGCTCAGTGCCGCAGCAGGTCCGCCTCGTCCGTGTAGACGGTGGATTTCAAGCGGTAGTAGGAAAGAACGATGGCCAGGCCAACTGCGACCTCCGCAGCGGCCACGGCGATGATGAAGAAGGCAAAGACATGCCCGACCATTGTCTCGCCGTGCACCCGGTTGAAGGCGACGAACAGCAAGTTGACCGAGTTGAGCATCAGCTCGATGCTCATCAGCTGAACCAACACGTTGCGCCGCACCAGGAAGCCGATGCCCCCAATCGCGAAGATCAGCGAGGACAGCAGCACATAGTGCTCGACGGCGTCACCCAAGGAACTCATTCGGCACCCTCCGGACCCAGACTGCGCGGCACGGACCGCGGCCGCGGCGGGCCCGCAAACAGCTCACGAGGCGCACGCACCGCCGGCATCTTCTTCACTGCGCCCTGACGGCCTCGCGCCACGGCGATGGCGCCGATCACCGCCACGATCAGCAGGGCCGTCACCAGCTCGAAGGCAAACAGGCCGGGACCAAAGATCGCCCGCCCGACGGCCTCGACGCTGCCATGATCGGGAGAGTAGCCGCCCAGCGGCTGCGGCTTGCTCCGCTCGCTCAGGAGCGAGAACAGACCGAACAGGCTGGTCACGGCGAACAGGCCGCCACCCAGCGCCCGGCTCGCCGCCGAGCGACCGGAGCGGGCCGGCGCGCGCGCGTCGGGCCCGAGCAGCATCAGCACGAAGACGAACAGCACCACCACCGCGCCCGCGTAGACGATCAGCTGAATGGCGGTCAGAAACTCCGCCCGCAGCTTCAAGAACAGGCCGGCGATACCGAAGATGGTGGTCAGCAATCCCATGGCCCCACGGATGGGGTTCTGCGCGCTAACCGTGATCACCGCGCCAGCCAGGCACGCGATCGAACACAGCCCAAAAAGTAGGTTTCCTGCGCTCATACCGTCAACCTGCCGGTCTGCGACCGCCCCTGATTGAGGATGTAATCCTCAAACTGCTCGCGATACTTACGTACAAAGGACAACGCCGGCTGCGCGGCACCGTCGCCGAACGCACAGATGGTGTTGCCCGTGATGTTCGACGCGATCTCGTGGACCTGATCCAGCTCTTCCAGGCTGGCGGTGCCTTCCACGATCTTGTCAAAAATGCGCTCCAGCCAGCCGCAGCCTTCACGGCATGGCGTGCATTGCCCGCAGGACTCGTGCTTGTAAAAGCGCATCAGGTTCTGCATCGCCAGCACGGGATCGGCCGCGTCACTCAGCACGATGGCGCAACACGTGCCCAGCATGCTGCCCACCGTGCGGAACGGATCCACGCCGAGCGGGAGATCGAGGATGCTGCGGCCGTTGAACAGCTCGAACTTCGGGTTGTTCGGCACGTGCACCACCTCGTTCGGCAGGTGGACGGGGCAGGACGAGCCACCAGGGATGACGCCCAGGAGCTCGCGATCTCCCTCGATGCCGCCGCCCAGATCGTAGATCAGCTCGCGCAAGGTGAGGCCCACGGCACACTCGTAGATGCCCGGCCGCTTGACGTGACCGGAGACGCCGAACAACCGCACCCCGCCGTCATTCCACGCATGCAGGTCACTCAGCTTGCTGAAGGCGTCTCCGCCCAGCTGGAAAACGGTGGGCATGATGGCCACCGTCTCCACGTTGTTGACCGTGGTAGGGCAGCCGAAGGCGCCGGCCTGTGCCGGAAACGGAGGTTTCAAGCGCGGCTCACCGCGGCGCCCCTCGAGCGAGTTGAGCAGCGAGGTCTCCTCGCCACAAATGTAGGCACCCGCCCCGGTGTGCACGTTGATCTGAAGAGGATAGTTGTTACCGAACGGCAGATCGCCAAGGAAGCCCTTGGCGCGCAGCTCGCGTATCGCCCCCCACAACCGCGACTTGGCCAGGTGCAGCTCGTCGCGCACGTAGATGTAACAGGCGTGCGCGTTGATGGCGTACATGCCGATCATGCAGCCCTCGAGCACTGCATGCGGATTCTGCTCCATCAAGGTGCGATCCTTGAAGGTGCCCGGCTCGCCCTCGTCTGCGTTGATGACGAGGTAGTGGGGCTTGCTGCCCGGCTTGGGCATGAAGCTCCACTTCGTGCCGCAATCGAAGCCTGCACCGCCACGGCCGCGAACGTGAGCCTTCTTGGCCTCCTCGATCACTGCCTCGCGCGGCATGCTGAGCACGCGGCGGATGGAACGATAGCCCCCCGAGCTCTCGTACGTTTGCAGGCTAAAGCCGTCCGGCTTGCCGTAGTTCTTGGTCAGGTAGTCGGTGCGCTTGAGCATGCGGATGCCTGGGTCTCGAGAAGAGAGGCCCCCGTGGACCGCCCGCCTCGCGGTAACTTGGCGCTCACTCAGCCTTTGCCGAGCCCGGCCAGTATTTGATCGACTTTTTCGGGGGTGAGCTGCTCGTAGTAGGTCTTGTCCACCTGCATCATCGGCGCCGTACCGCAAGAAGCGAGGCACTCCGCCGTGCGCAGCGTGAACCGGCCGTCAGCGGTGGTCTGCCCAACGCCCACCCCCAGACGCTTCTGACAGTGCTCGAGGATGGCACCGCTCCCCTTCAGCGCACACGACAGCGTGCGGCAAACCCAGAGCTGGTGCTTACCCGGAGGGTGCTCGTTGAACAGGGAATAGAAGGTGACGACGCCCTTGACGTGGGCGGGGCTCAGCTCCAGCCGCTCCGCCACGAACTGAATGGCATCGGGCGAAAGCCAATTACCGTTGGCGTTCTGACAGAGATGCAGCGCCGGGATGCACGCTGCCATCTTGTTGGGATAGCGCGACAGGATCTCGGTCAGCTCGCGCTCATGCTCCTCACTCAGGACGAAGGCCATGCTCTATAGATCTGTGTTGGTTGAGAGGCGGCGAGTCCGACGAGGAACACTCGCGTTGCGGGGGCAGCGAGCCCGCTACCCTGATCCCCCCGGAAACGCAACTCCCTCCAGGGAGCTGCCCGAGAGAGGCAACGGGCGGCCGCGAGCGAGCGCACCGTAGTGACCTCGAAAGCGCAGTGTCAAGGGCGGGCTTGGGGGGCCTGTCACGACCTCGTGACCCGGTCGGCGCGGGTGACGCCGGGCTCGAAAAGGGGCCATAGTGCGCCGGCGAATCGTCAGAGCTTTCCGTGCTGGCTAAGCCTTTTGGTAAGCGGCCGAGAAGCGGCTAGGATCGCAGCGGAGGTACGCGCTCGTGTTTTGCCCCAATTGCGGCACCAAGAACGATGACACTGCAACGCCGTGCAAAAAGTGCGGGTTCAAGCTGCAGGGAACCTCCGCGCCCAAGTTCCGGGGCACGATGATGCTGAACTCCGACCAATCGGTACAGGAGATGGTCGATGAGCACCGGAAGAAGCTGAGCGAGGCTGGGCAGTTACCCGAGGGTGCTGCAGCCGGAGGCCCGACACCTCCATTGCCCGCCGTCGGGGTCGCCAAGCCGCTGGTTCAGCCTCCACGAGCGGCGCGCCGCATGGGTACCATGCTCGGGGTCGCGCCACAGGTGGGCGGGGTGCAGCCGCCTCGAGTTGGAGCCTTCACTCCGCCTGCCCCGGCAGCAGGCGCGTCTTCCGAGGACCAACCCGCCAGGGCGGGCTCCACCCCAGCTCCTGCCTCTGCCGCAGATCCATACGCGGGCACGGTCGAGATCGGCTCGGTGCCGCCTGTGGTTCGGGAGCAACCGGCGGCCCCACCCGCGGCTCACGGTGCGTTCTCTCCCGGTCGGACGGAGGCCTTCGTAGCGCCTCCCGCCAGCCCTGTGGTCCCGGCGCCCGCCTTCAGCGCGGGGCGTACCGAGGCATTTGAAGCCCCGGCGCTGCCTGCACAGCCACCAGTTCGCCAAGACACCGAGCCTGCAGCGCCCGCACGCGAGCCTGAGCCGCAGCTCGCGCGGGGACGAACGGAGGCCTTCGAAGCAGCGCCGACAGCGGAAGGAGCCGTGGAGGCGACGCCCAGCGCCCCTCCCCCCGTGCCCCGCAAGCTGCGCCCGCTGGAGGTGTTCTTGGTCATCATCACCTTCGGACTGTACGGGCTCGTGCTCCGGGCACGACAGCGCAGAGCAGCCCGCAGCAGCTGAGCGGGCCGAACGAGCGCGCCGCGCTCAGCGGCTCGACTTTCAGGTGTTGAAGCGGAAGTGCACGACGTCCCCGTCTTGCACCTCATATCCCTTGCCCTCGATGCGGGCCTTGCCCGCCTCGCGGCACTTGGCCTCGCTGCCGTACTGCAGCAGGTCGCGCCAGTCGATCACCTCGGCTTTGATGAAGCCGCGTTCAAAATCCGTATGAATCACGCCAGCTGCCTGCGGCGCGAGCCAACCTTTGGGAATGGTCCAGGCCCGACACTCCTTCTCTCCCGCAGTGAGGAAGGTGATCAAGCCCAGCAGCTGGTAGCCCGTGCGAATCACCTGATTCAACCCCGCCTCGGTCAAGCCTGCGCCAGCCAGAAACTCGGGACGATCTGCCGGGTCGAGCTCTGCAATCTGCGCCTCCAGCCTGGCGCAGATGGGCACCACCGCCGCGCCCTCTGCCGCGGCGTGCGCACGCAATGCCGCCAGATGTGGGTTGCGGTCCAGCGCGCCCAGCGACCCTTCATCCACGTTGGCGACGTAGAACATGCGCTTGCTGGTGAGCAGCTGCAGCTCTTTCAGGATCTCCGCCTCGACCTCGCCATCCGCCTGGAAGGAGGCGGCGAGCTTGCCCGCGTCCAGATGCTTCTCCAGTCGCTCGCACAGCCCGGCGGCGGCCCGCTCCACGGCGCTGCCGCCCTTGGCCATCTTGCGCGCCTTGTCGAGGCGCTTGCTGACGGAGTCCAGGTCGCGCAGGACCAGCTCGGTCTGGATGGTCTGGACGTCTGCGACGGGATCGACACGCCCGTCGACGTGAGTCACGTTTTCATCGACGAAACAGCGGACCACGTGGGCGATGGCGTCCACCTCGCGGATGTTGGCCAGGAATTGATTGCCCAGGCCCTCGCCCTTGGAGGCACCGCGGACGAGCCCCGCAATGTCGACGAAGCGCAGCGATGTCGGCACCTTGCTCTTGGTCTTGTACAGCTCCGCGAGCCGGTCCAAACGCTCATCGGGCACCGGCACGATGCCGACGTTCGGCTCTACCGTGCAGAACGGGAAATTGGCTGCCTCGGCCTTCGCGTTGGAGAGCGCGTTGAACAGAGTGCTTTTGCCGACGTTCGGCAGGCCCACGATGCCACACGAAAATCCCATAGCTCACCTCGTACCAGCCTCCGGGCGGAGGCCCCGGCCCGGCCAGGCACGAGCGCTGGCTCGAGCCCGAACGGGCGGCGGAGGATGCGGCCGCGTGCGCGGTTTGTAAAGCTCGCGTGGCGAAACCAGGCAGAAAAAGAGCGGCGGGAAAACCTAGCCTGCGCGCCGCAGCCGGAGCTGTCCGGCCACGTGCAGAAAGCGCTCGATGAGCGCCGCCGCGTCGGGCGCATCTCGCACCCCCTGCTCCAGCTGAGCCACGTCGACCCCCTCCCCGACCAGCGCAGGCCGGCGCGCGGCGATGAATTCACGCATCACGGCGCCGTCGATCTCGGGGTGAAACTGCACGCCCCACGCCGCGGGCCCAAATCGGACTGCAGCATGGGGCTCCAGCGCCGTGGTCCCCAGCACCGTCGCGCCTGGCGGTAGCTCGACCACCGAGTCCAGGTGGGTGGCGTTCACGGGCCACGAGCCTGCTGGTCCCAGCACCGGATCGGGCAGCAGAGCCTCATACCTGACGGTACCCATCTCGCGGCCGCGCGGATTGAGCGCAACTCTGCCGCCCAGGGCGTGCCCGAGCAGCTGGTGGCCGAAGCAGATGCCGAGCGTCGGCGTCTCACGGCGAACCAGCGCGGCGAGCCGCTCGGAGGCTCGGCGCATCCACGGCTGCGGCTCCGTGAGGCTCAGAGCGGAGCCCGTGATGATGACAGCCAGGGCGTCGGTAAGGTCCGGTAGGACATCGAGAGCGCGCGCATCGTGTGCCTGCCAGGGCGCCCCCGCAAAACCGGGCGCCATCGCCCGGATCAGCTCGAGATATCCGCCGAGTCGGTCGCGAGTTGCAGGCACGGGGTCGCCCGTGACGAGGACCGCTATGGGAGGGACCTTCACCCATCAAGACTCCCCCCAAACGCTCGATGTCGCAAGCTCGGTCGCGCCTCAGACCTCGTGCTACCCTAAGCCACGTGACCGACCCTCTGGCGCCGCGGCGCGTCGAGTCTGCTCTCGCTTTCAAGACGCATCCCCCCCCTGCCCCGCACCAAACCGCCCCAGTAGAGCCGGGCCTGGACCCGGCCTCGTCCCCCACCAGCGTGGCTCCGGCCACCGCCAGGGATGCCCCGGAGCAGCTGCTGCTGCCGCTCGCCAATCTCTCGGCGGCGTCCACGCCGCACAAGGTGAGGATCGATCCTAACGACCGCGTGTTCGTGAACCGCGACCTGAACCTGTCGAAGATTGACTGGCTCGGTTTCGACATGGACTACACGCTGGCGATCTATCACCAGCAAGCGCTCGACGAGCTCAGCGTGCAGCTGACCGTCGATCGCATGATCGGCCGCGGCTATCCGCGCTACCTGCGGCAGATCCGCTACGATACGCGCTTTCCCATCCGCGGGCTGCTGGTGGACAAACGCTTCGGCAACGTGCTGAAGATGGATCGCTTCAAGGCGGTACACAAAGGCTATCACGGGCTCGCGCCGCTGGACTCGCAGCAGCTACACGAGCTGTATTTCGAGAAACAGGTCAGGCCCAACACGCCTCGCTATCACTGGATAGACACCCTGTTCTCGCTGTCCGAGGTGACCAGCTATGCAGCCATCGTCGATGCCCTCGATCGACACGGCGGGCGCGTCGACTACGGCACCGTTTTCGACGACGTGCGCAAGTCAATCGACGAGGCGCACCGCGATGGTGATTTTTACGCCAACGTGACCCTGGATCTGCCGCGCTACGTGCAGCGAGATCCCGATCTCGAGGCAACGCTGCACAAGTTCCGCTCTGCCGGCAAGAAGCTGTTCCTGCTGACGAACTCGCCGTGGTCGTACACCGACACGCTGATGACGTACCTGCTGGATTCGCGCCGTAAAGAGTACCCGACGTGGCGGCACTATTTTGATGCGGTGGTGGTCGCGGCGCAGAAGCCCGGCTGGTTCCGCGAAGGCCGAGCGCTGATGGAACGCGATCGCGACGTGCTGAAGGACGCGGGCGGACGCATCGAGCGCGGGCGCATCTACGAAGGAGGCAACCTCGCCGAGTTCGAGCGCGTGCTCGGTATCCGCGGCGCTCGCGTGCTGTACGTGGGCGATCACATCTATGGCGATATCCTGCGCTCGAAGAAGGAGTCGACGTGGCGCACGGCGATGATCATCCAGGAGCTGGGCGCCGAGCTCGCGGCTCACTCGAGCTGCGCGGCGCGCTTTGGCCGCCTGCGCGAGCTCGACGCCTCACGCGGGCGGTTGGAAGACGACCTGCGCTTCTACCAGGCGCGCTTCCGCAGCTATCCGAAGGTCCCGTCGGACGCGGCTGTCTCGCTGGAGCGCGCCCGCATCAAGCGCGCCATCGCCTCCATCCGTGAAGAGCTAAAGGGGATCGACCGCGAGCATCACGGCCTGGTGAGGGCCGTGGACGCCGCGTTTCATCCGTACTGGGGCTCACTGCTCAAGGAGGCTGGGGAGCAAAGCATCTTCGGCGTCCAGGTGACGACGTATGCCGATGTGTACATGCGGAGCGTATCCAGCCTACGCCACTATTCCCCGCTGCAGCACTTCCGGTCCCCCCGCGATTTGATGCCACACGAGCTCTGACCCGTCGACCAGCGGCCGGAATCTCACCCCGTGCCGGGCGGGCACTCGAATGGGGGTGCCATTTTGGGACGCGCGGAGCTAATGACTGGCTCCGGGAGAACGATAGAAAATGAATCTAGTCGAGTGGCTGCAGCGGCTCATGACCAACTTCGGTGCGGAGTGGGTGATGTGGCTGCTGCTCGGACTGAGCGTCTTGTCCGTCGCGGTGATGCTGGAGCGTGCTTGGTTCTACCACTCACTGAAGGATGATACGGAGCGGCTCTCGCGCGAGCTGCGCGAGCGCTTGCGCAAGGCCGATCTCGAGGGTGCACGGCGCTTGCTCGACGCCTCTCCCAGCGCCGAGGCTGCAGTGGTGCTGAGCGGACTGGACGAAGCGGATCGCGGCGCCCAATCCGCCGAGGAGGCGATGTCAGGCGCGAAGGCGCTGCAGCGCTTGAAGCTGGAGCGCCGCCTGGCGTACCTGGGCACGCTGGGCAACAATGCACCGTTCGTGGGCTTGTTCGGAACCGTGATCGGCGTCGTGGAGGCCTTCGAAGCGCTGGGCCGCCAGGACGTGGCAGCGGCCGCATCGGAGGCCGCGCAGGGGCTGGCGGCTCCGCAGGAAGTGATGGCAGCGATCGCAGAGGCGCTCGTGGCCACCGCCGTGGGCCTGTTCGTGGCGATTCCGGCAGTGGCCATGTACAACGTGTTTCAGCGGCGGCTGCGCTCGATCCTGGCGCAGACGGACGCGCTCGGCAGCGTGTTGCTCGCACACCTGGTGGCGAAGGGTGGCACGCGTCCGACCAGCAGCGCTCCGCCAGCCGCCGTGGCCAGTGATGCAGAGTAGCGTGCCTGACGTAGCAGCGGAGCGAGCGAGCGCACATGGCGAGTAGCAGCAGCAACGACGATGGTGATGAAGGCATCATCAGCAGCATCAACGTCACGCCGCTCGTGGACGTCACCTTGGTGCTCCTGATCGTCTTCATGGTGACGGCCAAGATCATCGTCTCTCAGGGTATGCCGATGGATTTGCCCAAGGCGGCCAGCGGTGAAGAGGTGCAGAACGTCTTCAGCGTGGATCTCACGGCCGACGGCGCGGCGCGGGTGGACTCCACGCCGGTCACCACGGACGAGGCGATCGCCGAGCTGGCACGGCAGGCCAAGGCGCGGAACAAGGACATGCGCGTGGTGATTCGCGCCGACAAGAAGGTGGAGCACGGCCGGGTCATCCGCGTGCTGGACATTTTGAAGCAGGCAGGGTTGGCCAAATTCGCGTTTGGCGTCGCGCCGGCTCCGCGGGATGAGGCGACGCCGGCACCCGCTCCGATTCCAGCGGCGGCCCCGTGATGCCGCCCGCGTGACGCGATTTTGGTGCGAGGTTGAGAGCGATGCCCGGGTGCCGGGATGCGAGATGAACATCGGCTGCAGCGACGCCGCCTGGCCGTGTCTGTGGCGACGGCCTTCTTGCTGCATGCGGCTGTGGCCTTTGGTGGCCTGACCGGGTTGTTCGAGCTGGCTGACTTCGCTCGCCAGGTCCAGGCAGCGATGGCGGAGCGCACTCGCACCGAGGTCGCGCTGGAGCCGGAGCCTCCACCCGAGCCGGAGCCCGAACCCGAGCCGGAGCCTGAACCAGAGCCCGAGCCCGAACCCGAGCCGGAGCCACCCCCGAAGCCCGAGCCAAAGCCACCGCCCGAGAAGGCTCCAGCTCCCGCCGAGCCACCCCCACCGGCGCCTGCTGCCGCACAGGCAGGCAAAGTGCTGACGGCAGAGCCCGATCCGGATGAGCCCGTCGATCTCACGGGCACCACCTTCGTGCAGGGCAATGCCGAGTCCTATGCGGGGGGCGTCACGGCTTCGAGCGGCACCAGCAAGACAGCCGTGCGCGCGCCCACCGCTCGCGCCGACGGCGTCCCCGGCGGCAAGGGCACGGCACCGTACACCGGCGTGGATCGCTCGCGCGAGGCTGACATCGTGGAGCGCCAATGGGCATGTCCCTTTCCTCCCGAAGCGGATCACATCAACTACGAGCGGGTGAACGTGGTGGTCACCGTCTCTGCGCAGGGCAAGCCGCTCGACGTGCAGGTCGTGGGCAGCCCCGGCTACGGCCTGGGCCGAGCGGCGCAGCGCTGCGCGTGGAGCAAGACCTACTTGCCCAAGCTCGATCGCAGTGGCACGCCCATGACGTCCACGATCACGATTGTGGTGACGTTCGAGCGGCGGTAAACGTGAGTCTGCCGACTCAGCAGCCTTCCTCAAAGGAGAGCGCGTGGATCGAACCGAGCAATTGCGCCGCGTGGAGCTGTTCTCGAGCCTGAAGGATCATGCGCTGGAGCGCGTTGCCTCGATCGCGCACGAGGAATCATTCCCCACCGGCGCGAATATCTTTCAGCACGGAGATGTTGGCGACAAAGTGTATTTGATCCTGGAGGGCAAGGTGCGCATCGCGCGTCAGGTGCCCGGCGTCGGAGAAGAGGCGCTGGCGGTCCTGGGCCCAGGCCAGGTCTTCGGCGAGATGGCGCTGCTGGATGAATCACCACGCTCGGCAGATGCGCTCTCGCACGATGGCTGCCGGTTGCTCGCCATTTCGAAAGAGGACCTCGATGACCTGCTGTTTCAGGACAAGGAGCTCGCGTACGAGGTGCTCTGGAGCACGGTTCACATGCTCGTCGGGCGGCTCCGCAGCACCAACGACAAGCTGACGATGCTGGGCATTTCGGGCAGATTTTCTTGAAACTTTAATACGTTAGCGAAACCGGCAGGTGTGTCACCTGACGATTTGACTTCCTAACACCCGTTCAGTAAGATGGGCGGGATGCAGGGTCTCACCAAGCGCCAGGCGCAAACGCTCGATTTCATCCGCCAGTCGATCGAAGAGCGGGGATACCCACCTACCCTCCGCGAGATCGGCGAATCGATGGGCATCCGTTCCACAAACGGAGTCAACGATCATCTGCGCGCGCTGGAGCGCAAAGGTTACCTGCGTCGCGAAGACATGAAGAGCCGTGCGCTGCGGCTCGTCAGTCAAGAGCCGGAGGCGGTGGCTGGCGCGGATGATTCGGCGATCGACGTTCAAGTTCTCGGACGGGTTGCGGCAGGCCTGCCGCTCCTGGCGGAGGAGAACGTCGTGGACACCGTGCGTGTCGATCGGATGCTGGTGCGTGGCGGCCGCGACGTGTTCGGTCTGCGAGTCCAGGGTGACTCGATGATCAATGCGGGCATCCTGAACGGGGACTACATCTTCGTGCGCAAGCAGGCTTCTGCGGACCGTGGCGAGATTGTGGTGGCGCTCATCGGCGACGAGGCCACGGTGAAGTACTACTACCCGGAGAAGGACTACGTGCGCTTCCAGCCGGCGAATGACCAGATGGCTCCCATCCTGGTGCGCGCGTCCGACTTCCGGCCCACGATGCTCCTGGGCGTCGTCGTCGGCGTTTACCGGCGGCTGTAGCTCTGGGTTGTTGAGCTCTGGGTTGTTGAGCTCTGGGTTGTTGAGCTCTGGGTTGTTGAGCTCTGGGTTGTTGAGCTCTGGGTTGTTGGTGCGGTGTTGCCGTGCTGGACGCCGTGCCAGGTAGGCACCGCCATGGGCGCTGCGCACCGCTCGCAGGTGATGGGCGGCTCGCGCCCGATGGTTTGATGTCCCCACGCCGCTCGTGATGGCGGTTTGGCCCGCGACGGTGCTCTGCTAGGCTTTGAGCTTGGCCATTTCGTGTCGTGGAAGCTCGCTGGATGGGTGCCGCAGAGCCGTGCTGGCTTTGGGGGCGAGCATAGCGCTCGGCTGCGGCAACGCCATTTATGCGGCGCACATCACGCAGGCCTCGGAGGAGCTTGCGCGAGCGGAGCAACTGGGCGCCGAGGCGCGCGCGCCCTACGAGTATCACTACGCGCTGGAGCACCTGCGAAAGGCTCGAAGTGAGGCGATGGAGGCGGACTATGGCGACGCCATCGCGCTCGCGCGTGTGGCGCACGACTACGCCAGTCGCGCGGTCCAGGTGGCGCAACACGTCGAGCCCGCGCCACTCGTGCCACGAGCCGAGCCGTTCTGATGCGCTCCGGGTCACGCGCGGCCGGGGCAGGAGCGCAATCAGCGCTGGGGGCCTGGCATTTTGCAGGGCTCACGCTGAGCTGGTGCTGGGCGACGGGGTGTGTGCGTGACCCGCTGATAGATCAGCACATCGCGCGCATCGGTCAGGCCATCCTGGAGGCGGAAGCGAGCGGCGCGCTGCGCTGTGCGCCGCGCGAGCTCGCGGTGGCACGAAGTCAGCTGCACTTCGCCGAGCTGGAGCGGGCTCAAGGCTCCTCGTCGAAAGCGGAGGCGCACCTGCGCATCGCCGATCAGCACGCCCGGGCGGCTCTGGTCCTTTCCCCATCCGAACATTGCCGCCCGCCTGCGCCGGAGCAAACCGACGGCCCGACTTCCGGTCTGTGCGTTCCCGCCGGGCCGGCTTGCAGCCCCCGATGAACTCCCGCACTCTGGAGGTGACGTGGACGGCACATCGGAGACGCGGGAACTGACGGGCGCAGAGCTGCGCAGAGAGCTGGCAGAGCTCTGCGGTGCGCTGCGGGCACAGCTGGAGCTGCTGGAGGGCTCGGGGGCGTGGGGAGTGCCCGCAGCTCCGCCGCGTCAGGTCGAGGCCAGAGCTCACGTGGAGAACAGGCCTCGGGTGGAGCCCCGGCCTGCGTCTTCGCCAGCGTTGCCTCGCCCGCAGCGCGAGGCTGCGGTGCCGTCGCAGCGGGGCCCAGCACCAGCGGCGGCGCCCATTGCCAAGGCTCCCGCCCCAGCGGCTTCAGCGCCTGCCAGCGGAGTGCATGTCTCGCTGCCGATCGCCCCTGGTGCCGGGCGGCTCGCCGAGCTGGCCGAAGAGATCAAGGGCTGCACACGTTGCGCACTGCACCGCGAGCGGACTCAGACGGTGTTTGCGCGGGGCAGCGGCCGGTCGGGCGTGGTGTTCGTGGGTGAGGGTCCCGGCGAAGAAGAGGATCGGCGGGGCGAGCCCTTCGTCGGCCCCGCGGGCCAGCTGCTGGATCGGATGATCGCCGCGATGAAGCTGGCTCGGGACGACGTGTACGTGTGCAACGTGGTCAAGTGCCGTCCGCCGCGCAATCGCAAGCCGGAGCCGGACGAGATGACCCAGTGCCGGCCCTACCTGGAAGAGCAGCTCAGTTTACTGCAGCCCCGGGTCATCATCGCGCTGGGCGCAACGGCGGTGCAGGGCCTGCTGGGCACGACGACAGGCATCATGCGCCTGCGCGGGCAGTGGAAGCTCTTCCGCGGCCAGGTGCCGGTGATGCCCACGTTCCATCCCGCATACCTGCTGCGCCAGCCGCAGGCCAAGCGCGAGGTCTGGGAGGACCTGCAGGAGGTGCTGCGCCACCTCGAGCGCAACCGGCCCGCAGCGACCTGAAGCCCCTCCCCCGGCTCAGTGCGAGCCGTGAATGGCGAGCCAGCGCTCCGCGTCGAGCGCTGCCATGCAGCCAGTGCCCGCAGCCGTCACAGCCTGGCGATAGTTCCAGTCCGCCACGTCACCCGCGGCGAACACGCCCTCCACGCTCGTGTGAGTGCTGCCCGGCTTCACGCGCAGATAGCCATTGGGGTGCGTCTCCAGCTGCCCGCGGAAGAGGTCGACCATGGGTGTGTGACCGATCGCGACGAACAGCGCGGCGCACTCGATCGGCCGCTCGCTGCCAGCTTTCAGATCGCGCACTCGCACGCCAGTCACTCGCCCCAGAGCGGGATCCATCACTTCCTGCACGACGTGGCTCGTCAGGATCTGGATCTTCGGGTTCTCCCGCACGCGGCGCTGCATGGCCTGCGACGCGCGGAACTCGTCGCGGCGATGAATCAAGGTGACGTGACTGCACAGGCCAGCGAGGTAGCTCGCCTCCTCCATCGCGGTGTCACCGCCGCCCACCACCACCACATCCTTGTTGCGAAACAGCGCGCCGTCACAGACCGCGCACGCGCTCACCCCACGGTTCTTCAGCGCGTCTTCACTGGGCAGGCCGAGGTAGTTGGCGCGCGCGCCGGTGGCGATAATCACACTCTGGGCCAGATGCAGCTCATTCTCGTCTTCACCCACCCAGAGCTTGAAGGGCCGCTCCGAGAGATCGACGCGCTGCACGTCCGCAGTGATGAAGCGCGTGCCCTGGTGCTCCGCCTGCTGCCGGAACAGCTCCATCATCTCCTGGCCTGTCACCCCCTTGGGGAAGCCCGGATAGTTCTCGACATCCGTCGTGAACATCAGCTGGCCACCAGGAACCAGGCCTCCGGCGTTGAACCCCTCCACGCAGAGCGGCTGGAGGTTTGCCCGTGCCGCATAGATTGCGGCGGTGAGGCCGGCGGGGCCGGAACCGATGATCACGACTTTGTGCAGCGATGCCATTCTGGGCTTGCTTCTAATACCTGGCCCGCGCTCGCGCGAAGGGAATTTCACCCGCTCGCCCCCAGGCCCGCGCGCCTCGCCGCTGGCTCGCCGTGCCGGGCTCAGTCCCGGATGGACTCAGTGCCGTACCGGATGGGCTCAGTCCCGGATGGGCTCAGTCCCGGATGGACTCAGTCCCGGATGGGCTTGGCCTTCAGCGCGGCTCGGCCCTGCTTGACGTAGGCGCTGAAGTGTACGCGCTGCACGCCGTGGTCGCGCCGCAGCTTGTCGCGATTCTTGCGCAATTCCTGGCTGAAACGCTCAAAGGTGAAGCCCTCGGTCGCCTCGCCGCAGTCTTGCTTGATGCGCACGAAGTCGTTGTACACCTGCATCCACTCGGGCTCGACATCGCTGCCATTGATGGCCGCGTCCGCTGGCAGGTGAGCTGGAGCGGGAGCGTGCTCGGCCTGAACCGCGGGCTGAGCCATTGCGACGGCGGCGCTACCGGCCACCGGAAAGGCGGGCTCCGCCTGAGCCATAGGCTGCTGGAGCGAGCGGCGCCGCGGAGGGGCGCCGCGTGCGCCCGCGGCCGCGTCAAAGCCCACGGCGCTGACCTGGCCGTATTGCGGCGCGCTGACCTCCGTGGAGGCAGGCGGCAGCCCTGCGAAGCTGCCCGGCGGCACGGATCCGGGCACTCCAAATGCTGCCATGGGCGGGGAAGATGCGGGCGCATCGCCAAACACCTGGTCGAAGCCGACGGCTATCGGTGCGTCATCACCCAGCGCGGAGCGCGGAGCGCGATCGAGGGCCAGGTTGAGGTCGAGCGCGAGCTGGCGGAACGGGCCGCGCATCCGTTCGACGATGAGCTGCGTGGCCTTGCCCGCGGACAGGGCCTTGACCTGTTGCTTGAACGCCTTCAGCGGCAGCGTGTACTCGACGAAGGAGAGCGCCAGGCCCACTCCGATCGAGACGAGCGCGATGGCCAGCAGCGCCAGCGCGCTCACCGCCTCTTTGTCCTTGCTGTCGGCTTGCTTCAGCACGCCACCGATGCCCTGCACGCGCGGCGCGTGACGAGCCACCGCGTAGCCAGCTCCGAGCTTCCAGGCCTCGCCCGGCAGGCGTGCGTAGACCACGGCCAGGCCATCCGGGAACGGGTGCACGTCGGTGCGGCCCTTGTCGCGATAGTCCGCGTCATTCTCCAGCGAGGGCAGGTCCGTGACGATCTGATCGAGCCCTGAGCGATCAAAGGTACTGGGGGCACCGAGCCCGATCCTCCGCCCGCCGTTGTAGAACGCGACCGCAGCGCCGGTGCGCTCGGACAGCTCGGCCGCAAAGCGATCGTCCACCACGCGCGCCCCCACGATGGCGCCGGCCGGCAGCTGGCCCAGCTCGAACTCGACGGGGCGGGCCATCACGCGATACAGCCGATCCAGGACCAGGGTGTCGTCGCGCACGTAGCCGTGCAACGCGTCGGCGACCACTGGGTAGCCGCCCAGCTCGAAATCGGGATCACTCGCCTGATCGAAGCCGATGCTGGCCACCACCTCACCGCTCTGAGACACGGCAAAGATGGCGTCGAACGCTTCGTCCCTGGGCAGCTCTTGCGCGATCTTGGCGAGAGTGGACTTGAGCTGGCGGCGGGTGCTCGCATCGACCTCGCCCCGCTCTGCCCGGTTGGCGCTGGCCAGAGCGCGCGCCACGCTGTCATTGCCTGCGAAGCGGATCAGCTGGGCTGCGCCCTCGCGCGCCGAGTTCTTCAGGTACCACGATACGACCCGGCTGTCGGCGGACAGGCCCTCTGCCGCCATGCGCACGCCCAGGCGGTCATGCATGCTCACGGCAAGGTAGGCGACCAGCGCCGCCACACTGAGCGTCAGTCCGAGCAAACCGATCCAGAAGCGAGTGGCGATCATTACGGATTGCTGTCCTCGACCGGAGCCTTGGTTGCGACGACCAGCGGACGGCTGCTGACGTCGACGTCGCGGCGCTCCACCACGACGCTCAGCGGCTTGCCCACTGGCTCGCCCGCGAAATACGCCTGCACGCTGTACTGACCGGGATCATCGACGCTGAGCGTGAACTTGCCGTCGCTGCTCGGGAAGGTGGTGGCCGCCACCGTGGGCTCCGCCACCACCCACATCTTCAGGCTGGGCGTGAGCTCGTCACGGATCTCGTAGCGCCCCGCCTCCAGCGCGGTCCAGCGACGAGTCGCTCCCTTGCTCGTGGTCGAGGGTGATAGCGTGCCGAAGCCCACTCCATACAGACGATGATCGAAGGGATCCGAGTTCTTGAAACGAAGCTCGGTACCCGGAACGACGACCAAGGTCACCGGCGTGGTGCGGCCGCCGGAGATGCGTACGCTCACCGGCTTGACGGCGCCGGCCGTGCCACTGCCGAGGGCGACGATGCAGAGCTCCTTGCTGATCGCGGGAAACAGCTTGCGCATGTTTGCCGGAACCGTGGGGACCGGCTCACGAAACGAGTAGCCGTGTTGTGCAGGGTCCTTGGCTTCCACCCAGATGGGGTTTCTCAGGTGCTCAAAACCGACGAGCCGACCACGAATGTTGGTGGCCGCAGCAGGACGAGCTGTGGATATCCACGCAATCGAAGCGAGCGCGCCGAGCAGCACGACCGACTTTCGCGTACGAGTCAGCAGTGCCTGGCACCTGGAGAACATGATGGCGGCGATATTGCACACGATATCGGACTGACGGCCACTGAGAAAGCGACCTTAGCCACGGGGCTGCACCTTGGCCACGGGGGCTGTAGCCACAGGGCTGCTGGGCCGAGCAAAACCGCGTGTAGGGCCGTGTCCTCAGCGAGCTTCAGCTGCCCGCGCTGAGTCCACCCAGCTCAGCAGGCCACCCAGGGGCAAGCAGCAGAGCGCTGCCTTCGATTCGTGACAAAAGCACACAAAAAGAGAGTGGGCCGGCAAAGCCGACCCACTCGAGGCGGTTCCGTACCGCATGAGCCGAAGGTGATAATCGTACAATGAACCCCTAGCTTCGCTAGGTGGGACTCTCGTTGTCGGCTTCCGGCTTCCCGGTGAAAAGTATCCGGGCCTAGCACTCCGCCTGCTCTCGAGTCCCTGGTTCGATCATGTCAGGGATCCATTGAGCGCACCGTTCGAGCTCCGCAGAGGGAACTCGCCTAGTAAACTAACTCGCTTCCCGCGCGCGTCAACGATCATCCGCCGCACTAAGGTCAAACACCCGAGCGGATTCGAATTTTTCCGAGCGCCGGAAGACGGGTGCCACGCACCGCCGGACGCGCTCGGCCGCGCCGCGTACTCCCGGTCCGAGCGCACGCGAGCGCGCGAAAAATTGGGCCACTACGGCTCGATCCGGCATGGGTGCTCCATGACCACGCTGGCGGCGAATAGCTCGGGACTCGCCACTCGCTCTCTACCCCCTGCCATCACCACGGACGCGAGTAGCTTCGAAGCGGCTGCTCGTGCCGCGGAGCGGGTGGAGGTGGTCCTGCCTGGCCCCGGAGCAGAGCACCGGAGCCGGTTGATGGCGTTCGTCCTGGCGTCGATCGAGGCCCAGCTGGAGCGCCTGGGCGCCGCGCCTGCGGGCTACGGCCCGCGTGACTCCTTGGAGACCAGCCTCAGTGACCAGCTGTACCGCTCGCGCCTGCTCGGCGCTGGCGGCATCGCGCTGCGCTTCACCAGCCTGGAGGGCATCGCCGATACTGCCGGCGGTCTGAGCGTCGAGGACAGCCACGCGCTCCGGCGCATGTTTGCTTTTGCCGAGCTGGAGCCGCTGCAGATCCTGCTGCCCGAGCAGAGCGCGCAGCTGTGCGTGGCCGGTGCGCCGCAGCGTCTGCGCGAGTGGCTGCCACTGGCCTCCCTGGCAGGGCGGGTGGCGCACATCGAATACGACGCTGTCTCCAGCTCTGGCGACGCTGCTTCTTGCGAACCGAATTCTGGCGAGCCTGTGTCTAGCTCCCCCAGCTCGACGCCCCCGGCCTCGTACGCTACCGATACGGCGCTCGCGCCTCCCGATGTCGCGGCGTTCATCGACGCAGGCTCCTCCACTGCGCCGGCGGAGCTGCCCGTGCGATACCCTGCGGCTGCAGAGGCAGCTGCCGAGCCCGCCAGCTCGCACGGCGAGCCAGCCGCTTCACACGGCGAGCCAGCCGCCTCGCACGGCGAGCCAGCCTCTCCCGAGCCTGCCAACACAGCCCCGGCGGACTCGAGCGCGGCCGTCCCGGCTTCGAGTGACCTGCCGCCGCGCAGCAGCGAGCTCGCCGCTGGCGGGGCGCCTGGCAGCGCAGAGCAGCGAGCCGAGCTACAGCGCCGCTGCGCCTCCTGGCTGGCCCAGCTGAGGAGCATGAATGGACCGAAGCAGCACGCCAGCGTGGAGCGCGCCTTCATGACCGCGTATGTGCCGCTGATGCGCGAGGTGGCGAGCGGCTACGCGCCCGAAGAGCTGCGGGCCGCAGTGGACAGCTGGGCAGAGGGCTTTGCGCAGAGCTACGCGGCTGCCTTCAAGACGCTGAACGGGCACGCTCGACGGCCAACGATGGTGCGCGACATCTTCGACGTCGTGCTGCGCTGGCTCAATCAATATCGTGCGCGCAGCTGCGAGCTGCTGCTGGTGGATTGCATGCGCTTTGATCTGGGGCAGCGCCTGAATGAGGAGCTCGAACAGCGCCTGGCAGGGCAAGCTGTCTGCCGTGACCAGGCCCTGCTCTGGGCGGCGCTGCCCAGCAACTCCGTGGCGCAGCGGCTGGCGGAGACAGGTTCGGCAAGTGCGCTCCGACCGCGTCCCGCTCAGCCCGGCAAGCCGGCGGAGCCCGAGGCGCGCTCGGGCATCCAGCCGCTACGCGTGGGCACGCGCGAGCTGTTTCGCCTCGACCGACTGGCGGCCGAGCTGGCAAAGCCCGGTGAGGTGGAGTCCCGCCGGATCGAGCGCATGGCCCGCAGCCTGGCCGACGAGATCGAACCGTGGCTAAAGAGCCAGGCGCCCGACACGATGGTCGTCATCTTCGGCGATCACGGCTTCCACTGGCAGGCGAACGAGCGAGGTACGGGTGCGGCCCAGCGCGGGGGCGCTCTGCCGGAGCAGGTGCTCGTGCCGGCGTCCGCATGGCTCTTGCGCAGCCCCCGCTCCCGCGCGGGGATCGCACCTGGCCTACATTGACCCCGCTCCGTTGACCCGAGCTCCGTTGACCCGAGCTCCGTTGACCCGAGCTCCGTTGCTCGCTCTGGCGACCCCGCGCGCGCTGGTCTGACCGCTGCGCCGGCTGTAGTTGGGAGGGTAGTCCGCCGTATCACGGGGTGTGCGGGGGCAGCCTGCGCGCGGCAGCCCAGAGGCACAGCAGGGAGATACGGGGCGAAGATGGGGCAGGTTCACGGAGGGCGTTTGATCGCTCGTGCCCTCAGGCGCCACGGCGTGGATGCCGTGTTCACGCTTTGCGGCATTCACATCCAGGCGATCTACGACGGTTGCGTCGACGAGGGCATCCGCCTTTTCGACACCCGTCACGAACAGACAGCGGGCTTCGCCGCGGATGCTCACGCGCGCATCACGGGTCGACCCGGGATCGCGCTGGTCACGGCAGGCCCTGGCGTGGCCAATACCATCACCGCAATGGCCAACGCCCAGCGCGCTGGCGTACCGTTGATCTGCCTGGGCGGCGCAGGGCCGCGCTCGCTCGCTGACATGGGCTCGCTGCAGGACCTGGACTCGGTTCGGCTGATGGCGCCCGTCAGCAAGTGGGCCGCGCAGATCCCCGAGACTCGCCGCATCCAGGAGTACATCGACAGCGCGTTTCGCATCGCGCAGGCGGGGCTGCCCGGCCCCGTGTACCTGGAGGCACCGCTGGATCTGCTGATGGCGAGCGCCAGCGATGAGCCGCCGCCCACCAGCCCGCTGGCACCCGCCCGCCCGGGCTGCGATCCAGAGAGCGCGGAGCGCGCGGCGCGCCTGCTCGAGGCCGCGGAGCGGCCTTGCTTCATCGTGGGCTCGCAGCTCCGCTGGAGCCCCCGTCAGGCCATCCTGGAGCGGCTCACTCAGCACCTGCAGCTGCCCTTCTACCTGAACGGCCTGGCGCGCGGTGCGCTAGAGCCGACCCACCCCTCCCTCTTCTCGCACTCGCGCCGTCACGCGCTCGAGCGCAGTGACCTGGTGTTCGTGCTCGGCACCCCGCTGGACTTCCGGGTCGGCTACGGTCGTGCGCCGCTCTGGAACACGGACGCACGCGTGGTGCAGGTGGACATCGACGCTGCCCAGCTCGGTCACAATCGCACCCTGGATCTCGCGATCAACGCGGACGTGGGACTATTTCTGGAGTCCTTGCTGGAGCGCGCCGAGAAGAAGCGCACGCCGCAGTGGCTGGAGGAGCTGGACGGGGTGGAGCTCGCGCGCAAGTCGACTCTGCGTGCCGAGATGGAGAGCAACGTCAACCCGCCCACCCCGCTGCGCGTCTGTCACGAGCTGGCAAAGCGGCTGGGCAACGACTCGATCGTCATCGGCGATGGCGGGGATTTCGTGGCCAGCGTGGCCCAGGCGCTCTCGCTCACCTGGCCACAGCTGTGGCTCGATCCCGGTCCGCTCGGCACGCTGGGCGTAGGCCCTGGCTACGCGCTGGCAGCAAGCGTGGCGCGGCCGCGCGCGCGCAGCGTGATCGTATCGGGCGACGGCGCGTTCGGGTTCAGCGCGATGGAGTTTGAAGCGCTGGCTCGCCATCGCTTGCCCGTGGTCACCGTGATCGGCAACGACGCCGGTTGGAACCAGGTGCGGCGTGGACAGGTCCAGATCTATGGCAGAGAACGCGCGGTCGCCACGTCACTCGAGCACTCCCACTACGAGCAGGTGGTGCAAGCGCTGGGCGGCAAGGGCTACTGGGTCGAGCGAGTGGAAGAGCTGGGGCCCGCGCTGGACGGCGCGTTCGCGGCGGACGTGCCCAGCTGCGTCAACGTGCGCCTCACCAGCGGCAGCTGAGCTCAGCCGCCGCCGCTGCCCGTGCTGCTGGAGCCGCTGCCGGACCCGGTCATGGCAGGCCCGCCGAAACCTGACCCACCGAGACCCGACCCACCAAGACCAGGCCCGCCGAGAGCTGGGCTGCCAGGACCAGGGCTGCCAGGACCAGGGCTGCCAGGACCAGGGCTGCCAGGACCAGGGCTGCCAGGAGCAGGGCTGCCAGGAGCAGGGCTGCCAGGAGCAGAGCTGGCGACGGTAGAGCCGCTGTTGCCAGCCCCGCCCGTCGTGGAGCCCGGTGCGCCGGGTGCGCTGCCCGCCGCGCCAGCCGGGTTTTGCTCGCGCTCCAGGTAACGAAAGACGGTGCGCGGGTCGACCCCCAGATCGCGCGCCGTCTGGGTGCGATTGCCGTTGTTTCGCTCCAGGATCTCGAACACGTAGCGCCGCTGAAAGTCTTCCTTCGCCTTCTCCAGCGGCACGATCGCGGGCTGGTTGGCTCCCCCCAGATCCAGATCCTCCGGGCGGATCAGGTGGCTATCGCACAGCACCAGCGCCTTCTTGATCCGATTCTCCAGCTGCCGGATGTTGCCGGGCCAGTCGTATTTGCGAATGGCCGCCAGCGCGTTGGGCGCAAAGCCCGTGACGGTGCTGTGCGCCTCGTCCGCGTGCTTGGTGAGCAAGGCCTTGGCCAGGATCAGCACGTCATCACCGCGCTCGCGCAATGGCGGCAGCCACAGGTTCACGACGTTCAGGCGGTAGTAGAGATCCTCGCGGAACTCGCCGGTCCGGATCATCGACTCGAGATCGCGATTGGTGGCCGCGACGATGCGAATGTCGAGCTTCTCCGGGCGGCTGTCGCCCACGCGGAAGACCACGCGCTCCTGGATGGCGCGCAGCAGCTTGACCTGCAGCGCCGGGGTGAGCTCCCCCACCTCATCGAGGAACAAGGTGCCGTGGTTGGCTTGCTGAAAGCGCCCGGGGCGGCTGGCCACGGCACCCGTGAAGGCGCCCTTGACGTGTCCGAACATCTCACTCTCCATGAGATTCTCGGGAATGGCGCCGCAATTCACGGTGATGAACGGACCCTCGGCGCGAACGCTCAAGCGATGGAGCTCGCGCGCGATGAGCTCCTTGCCCGTGCCCGTTTCACCGGTGATGAGCACGTTGATGTCAGTGCCGGCCACCTTCTGCAGCTTGCGAAACACCTCCATCATGGACGGACAGGCGCCGATGATCTCGCCCAGGCGCTGATCCTTCAGCTCGGCAGAGAGCTTCTCCTTGTCGGCGCGCAGCGCGGACAACAGCATTGCGTTCTGCAGCAGCAGTGATGCCTGTGCAGCGAACACCGTCAAGAGCTCGAGCTGACGGCGGCCGAACAGATGGGCCACCTCGTCATTGCCGACGTACAGCGCGCCCATGACGACGCCCTGATTGAGCAGCGGCGCACACATCACGCTCGACAGCTTCAGCGCCACGACGCTGTCGCTGCTGCCAAAGATGGTGTCGTTCATGGCGTCGCTGACGATCAGCGGCATCTTTTTCTCGACCACGTGCCGCACGATGCTGTCGCTGATGCCCCCTTCCCCCTCGATCGCCTCGCGCTTGACGTTGCGCGCCGCGCGCACGCGCAGCGGCGCGTCGTCGCCGTCGGCCGAGTCCACCCGCAACAGAGCCCCACGCCGGGCAGACGTCACCTCGATCACGCCGTCCAGCAATGCCTCCAGCAGCGCGTCCAGAGACTGCAGCGTCATCAACCGCTCGCTGAACTCGAACAGCTTGCGCAGGCTGCCCAGCTCACGCGAGCTCTGCGCGTGGTCGTCCTGCCCGGGCTCGGCCGATTCGCTGAAGATGCTGAACACCAGCTCGGCGGTGCCCAGGGTGATGCGATCGCCATTCACCAGTCGCGCGCGGCGCTTGCGCTTGCCGTTGATGCTGATCTCAGCGTCGCGGTCCAGCTCCTCGATCTGGAAGTCGCGGCCGTTGAACACGATCTGCGCGTGATGCTCGAGCACGCGCTCGCCGCGCAGCGAGACGTCGTTACCGGAGCCGCGCCCGATCACCAGCAGCGGCTTGTGCACCGGAAGTACCTTCGGAGCCCCTTCAGGTGGGAAGTACCTGAGCGTCGCCATCTAGCTCCTCTGTTTAGCCAAAGCGGGAGCGAAGATGCACAAAAGCGTCAACGCCCGGCCGTCGAGCCTTTCTGCGGCGCGCCTGCTGCAGCCGGGGGACGGAGCGCTCGAGCGCTCGAGCTCTGCCTACTCGCGCCCGAGAGGCCGCCGGATCAGGTCCTCTACCGCGTCGTGCGGCTGCTTGCCGGCGTACAGCACCTGGCGAACTTGCGCGCAGATCGGCAATTCGACGCCGAGCGCCTGGGCCAGATCGTCCGCACTGCGCGCCGTGGTCACACCTTCGGCGACATGCCCCAACCTGGCCAGCACCTCTGCCAGCGGCCGGCCCCGCCCGAGCTCAAACCCGACGGTGCGATTGCGGGACATGTCTCCCGTACAGGTCAGCACCAGATCGCCCAGACCTGCCAGCCCTGCCGCCGTGGCAGCGCGCCCGCCCTTGGCCACGCCGAGCCGGGCGATCTCGGAGAGACCGCGCGTGATCAGCGCGGCCCGCGCGTTTTGCCCAAAGCCCAGGCCGTCGCTCGCGCCCACGGCGATGGCGATCACGTTCTTCAAGGCGCCGGCCACCTGCACACCTGCCGGATCCGTGCTGGTGTAGACCCGCAGGCGACCGAGAGAGAGCTGGCGCTGCACGGACTCCGCGAGCTCCAGATCGGCAGCGGCCGCTACCAGGCTCGTGGGCTGCCCTGCCGCCACCTCCATGGCAAAGCTGGGCCCGGAGAGCACCACGATGCGCCCGCCCAGGCGCTCACCCAGCACCTGCTCCGCCACCTCTCCGGTCGTGAGCAAGGTGTCGTTCTCGATGCCCTTGGCGGCGCTCACCAGGGTGGCACCCGCCGGCCACGCCGGCGCAGCGCGCGCGAGCAGCTCGCGGGCGGTGTGCGAAGGCGCCGCCAGCAGCACCAGCCCTGCGCCGCTCAGCGTCTGCTGCAGATCCTGGCTGACGCTCACGCCGGCGCTCAGCGTGACCCCCGGTAGCAGCGCGTTCTGGCGGGTGCGCTGCAGCTCACCTGCCAGCTCTGCGCGGCGCGCCCACAAGGTGACCGGCACCCCGTGATAGCCCAGGTGCTGCGCCAGCGCAGTACCCCAGGCACCTGCGCCCAGGATCGCGATCTTCTGCGCTGCGCTCATCGAGGTCATCGAATCCAGACACTTTCGCGCGTTGCAGGCGGTGTCAACCATTGGCTATACAGAGCCCGTGAAAACGCTGCGCTCCGGCGCTGCTCGGCTGAGCGTGGGTGAACGCGCCGGGTCCTTTCTTCGCCGAGCTGCCGCAGCCCGGCTCTGCCTGGACAGCCTGCTGAGGGCTGGGTTGCTGATACCCGCCTTGCTGATACCCGGGTTGCTGATACCCGCGTTGCTGGGCGGCTGCGGGAGCTCGGAAGCGCTGGGGGTCAGCGCGCTCTCGGTGGTCAGCGCCGGCGTGGTCAATGATCCTGCCAACAAGTCCCTGCGCTTTGATCTGCTCGAGTTCGGGCTGGAGCGCTTCTGCGTGGAGATGCAGCGCCGCGGCGCGCCGCTCAAGCTGAGCGATACGGAGCCCGTCCTCGGCCGCTTCTTCGCTGACAGCTGCCAGGCGCGGGTCATCGACGAGGAGCAGCGCCAGAGCGTCGTCGTCAGCTACTCGGGCAGCGGCTACGGCTGGACCAATCTCACCGGCCGGCTCGGCTTCTCCAGCAGCGGCACGGTGGAATACGCCGCGGACTTCCAGCAGCGGGACGGCGCGATGTACATCTACTTCCGTCCGCGCAGCGTGGCCGGCATCGCCTTTCGTACCTTGATGATAGAGTCGGCGCTGGCCCACATCGGCATCGGCGTGACGGGGGTGGACGCCAACGCCGTGGGTCAGGACATCGTGCGGCGGCAAATCGAGCGTGGCTTCACGGTCATCCGCCACTCCGCGCGCGGCGATGCCGAGTTCAGCACGGGGCTGGTGCCGCTGGGACAGCGCCCGTTCCGCCCCTTTCAGGTGCGGAGCTCCGACAAGCTGACCATCGACAACGATCGCACGGAGCTCCACTCGGGCCAGCAGGATCTGATCGGAGGCCTGTACGTGCCCGAGAGCGATCAGAAGCTGTCGCTGCACCTCAGCCTGGACGGCGTGGCGGCGGTCGACGTGCTGGTGCTGCCCGAGGCACGAGCGCTCGCACTGCTGCGCAGCTACGTCAATCAGCCAGGCCCTGCCCGCTTGCTCGCCGCACCCGTGATCGACGCGGAGCTGCGCGCGGGTCAGCCCCTGCGCCTGGAGTTCAAGGCGCAGCCGGGCAACTACTATCTGATGTTCGATCACAGCGCGCTGGTGGGGCGATCCACCCCGCCAGCCGGCGACCAGGCGGCCAAAATCGATTACCTGGTTCAGCTCGGCGAATGAGCGCCCCAAGCTGGAGCGCCGCCGGGGCGGTCGCGCTCGCCTCAGACCCTGGCAGGTCACTTGCACCGGCACTGGTTGCCCAGGAGGGGCTGCCCGAGTAAGAAGGCAGCCACGTCTAACTTGCCGTCGTCCTCGTCGCTCCCTCGCACCGAAGCTCTGCGCTACCTCTACTGGGGCTTTTGGTTCTTCGTCGTGCCCGCCGTGGCCGCCTGGGGGCTGATCCACTGGCTCAGCGCGCACGAGCTGGCAGGGCCCTTCGATGAAGCGGCGCGCGATCAGAGCGTGCCCGCAGGCATCGTGGCGTTCACCTTGGTGGAGGCGCTGCTCTGGTATTTCCGGCATCGCTTGCCTTTCTCCGCTCCCTTCTCCCCCGGCGGCAGGACGGACATTCCGACCGAGTCGCGCAAGGACTACGAGGCGGCGGTCCAGCTGCTGGAAGAGACCGATCGCTTGCTCGATCGGCACGAGGCCGACATCGCGCAGAAGCTCGGCGCCACGCAGCTGGCCACCTTGCAGGAGGCCCTGAGCGAGCTGAGCCTGGCGCTGAAGGCGGAGCCCTTCGATTCAGCCCGCTTCAACCGGGCCTTCACCGACGCGGCAGAGCGTGCCACGACGCAGCTTGCGCCCTGGCGCAAGAGTGAGCTGCGCGAATATGCGGAGTCGATCGGCATCGCCATCCTGGTGGCGCTACTGCTGCGCGCCGTGGTTATCGAGGCGTTCAAGATCCCGAGCGGTTCGATGAAGCCGACCTTGCAGATCGGCGATCACATCTTCGTCAGCAAGTTCAGCTACGGACCCAAGATCCCGTTCCTGGATTATCGCCTGTTCGAGCAGCTGCCACCCGGGCGTGGCGACGTGATGGTGTTCGAGTTTCCCGACACCAATCCGAACAACGAGCGGCAAGACTTTATCAAGCGGGTCATCGCCATCCCGGGTGACATCCTCACCGTGGACTCGGGCCATCCCAGCATCAACGGCTGGCGCGTGCCCAGCTGTCGCGTGGGCGTGTACAGCGAGGACGACGGAGCACCTTTCGGCCGAAACAGCGGGGAGCTGTACGTGGAGTTCCTTGGCGATCAGTCGTACCTGACCTGGTACGAGGAGCATCGCATGCCCCAGCACCAGGGCCCGTACGAGGTGAAGCCGGGTGAGGTCTGGGTGCTGGGCGACAACCGCCACAACAGTCTGGACTCGCGCGCCTGGCTGCGCCCTGATGGCACAATGGGCGCCGGTGTGCCCTACGACAACATCAAGGGCCGCGCGCTGATTGTCTGGTTTCCAGCAAGCCGCATGTTGTTCAACGTCATGGGCCATCCGAGCTTGCCGGACGGCGCTGCCCCGGAGCTGGTCGAGGGCATCGAGCGCTGCCTGAGGGAACGTCCCAAGGACACGCTGCCGCCTCCTGCCTCCGGCGCAGCCGCCGCGAGCGCTCGCGAGTGAAAGGCGCGCCCGCGTCCTGCGCGGGCCGCGAGCCTAGCGCCCGGATTCGGAGGGCCGTGGAGTGCGTGGGCGCAGCTGAATGCCGAGCTGGCGGCGCAGCACGGCGGCGTCGGTCGCCATCTTCCATGCCCAGACCAGGCACAGCAGCCAGGTCATGAACACCAGCAACCCCACCAGCTGAAACCAGGGTGCCGGCACGCCCAGGCGCATGCCGCCCCAGTACCAGGCCACGCTGACCAGGACCTTGGCGGCAGAAGCGCCAGCAACCCAGTTGTATGCCCGGAGCGCCTTGCGGCGCCAGGTATCAAAACCTTCCGCTGGCACCGTCGGGTTGTGCTCGGCCAGGGTGTTCTTCACCTCCAGCCGCCGCATCATGACCAGCGACACGATCAACGCAGCGAGGATGTCATCAACCCGAATGAGATGGTCCACGGCGGGAGGCCTATCGAGTCGATGGCGGGCTGGCAAGCCTGACGCGCCGCAGCGACACCTGGAAACCTGCCTGCGCTGTGCATGGCCTGTTGGCCGAGTACTTGCCAGCACTCTTTGCCGTGAGGGGCTTTCTAGCTAGATCAGTCATGTTTGCGGTCTCTCCTCCTCCAGCGCGCCCGCCGCCCGCGCCGCCCCAGTTCGAGCCAGCATGAGCAGCCCCGAAGCAAACCTGAACGCGCTCGCCAGCGACTTCGATCCCTCCTACCTGCGGGGGACCACGCTCGGCCGCTACGAGCTGCTGGTCCTCATCGGCAAAGGCGGCATGGCGAGCGTGTGGGTGGCGCGTGACACGAGTGGCAAACACACCCAGCCCGTTGCGATCAAGGTGATCCGGGAGGAGCTGGCGCGCGAGCCCAAGGCTCGCACCATGTTCCTGGTCGAAGGCGCGGTGGTCGCTGGCATTCGCCACCAGCACGTGGTGCGCGTGTTCGAGGTGAGCCAGAGCAACGGCATCCTGTACATGGTGATGGAGTGGGTGGAGGGAGCGGCGCTGCATGCGCTGATCTCCGAGGCCAACAAGCGCCGCGCCATCCCCGCCGAGCATGCCGTGCGCTTGATCGCCGACACGGCGGGCGGGCTGCACGCCGCACACGAGATGAAGGATCAGAAGGGCGTGCCACGCAATCTGGTCCACTGCGACATGTCCCCGCAGAACATCCTGGTGGGCCTCGACGGCACCGTGAAGCTGGTGGACTTCGGCGTGGCCAGCACCGTGGGGCGCCTGGGGGCTGATGGTGCGCCGTTCGTGCGCGGCAAGGTCGGCTACATGTCGCCCGAGCAGACCCGCGCCGAGGTGCTGGATCGCCGCAGCGACATCTTCTCGCTGGGCATCGTGTTGTTCGAGCTGACGACGGGCTTCCGTCTGTTCCGTGGCAAGGACAGCCGGCATACGATCGAGCTGGTGCGCCAGGCGCGCATCCCGCGTCCCACGCAAATCATGAACGGCTATCCCAAGGAGCTGGAGGCCGTGGTGCTGAAGGCGCTGCAGCGGGACTTGGCGCTGCGCTTTCAGTCGGCGGAGGAGTTCAAGAATGCCCTCGAGCAGTACCTGCGCAACGAGCGCATCGTCGTGCCGCCGGCGGGTGTCGGAGGTCTGGTCAAGCGCGTCCTGGGTGGCCGCATCGAGCACCACCGGAACCTGATCCGTGAGGCGGTGGCCGCGCTCGACGCTGGCCCGGAGGCGAGAGCGCGCTGGCTCGCCGAGCCCCAGGCTCCGCCGCCCAAGGACGCGGGCACGAGCACCACCACGACGACGGGCACGGTCTCCCCCTCGCCCGTGCCCCGGCCCAGCCTGCCCCCGCCGCCGCCACCGCCGAAACGTCCGTTCATGTCGCGCAGCCAGCTGAACTGGACGCTCTGGCTGATGTTCATGGCGGCTGGAACAGTCTTCGCCTGGTGGCTGCACTGAAAGCGTGCTCCGGGCGGCTCGCGCCGAAACACTGGCCAAGCACCAGGTGCGGGTTTAGATCGCACTGACGATGAGCACTCACGCTCTGCAGCGCGAAAAACGGAGAGCACGCCTCTGACGGACTCGCGCGTGCTGCTTCCCCCGGAGCGTGCCGGGGACCCAGAGGTGGTGAGCTCCCGGACCAGCTTGCCGCGCGACGAGGTGCTGCGCGCGCTGGCCGAGGTGTCGCCCATCCCGCTCTTGATCTCGCGCCAGAGCGACGGCGAGATCCTGTATTGCAACGAGAAGACGGCGGCGCTGGTCGGCGTGCCCGCTCAGCAGCTGGTGGGGCGGCACACCCTGGACTTCTACGCTGCTGCCACCGAGCGGGCCTCCATCATGGCAGAGCTGCGGGACACCGGGCGCGTGCGCGATCGCGAGCTGCTACTGACCACCAGCTCGGGCGCGCAGGTATGGGTGGTGTGCAACATCCAGTCCTGGCAGCTGGGCGGTGAAGCGCTGGGGCTGATCGCGCTGACCGACGTGACGCAACGCAAGGAGGTGGAGCGCCGGCTGCAGGAGAGCGAGGGCCGCTTCCGCGGCTTCGTGGAGAACGCTAGCGAGCTGGTGTTCGCGCTCGATCGCCAGGATGCGTTCACCTACGTCTCGCCCAATGCACAGCGCCTGCTCGGCTACACGCAGCAACAGTTGCTGGGCCAGAGCTTTGACCTGCTGGTGCACGCCGACGATCTGCCGCGGCTCTGGGCCTGTGCCGAGCTGACGAAGGAGACCGGGGTGGTGCAGCCGAGCTGCGAGTTTCGCCTGCAGCATCAGGACGGCAGCACGCGCTGGTTCTGCTCGACGCTGGCCCCGCTGAAGAACGAGCAGGGCAGCGTGTTCGGGCTCACCGGCACGGCGCACGACATCACCCAGGAGAAGCACGCCATCCTGGAGCTGGAAGCAGCCAACCAGCAGCTGCGCGACGCCCAGCTGCAGCTGCTGCAGAAGGAGAAGATGGCCAGCCTGGGCATGTTGCTCACGGGCATCGCGCACGAGGTTCGCACACCGTTGAGCGCCGTGAGCAGCACGCAGCGTACGCTGGCGCAGGCACTGGAGAAGCTGACGGTCGAGCTGCGCGACGCCCACCCGGATGCATTCTGCGCGCCGGCGGTCACGCGTCTGCTGAAGGTGCTGGGCGACTCGGCGCGGGTGGTGGGCAGCGGCTCCACGCGGGTCAGCGAGATTGTACAGCGGCTACGCCGCTTCGCTTGCAGCGAGGACGCAAGACTATCCACCCTGGACCTGAACGCAATCGCCGAGGAGACGCTGGCGCTCGTGCAGCACGAGCTGCGTCATGAGGTCTCGATCCAGAGGCAATTCGGGGCTGGGGTCACCCTGATGGGCTATCCCGGGCGCTTGAACCAGGTGCTGGTCAATCTGATGGTGAACGCGGCGCACGCCGTGCGCGCGCGGGGCAGAGGCACCATCACCCTGGCGACGCGCTGCCTGGGCGACGAAGTGGAGATCGAGGTGAAGGACGACGGCATCGGGGTCCCGGCGGAGCACCTCGATCAGATCTTCGTCTGCGGCTTCACGACGAAGCATCAGGAAGATGGCTCCGGGCTGGGGCTGGCCATCTGCAAGGCCATCGTCAAGGAGCATCACGGCAGCATTCAGGTGCGCAGCCAGCTCGGACAGGGGACCACGTTCACGATTCGCCTGCCCCGCAGTCAGCCGGAGCGGCGCGCTGCCCCGCCCTGCCCGTTCGGTTGACGGTGTCCGAGCCGCCGCGTCAGAGGTGGCGCAGACGGTCGAGCGCGCGCCGCTCTGCCTTCGTCGGCCTGCCCGTGCCGCGAGCGCGCGGCGCCACGCTCTCTTCTCGCGGCGGCGGTGGGGGCGAGTGATCTTCATACAGCTTCTGCGCCTCGGGCGCGGACAGCCGCTTCTCCGCGAGCCCCGTCACCACCCAGACCACCAGACCGCGCGGCGCTTCTGCGCGGATCTCGTCACCGGGGCGGACGGGGTGGCTGGGACGCACGGGCGCACCGTTCAGCTTGACCAGGCCGCCCGTGCACGCCTGCTGCGACAACGAGCGCGTCTTGTACAGGCGTGAGGCGCACAGCCAGCGGTCTATTCGAACAGACTCCATGACAGGTAAGAGTGTTGCATCACCCCGACATTCGCGCTAGGGCGGTGGGCCGCATGAACGTCGGTTCTCCTCGCAGTCAGTCCGGCTCCTGGCCGCCCGGTGATCCGAAAGATGGCCTACCCAGCGTACACGTCGCGAGCGATCTCGAGTCATCGCTCAGCAAGGGGCATCCCTGGATCTATCGCGACCACTTGCCTGCCGGTCTCAACCTGCCCCCCGGTAGCTGGCTGCGCGTACACTGCAAGGGCTGGACCGGCATCGGCATCTTCGATCCCGCGTCACCGCTGTCGGTGCGCATCTACAGCCGGGGCCGTGTACCGGACGCGGCCTGGTTCGAGCAGAGCGTGGAGCGGGCCGCGCGGCGCCGCAGGCCCTTGCTCGCCAATGGGCTCACCACGGCATACCGGCTGATCAACGGCGAGGGCGATGGCCTGCCGGGGATCGTGGTGGATGTGTATGGGCCATTCGCCATGGTGTCGCTGGACTCCAGTGCCCTCACGCGTCTGCTGCCGTGGGTGATCAGCGCCGTGCAGCGAGTCACCGACTTGAAGGGGATCTGTCAGAAGGGCAGCGACGGCCTGGAGGTGCTGGCGGGCCGCCCCCCACCCGAGCGGCTGATCGTCTCGGAGCACGGTCTGCGCTTCTACGCTGATCTTGGTGCCGGGCAGAAGACAGGCCTGTTCCTCGATCATCGCGAGAACCGGCGCAGCCTGGGCCAGTGGTGTCAGGGCGCGTCAGTGCTCAACCTCTACGCCTACACCGGGGCCTTCTCCCTGCACGCGGCACGCGGTGGAGCGCGGCGCGTGGTGAGCGTGGACCGCGCGCCGGAGGCGATGGCGCGCGCGCGCGACAACGCCGAGCTCAACGGCTTCGATCCCGATGCGTTCGAGTTCGTGACCGGTGACGCCATCAAGTACCTGGAGTCGGCGGCGCGCGAGCAGCAGACGTTCGACGTGGTGATCACCGATCCGCCGAGCTTCGCGCGCAACCGCATGCAGCGCCGGCGAGCGCTGCGCGCCTACGAGCGCCTGCACACCCTGGCGCTGGCCGTGCTGGCGCCCGGCGGGCTATATGCGGCCGCGAGCTGCACGTCGCAGATCGACGTGGACTCGTTCCGCGACAGCGTGGCGCAGGCGGCGCTGCGCGCGGGCCGCTCGCTGCAGCTGGTGATGGACTCCGGGCAGGCGCTGGACCATCCGGTCATGATCGGGCACCCCGAGGGTCGCTACCTGAAGTACCTGGCGCTGCGCAGCGTGGACGATTGAGCGGCGTCGCTCGCTGACGCCACGGGCAGCGCACACCAGAGCCCTCGCTCGCACCAGCTGCTCGCGCTGCACTCGCCCCGCCATCCACTCGACCTGGATCGCGCGCCGAGCTCGTGCTCGCGAGAGCCAAGCGGCAACATCGACGTGATGACACGCTGAAAACGCTTCCAACGCTGCGTCATCGAGAGACGCGTGAGTGCCTCGTCGAGCTTGTATTGCTCCTGGAATTATCCAAAGCACGGTCGTGCAAGCCACGGTTTGTCGTGACCGAGCTGGCACGCGGGGCTATATTCGAAGCGCAGCCTGTTCCGCTCCAGCATGCCTGCAGGGCACTGGAGCCCGCAGAAAAGCAGCGGCGCTTGCACCAAGTGTTTCATCCAGTGAACCCACGGTCGTCGGGTCCGGTGCCTCGCAGGGGCGCGGCTGGACAACGGCGCTCGGCGCTCGCCACGGCACTCTCGTGCGGAGTTGTGCTGGGTGTGCTGGCTTGCACTCTGGGCGAAGACTTCGAGCCGAACGTGGTCGCGCCCGAGCAGCAGGTGACGGCCGGCAATGGCCCGGGTGGCTCACTGGCGAATGGCGCGGCCGGCGCCAGCGACACGGCCTCCAGCTGTGCCAGCGATGAAGACTGCGGCGCGGGCGAGGCGTGTGTAGACGGCGCATGCCAGCAGCCCGAGGCGTGCACCAGCCTGGACGAGGTGAGCGCCTGCCCACTGCAGCTCTGCCCCGGCCCCAACTGCCCCGACAACTCGTCCGCAAGCTGCAGCGACGACGTGCAGAACGGCGATGAGACGGGCATCGACTGCGGCGGCTCGTGCCCGGACAGCTGCGCCGCAGCCGCTCCCACCTGCCAGGATCAGCAGCGCAATCAGGACGAGAGCGCGGTGGACTGCGGTGGCAGCTGTGCAAACAAGTGCGCCCAGGGTCAGGCCTGCCGCGAAGACGCGGACTGCAGCTCTCCGCTCCTGTGCTCGCCCACGACCCGGGTGTGCACCGAAATCTCGTGCGCCGATGGCCAGCAGAACGGCAATGAGATCCTGGTCGACTGCGGCGGAGGCACCTGTCCTGGTTGCCCGCTGGGCACGGCCTGCGTGAACGGCTCTGACTGCGCGAGCGCCATCTGCGCGCTCGGCGCGTGCCGCGCCTCACCGCTGTGTGAAGACGACGAGCAGAACGGTACGGAGACCGATGTCGATTGTGGCGGTCCGGATCCGGGCTGTCAGCGCTGTGCAGACGGCGCGACCTGCAGCGTGGACGGCGACTGCGCGCGTGACGACTGCGCGCAGGGCATCTGCATCTCCTGCCAGGACAGCGTGCAGAACGGCGGCGAGAGCGACGTGGACTGCGGCGGCGCCAATCCGGGCTGCGCGCGCTGCGCTCTGGGCCGCGACTGCGCGCTGGATCGAGACTGCCAGAGCGGCAACTGCAGCGGCGGCGTCTGCGTGGCCTTCTCGTGTGATGACAACCAGCAGAACGGCAACGAGACGGGGGTGGACTGCGGCGGCAACGGCGCTGGCTGCGCCCGCTGCCCCGACGGCTCGGGTTGCCGGGCGGGCGCTGACTGCGCCAGCGGGCTGTGCAGCGGCAATGTATGCGTGTCGTGCGACGATGACACTCGCAACGGGGTCGAGAGCGACGTGGACTGTGGCGGTGCCGGCAGCTGCGCGCGCTGTGCGCCGGGTCTCCGCTGCACGGCGGATGGTGACTGCGCGAGCGGCGCCTGCGTGGACGGCAGCTGCTGTGGTGGCAACCAGGGCGACTGCACGCGCTGCGCGGAGCGGCTCTCGCCCAACATCGACTGCGACGCGCCGCAGGCCGGGCAGGACTCGACGGGCGTCGTGAACTGCCGTGCGTTTCTGCAGTGCCTGGCGAGCAACCCGGCGGTCTGCGCCACCCGCAACTCACCCGGCTGCAGCGGCGACAATCAGGCCGCCGACGCCTGTCCGCACAACGACTACGGCGGGAACGCGGGCACGGGCCTGACCCGGGCCAACCAGGTGCTGCAGAACGCGGGCTGTCAGCTGTAGCTCGAGCTCAGGCGAACGCCTTCAGGATCTCCTCCTGGATGCCCGCGAGCTCCTGATAGGCCTGCTTGATCTCGCGCATCTGCTGACCCAGCTGATCGAGCAGCGCGCGCTTCTCCAGACCATTGCGGATGATGAGCCGCAGATCGTCATTGTCCCAGGGCTTCTCCACGTACTGATACAGGCCCACCTGGTTGATGGCCTTGATCGCGTTCTCCTTGTCGGCGTAGCCCGTCAGCAGCACGCGGGGCGCGTCCGGCCTGAGCTCGCGCGCGCGGGTCAGAAAGCTGATACCGTCCATCTCGGGCATCAAAAAATCCGAGATGATGATGCCCACTTCGTTAGCCTCGAGGTGCGCGATGGCCTGGCGCGCCGACGTGAACGTGAAGACCTCATAGTCGCTCTCCAAGGCCAGGTACGTCGAGAGGCTGGTGAGCACCATCTCCTCGTCGTCGAGGATCAGGACGGATTGTGGCTGCATGCTCTTCTCTGAGGCTCCTCTAGCGCAGCGCGCGTCCTCCGCAATCAACTCCGGTCCTGGCCAGGCCCAAGCTTCGCCCGCCAGCGCCACCGCCGGGCTTCACCGGACGGCGGGCCGCTGCACTTGGAGCGCCAGAAGCTGGACGGTTGCGAGACAGCACGTCAGACCTCGTGCCAAGAAAGTGCGAGTCATGACGGAGTTTCTGGGCACGGCGCGCTACCAGCCGCTCCGTCGGCTCGGCGCCGGTGGGATGGGCATCGTGTACGAGGTGTTCGACCGCGAGCGCGGCGAGCACGTGGCGCTCAAGACCCTGAGCCGCATTGACCCGGCCGGCATCTACGACCTGAAGAAGGAGTTCCGCTCCCTGGCAGACGTACGGCACCCCAACGTCGTCGCGCTGTACGACATGGTCAACGACGATGACAGCTGGTTCTTCACGATGGAGCTGGTGAACGGTACGCCCTTCACCGAGCATGTCCTGCGCTCGGATGGCGCTGCCACCGCCGCCGACGGCGGCACGCTCTCCATCACCGAGACGCGCATCGATCCACGCCGCCGACGGCCCTTCGACGAGGGCCGGCTGCGCTCGGCGCTGGCCCAGCTGGCGCTCGGGGTGAGCGCGATCCACGCGGCGGGCAGGTTGCATCGCGACCTCAAGCCCAGCAACGTGCTGGTCACGCCCGAAGGCCGCGTGGTGGTGCTCGACTTCGGGCTGGTGCTAGCGGACGGTCGAGGGCCCGACGCCCATGAAGCGAGCCTGGACGAGCGGGCGGTGGTCGGTACGCCAGCGTACATGGCGCCCGAGCAGGCTGCGGGCCGCCGCGCCACCAAGGCCACCGACTGGTACGCGGTCGGCGCCATGTTGTACCGCGCGCTCACCGGCCAGCTGCCGTTCGAGGGCAGCCTGAACGATGTGCTGCTGCGCAAGCAGACGGAGGATCCAGCACCGCCCTCCGCCCTGATCGATGGTCTGCCGCCGGATCTGGAGCAGCTCGCGCTGCAGCTGCTGCAGCGCTCCGCCGACACGCGCGCGGGCGAGGCCGCCGTGCGCCGTACCTTGACCCTGGACGGCTCGGCGCGCGTCTCTCAGCTGCCCGACCCCCAGCGCCTCGTCGGGCGGGAGGCGGAGCGCGAGTGGCTGCAGCAGGCGCTCGAGCAGTCCCGGCGCGGGCTACCGCAGGTGCTCTTTCTCGAGGGACAGAGCGGCTTTGGCAAGAGCCTGCTGGCCCGGCACTTTGCTCGCGAGGTGCGCCGAGATCCGAGCGCCGTGGTGCTGGCGGGGCGCTGTTACCCGCGTGAGGCGCTGCCCTACAAGGCGTTCGACGCCGTCATCGACGCGCTGAGCCGCTATCTGAGCCGCTTGCCAGAGAGTCGAGCCAACGAGCTGCTGCCCAGAAACTGCCGGGCGTTGACGAGCCTCTTTCCGGTGCTGGAGCGCGTGCCGGCCATTCAAGCCCAGCGTAGCCTGGTGCAGCCCGCCATGGCGCTCTCGGAGCAGCGCGAGCGAGCATTTACCGCGCTGAAGGAGCTGCTGGGGCGCATCTCGGATCAGGGCCCGCTGCTGATCCTGATCGACAATCTGGAGTGGGGAGATGAGGACAGCGCGGAGCTCCTGCTGCGGTTGTGCAGCGCGCCCGATCCCCCCGCCCTGCTGCTGCTCGGCACGCACCGGCCACCGGCCGGCAGCGACGGCTCCTTCTTCCTCCGGCTGGGCGGAGCCAGCTCGCTGGGCGCCGCCGTGCGCCAGCACCGCCAGATCGGCCCGCTCGCGCCGGAGCATGCATTTGCCCTGTGCAAGGACACGCTGCGCTGCAGCGATCGGGTGGCCTGGCGCATCGCGGAGGAGACGGCAGGCGATCCCCTGCTCATCTCGCTGTTCTGTGAGCACCTGAGCCAGCACCCGGAGGGCGTGCCGCAGGGCGCTGTCGCTCCGCTCGATGCGCTGGTGGATTTCGAGCTACGGCGCCTCGCGCCGGAGGCGCGCGGCTGCCTGGATCTGCTCGCGGTGGCGGGCGCGCCGGCCTTGCCGGAGGCGGTAGCAGAGGCCCTGGAGCTGCCGATCGAGCGCGCCCGGGTCTGCCTGGGACAGCTGTCGGACGCGGGCCTCGCACAGGCCGTGTATCACCACGGGCGTGAGTGCGTCGGCGTGCGGCACGAGCGCATTGCCCAGGTGCTCTCGGCGCGGCTGAGCGCCGCCGAGCTCGCGGCTCATCATCGCCGCTGGGCAGACGCGCTGCTGGCGCGCGGCGCGGAAGCAGAGACGCTCGCAGATCACTACTGGAAGGCGGGCGACGATGAACGCGCCCGGCACTATGCGATCGCCGCCGCTCGCCGGGCGGAGCTCGGGCTGGCCTTTGATCACGCCGTGCAGCTGTACGAGCGTGCCCTCGCGCTGGGGCTGGGCGCGCCCGAGCAAGTGGAGGTGCTGGAGCGGCTGGCGGAGACGCGCCTGCACCTGGGCGAGCCCGGGAATGCAGCTGCCGCCTTGCTGGAGGCGGCGCGCTTGAGCGCGCCGGAGCAAGCAGCGGAGCTGCGCCGGCGCTCTGCCGCGCTACGACTGAGCGATGAGCAGCTGGACGCGCTGTTCACGGGTGGCGGCAACGCCGACGGGCTATTCGACGGGATCGCGCGCGAGGCCGTGCAGGCCTTTCTGGCGCAGGGGCAGCTGGTGGATGCTGCCAGGGGCGCCTGCGTCTCGGGCCGTGGCGATCGACAGGCGTCGGTGCTGGTCGTGCTGGCCGGTGGCCTGCGGGTGGAGCAGGCCGCAGGCGCCGTGGAGGTTGGCCCGGGCGAGATCCTGGGCACGCTCTCGTTCTTGCACAACACGCCGCGCCCGGCTGACGTGCACGCCACCATGGATGGCACGCGCGTGCTGCGCATCACCCGTGCCTCGCTGGAGGAGCTGAGCCAGCACCAGCCGCAGCTCGCGCTGCAGCTTACGATGAACCTGGCTCGCATCCTGTGCGGCAAGCTGCTGAACGTCCACGCGCGCGCCTTCGGCTCGCGCAGCTGAGCGGGGTCACGGCCGTGGCACCGCGGCCCAGGATCTCGATGCCGATCTCGCGCATGTCCGCGTGTCGTACACGGCGATGTCGTTCAAGTAGGTGGGCGTCTTTCCGGAGTGGCACTGACGGGAGCAGCGCCGACGGAGCACGGCACTGACGGAGCGCGGCACTGACGGAGCGCGGCACTGACGGAGCAGCACTGGCGAACGGCAGCGGCTGGTTGGTCCGCGGGCGCTCGCGCTCGGCTCGCGGAGCTACTGTCGCCCCCTCCTCGCGGCGCTCGCGGACATTCGACCAGCTGGTGATCTCTGATGAATGGATCTGAACCGTAAGCAGAGAGTGCCCTTCTCGACGACCCGTCACTGACTCGAGAGCACCAGCCGGTAAGCCCTAACGTCCGCGCATCTGCTGCCGCAGCCAATCAGATGGCGTCTTCCCCGGTCTCACCCGTGCGGATGCGCACGGCCTTGTCCACGCTGCTGACGAAGATCTTGCCGTCACCGATACGCCCTGTCTTGGCGCTTTTCTCAATGGCGTCGAGCACCTGCTGGGTCTGCTCGTCGGTGACGACGATCTCGACCTTCACCTTCGGGACGAAGTCGACCACGTAAGCCGAGCCGCGGTACACTTCCTTCTTGCCACCCGTCCGGCCGAATCCCTTGACCTCCGTGACAGTCATGCCCTGGATGCCAACTTCCGAGAGCGCGTCTTTCACCTCGTCGAGCTTGAAAGGCTTAATGATGGCTTCAACTTTCTTCATACGGTTGCCTCGATGTAAGGGGTCCAGGACGGGATAGTCCGAGTGGGGAGCAGGTTACAACTCTCCATGTTTCCGGGAGAAACGTTCCCCCGGAAAACTGGCGAGGTGAAGGCCTCGTTTTTTCAGATGGCCAGTGCGCGCAGCAACCCGATCGACGCCGATGTGATCCCGCTCGGGAGCTATCCCACGCCCGTGCGAAAAGTCGAGCTACCAGAGCCTCTCGAGGGCGAGCTGTGGCTGAAGGACGACGGCCATAGCGCGCAGCTCTATGGCGGCAACAAAGTGCGCAAGCTGGAGCGCTTGCTGGCGCTGGCGCAGCGCCAGGGCGCCCGACGCTTGCTGACCATCGGCGCCGCTGGCAGCCACCACGTGCTGGCTACCTGCGTGTTTGGCGCCCGGCTGGGGCTGCCCACACGAGCGGTGCTGACGCCCCAGCCCTGGACGGAGCACGCCGAGGACACCTTGCGCGCCGCCCTGCACGCCGGCCTCGCAGCCGTCCCAGCGACCTCGGGGCTCGCTGCGCTGCGCCTGCTGCGCCGCGAACGACAGCCGGGCGACTTCGTGATCGGTCCGGGAGGCTGGGGTGTTGCCGGCACCTGGGCGTATCGCCTGGCAGTGGACGAGCTGCAGGAACAACTCCGACGGGCTGGCATCGAGCGCCTGGAGGGCATCGTCGTGGCCGCGGGCTCGGGCAGCACGGCGGCAGGCTTGCTCGCTGGCGTGCTGGAGACGGGCATCGCGCGGCGAGTGATCGCGGTGCAGGTTGCGGCCAATCCCCTGCTGCGCGCCATCATCACCGGACAGGCGCTGAACGCGCTGTGGCGCCAGGGACGGCCACTGCACGCGGCGCGCGCGCTTGCTAGGCTCGAGATCGAGAGCTCGTTCGTGGGCGCGGGATACGGACACGCGAGCGAACGCGCGATCACGGCGACGGGGCTCGCCCGCTCGTTCGGCCTGGCACTAGAACCTACATATACCGCCAAGGCCTTCGCCGCAGCAATCGAGCGCACGCATGCACCCGCAGGGGGTGGCGCGGGCAGCAAACTCCGATTGCGTCAGCGCCATGCCTATCTGTATTGGCATACTCTCTCGTCCGTTCCTCTGACCGCCCTGCTCACAGGGGCCCCCGAAGCATTGCCCAACGAGTTGGCTCACCTCCTGCGCAAGCCGCCACTGCGAGACGGCCGTGATGTACCCTAGGATGTCGGTGGAAAAACCCACGGTCGTAGCGGTCGGAACCATCCTGGACGGGAAGTTTCGGGTCAGCAAAGAGATTGGCCGGGGCGGAATGGCCGCCGTTTACGAGGCCGAAAACGTCGACATCGGTAAGCGGGTGGCGGTCAAGGTACTGTCGGCCGAGCTCGCCAACTCGAAGGTGGTGACCGAGCGCTTCATGCGCGAGGCCCGCGCCGCGGCGAAGATCCGCAGCCCGTACATCTGCGACGTGTACGATGTGGGCACGTACAACGGGCGGCCCTTCCTGGTGATGGAGCTGCTAGAGGGCGAGAGCCTGTACGATCGCCTGGCGCGCGACCGCCGGCTCGATCCGAAGGAGGTGCTGGAGATCGCCGCGCAGACGGCGATGGGCCTGCAGCAAGCGCACGACGCCAACATCGTGCATCGCGACCTCAAGCCGGAGAACATCTTCCTCACCCACAGTGGCGGCGAGCGCACGACCAAGATCGTCGACTTCGGCCTGGCCAAGTTCTACGACCCGCACCTGGAGGGCGGGGCCAACGCCCGGCTCACCAAGGAGGGCGCGCTGTTCGGCACCCCCGCCTACATGAGCCCCGAGCAGGCGAGCGCACAGGGGCCGATCGGCTTCCGCTCCGATCTCTGGGCGCTGGGCTGCATCGTCTACGAGATGCTCGTGGGCAGGACGGTCTGGAACGTGGATCAGGGCGTGGCGATGATCCTGGCGCAGATCGCCGGCGGGCCGCTGCCCACGCCGTCCAAGGTCTGTCCGGATCTGCCCCCTGCCTTCGATGCCTGGTTCGCCAAGGCGCTCGATCGGGATGAGGCGCTGCGCTTCGCCAGCGCCTCCGAGATGGCTGAGGCCCTGCGCCACGCTCTGGCGGAGGGGCAAGCCCCCAAGGGTCCCCCGCCGCTGCCCACCGCCGTGGAGACGGCCAGCGTGGACGCACTGGTGTCGTCGGTCCCGTATTTGCCTCAGCCCGAGCTCAAGCCGCTGGTGAACCCGTATTCGGCGGCTCCCTCCGGCCTGCCTTCAGGGATGCCGAAGCTGCGCCGCTGGAGCGGCCGGGGCCTCGCCTGGTCCTTCGCGGCGCTGGCGTTCGGGGTCGTGGCAGCCACGGCCTACGTGTACTTCGAGGGTCCTCCCCGCTTTCTGCGCCGGGTCGGCCTGGATGTGGCACCGCAGCCCATGGAGGGTGAGCCGTATGCGCAGCTGGTCGCCTCGGCGCAGGAGCAGCTGGCAGACGGCGAGTTCGCGGACGCCGTGGCGACCTTCGAGCACGCCTTCGAGAGCGGCGAGAAGAAGGCCGCCCGCTCGCTGCGCAGCCACGTGCGCGTCGCCGATGAAGCCGGTGGCTCCGGGCCTTGCCAGCTGCGTGGTCTGGGCCATCCGCGCGCCTTCGACGCGGTGACCAAGGCATCCCGGCCCACGTTCGCGCGGGTCGGGCAGAATCTGTTCGCCGGCTGGGTGGCGAGCACCGGCGCCAATCAGCAGGCGGTCTTCACCACGCGCCTGGACTACGCGCTTCGCCGCATCGCCCCGGAGCGCGTGGTCACGCCCGAGGTGACGGACGCGCGCGATCCGCAGCTGTTCGGCAGCGATGACCGCTTGTTGCTGCTGTACACGGACGCGCGCGGCAAGGAGTCGTTGATCTTTGCCCGCGAGCTCGACGGCGAAGCGCGCGACGCCTCGGCGCCGCACCTGCTCAACGGCTCCGAGACTGAGTTTGCGTACGACCCCACGATGACCCGGGCGCCCGACGGCAGCTACTGGGTTGCCTACACGCAGGCGGAGGACAAGCGGGTGCACGACCTCTATGTCCGTCACCTCGACCGCGCTCTCAATCCCATCGGCCCTCCCGCGCGCATCACCGCGTACGCCCCACCGGAGAAGCTGCGCAGCGTGCCCTCGTTCTCCAACATCGAGCTCGCGCACGGCATGTTGAACGTCGTGTATCGCCTGCAGCGCGGTCTCACCTACCAGGTGGTGCAGCTGCGCATCAGCCCGGACGATCCTCAGCTCGCCCGCGGTGGCCTGGAGCGCGCTGCAACGGAGCCGGCGAAGGGCGTCGAGGCGGACCCCGATCGGGTGCTGGGGCAGCTGCTGATGCTCGCCGAGGAGGCGGGCGTGCAGGCTCAGCCCCGCATTTCCTGCCTGGAGGCCGGTTGCCTCACGGTATGGTCTGACGAGGAGCGCGGTGCGCAGGCAGTGCTGGTGAGCAAGGACACGGGAGAAGTCCTGTGGCGAAAGAACTTCGCCCCCCAGGGCTCACGTCCGGCGCTGGGCCGCCAGGGGGCTCAGGCCGCGCTGGTCTGGTACGAAAACGATCGGGTGAAGGTCGCGCCGGTGGACGCCAAGGGCATCGGGGTGGCCGCCGTGGTCGCCTGGGTGAAGGGGCTGCAACCTTACCCAGAAGTTGTGGGTGGAGCCGAGCCCGGGCAATGGTACATTTCCTGGCGAGCTTATGAGGCTGCCGTATTTGAGCCCTTCGTGGCGCGGGTCGACTGCCACTGAATCGAGCGGGAACGCCGTGCCCAAGAGACGTGCTCTATCGATCCCCTCGCGCGCCGCGCTGCGTGCAGAACCGCTCCGTACGGAGCGCACTCGGCTCACGCCGATCGACGCCTCCGATGGCCCGGAGCTGTGGGAGGTGATCGAGGGCTCACGCGAGCACCTCGAGCGCTGGCTACCGTGGGTGCCCTTCAACAACACGCCCGAAGCCAGCCGTCGCTACGCGAACGCCTGCGCCAGCGACTGGGACGCGGGGCGCGCCGTGCGCTTCGGCATTCGCGATCGCGAGACGGACGCGTTGCTCGGCGTCGTCGGGCTCGACTCGTGCGTGCACCTGCACCTGTCCTGTGAGCTCGGCTACTGGCTGCGCCAGGACGCGGCGGGCAGGGGTCTGATGACGGAGGCCGCTGGCGCGTGCGTGCGCTTTGCGTTTGCGCGGGTGGGCGTGCACCGCATCCGCTGTGCAGCCGCGACTGGCAATCACGCGAGCCTGGGCGTCATCGGCCGGCTCGGCTTCAAGCCGGAGGGCATCGCCAGGCAAGCCGAGTTCGTCGCGTCACGATGGGTAGATCACGCGGTCTTCAGCAAGCTGTCGACCGACTGAGATGAGCGAGCGGGGACCGACCGCTCGGCTCTGGCCCGTGGCGCGCAAGGTCAAGGATCGGCCACGCTCGCCGGGCGGCTTCCCCTTCCTGCCGGTGGTACCGGCGATCGTGATCGTGGTGGGCGTCGCGGCGGCGGCAGCGATCACCCGCTTCGGCGTGGATCAACTGCGCTACGAGAGCGAGCGCTCGACGGCGCTGCAGGCCAAGATCCTGACGCTCACCCTGGGCGAGCGCCTGCGCGCCACGCCGCACGCGGCGCTCGGCACCGACGGCTCGGCTCGCGCCAGGGGCACGCTCGCAGAGCGCATGAAGCAGCACCCCGATCCGGAGTTCAACGAGGTGCTGCAGCGCGCGGCGGATCGCTCGGGAGCGGAGTTCGTCGTCGTGGACGAAACGGGCAGCGTGGTGATCGACGCCACCGACGGGCCACCGCACACGCAGAGCATCATGGTGCTCAAGAAGCTCGGCTACGGCGACACGCAGACCGAGCACGGCCGCGCGCACTTCTACGCCGTACAGCTCGACGCCCCCCTGGCGGGCCTGTGGTTGATCGGCTTCGTCACTGCCGCGGAGACACCGTCCGCCACCTCACCGCTGGTGCGCTCGGTGGCAGGCTTCACCTTGATCCTGGTGGGGGTGGCTGCCTTCGTCGCATATTACCTGGCGCGCTCGGTGCACTCGGACGTGAGCTTCGTGCGCGACCGCATCCTGGCCATGACGGCGCTGGACAGCGCGCCAGGCGGACAGGCGGTGATGGTGCGCGGGGTGGATCAGGTAGGTCAGCTCACCGTGGCCTTCAACCGCCTGGTGGAGCGCTTTTACGCCGCGGAGGACGCCTATCGTCGCGATCTCTCGGGCGCCCTGAGCTACGAGCGGGAGCGCAGCGACTTCCTGGCGGCGCTCAGCCACGAGCTGCGCACGCCGTTGAACGTGATCCTGGGCTTCGCCGACGTACTGCTGAGCGAGGTGGACGGCCCGCTCAGCGCCGAGGCGCGGGAGAACTTGCAGGTCGTGCGCCAGAGCGGCTCTCACCTGCGCTCGCTGATCAACGACATCCTGGATCTCTCTGCGCTGGAGACGGGCCGCCTCAACCTGCAGCTGAAGAAGACCAACCTGTGGAGCATCGCCGCAGACGTGGTGCGCGAGAGCCGCGTCGCCGCAGAGGCGAAGGATCTCAACATCGAGATCCAGGGCGAGCCCGTGGAGGCGGTGGCCGACCAGCTGCGGATCCGGCAGGTGCTCGGCAACCTGGTCAGCAACGCCATCAAGTTCACGAGCCGCGGCGGTGTGGTGGTGACCGTCGGTAGGAGTGGTGACCACGCCGCCTTGACCGTGACCGACTCGGGCCTGGGCATCGCCAAGGAAGAGCAAGCGGCCGTGTTCGAGGAGTACCGGCAGGCGGGGGACTGGCAGTCGCGCGGAGCGGGCAGCGGGCTGGGTCTGGCCATCACGCGGCGCCTGGTGCGCATGCACGGCGGACGCATCGAGCTGGAGAGCAAGCTGGGCGAGGGCTCGCGCTTCTCCGTGCTGATCCCGATCGGCGGTCCGCCGGAGAATGACGCCGCGCCGCAGCAGGCCGACATCCCGCGCGGCAACACTCTGCGCCTGTCGTCCGAGCTGGCCCGGAGCATCGAGCGCTGACCCATGAGCAAGCTGGAGCCCAGGAGCCAGCGCGACACCGTGCCGCGCCTGACCACGGCTGTCACCAGCCTGGCGCACCGGCGCAGCACCATCCAGGATCTGCGCAGCGTCGTCGGCTTCACGATGCTCAGCTTCTCGCTGGCCCTGGCCACGGTGCTGGCGCTGATCCCGCCGGTGCTACTGCAGCTCAATCGCGAGCTGAGCATCAGCACCGCGTGGTACCTGTTCCTGCTCACCCTGGCGTCGGGTGTGATCGCGGCCGCGCGCGGCTACATGGACATGCGACGCCTGGATTTTCTGCTGCGCGCGCTGGCCGAGGACAGCGACATCGTGGACGCGAAGGATGTGAGCGCGCTGGGCCGTCAGGCGGGCCGCGCCACGGTGCAGTGGTTGATCCCGCACCTGGCCTCGCTCACCCCGTTCATCACGCCCATGCGACCGGCGCTGATGGACATGACCACTGGAGTGGCCTTGATGCTGCTGTGCATGGCGTTCGCCGCCACGGCTGCGCTGGCCTTCTACGCCACGGTGCGCATGTCGTTCCTGCAGGTGATCGAGCTGGTGCCGGCCAAGGTGATGACTGAGGTCGTGTTGAGCAAGGAGCACGACGTCGAGTTCCGCGACCGCATCAGCCGCCGGCTGCTGTACGCGGCCGTCACTCCCATGCTGTTCGTGGCGCTGGGCTGCGCGCTGATCGTCAATGCGCACGTCCGGCGCGCCGATGAGGACGGCCGCGAGCGGGTGGCGCGCATCATGGCTCGCGCCGTGTTCGAGCCCAAGCCCGCCACCCTGGAGGCCGTGGGCCTGCAGGACCTGTATGCGCGGGCGCGGGATCTGGGCTTCCCAACCCAGATCATCGAGAGCGAGCACAACTACGAGGTGCGCCCGATCGAGGGCGGATTTCTGGAGATCACCACGCCGCTCGACAGCACCCCACCCGCCAGCGCGCTGGTGCGCTTCCACGGCTCCACGGTGGAGGTGCTGAGCATGGAGTCGCTGCTGATCGCGGCCCTGGCAATGGTGATCGCCGCGGCGCTCGGCCTGCTCCTGGGCAACGCGCTCACCAGCGATCTGTACCACGCCACGCAGGGCGTGCGCCTGCTCGGCACCCGGGCGCTCTTTGCCAAGCCCACGGGTGAGACGCGCCTGCCACGCTTCCGCATCGTACGCGAGCTACAGCGCGCCGTGGAGGGCGTGGCCCATCGCTTCGGCATCTTCGCCCAGGCGCAGCAGGACGCCATCGCGGCCCGCGCCGCCGCCACCCGCATGCGCGGCCAGTTCTTCGCCAGCGTCAGCCATGACCTGAAGAGCCCGCTGAACTCGATCCTGGGCTTCACGGAGCTGGTGCGAATGGAGCCGCTCAGCGAAGGCCAGGCCGAGAGCCTGAAGGTCATCGCCGATCGCGGGCAGGAGCTGCTGAGCCTGATCGAGACCATCCTGGACGCCGCTCGCATCGAGGTGGGCCAGCTCTCGCTGATGTTCGACGAGGAGCCGTTCAGCGAGCTGTACACGGCGGCGCTGGACAAGGCGGCGGCCCTGAGCGGCCACGGCGACATGCAGATCTACGAGGAGATCGAGCCCGATCTCCCTGCCCTGCTGGTGGATCGCATCCGCGGCTCGCGCGCCATCGCCACTTTCATCGCCTACTCGGTGCGCGCATCGGGCGGCGGCAAGATGTGGGTGCGCGCCGAGCGGCACGGGCTGCACCATGTGCGCATCGACGTGGACGTGCCGGCAAAGATGCACTCTGCCGCCGACCTGGAGCAGATGCTCGATCCGGCGGGCGGCCTGGCGAAGCGCGAGCACCGGGGCATGGCGCTGGCGTTGCAGCTCGCCAACTCGGTGGTGAAGCTGCACGGCGGCTCGGTGCACGTGGTGGATCGGCGGCAAAAGGGCGCGATGTTCTGCATCACCCTGCCCACCGCTTCGGGCATGACCAGACCCAGCAAGCCGCCAGGGCGTGCCTCGGCGCGGCCGCTGCCGGTGGAGGTGACACGGCCGGAGGACGAGAAGGGCCCCGATACCGAGCGCCCGCCGCCCGCGCCGGTGGGAGCAGACGCCGAGCTGGAGGAGGAGCGCGGCCCGGATACCGAGCGCCCGCCGCCAGGGGAGCCGGCGCCAGACACCGAGCGCCCGCCCTCGGACGAGGCCACTCGCCGCGACGTGCCCGCGCTGCGTGCTCTGGAGACGGCCCCCGATACCGAGCGCCCGCCGCCCGACACGACAGTGATGGAGAGCAGCGAGGCGGCGGCTCCAGCACCGAGCGAGCGCGAGCCGACCTGAGCCTGCGGAGCCAGCGCGCCCTACCCTCGGCGTGCCGCGCCCTGGCCGTGCGGTGCGCCTTGCGGCTCTGCGGCGGTCCGGTGTACCTGTGAAAATCGATGGCCGCACGCAGGTCCCCCCGGAGCGAGAGCGCCGCTCCCGAGCCGGAGCCGAGAACTCTGGCGGCGGACTCCTCGGGTGACGACGCGCGCTTCGATCGTCTGTTTCGCCCGCAGCGCCTGGCAGACTTCATCGGCCAGCCGCAGCACCGCAAGAACCTGGAGGTGTACGTGCAGGCCGCCAAGCAGCGTGGCGAGCCGCTCGATCACATCCTCTTGTGCGGTCCGCCCGGGCTGGGCAAGACCACGCTGGCGTACATCCTCGCGCGCGAGATGGGCGTCAACCTGCACGTCACCAGCGGGCCAGCCATCGAGCACAAGGGCACGCTGACGGGCGAGCTGACCCGCCTCGAGCGCGGGGATGTGCTGTTCATCGACGAGATCCACCGCCTGAGCGCGCCGGTGGAGGAGGCCCTGTATCCCGCCATCGAAGAGTTTCGCGTGGACGTGGTGACGGGTGAAGGCGCCTTCGCCGAGAGCATCTCGGTCGATCTGCGCCCCTTTACCCTGGTGGGCGCCACCACCCGCGCCGGCTTGCTCACCAAGCCACTGCATGAGCGCTTTGGCGTGACCTTGCGGCTCGATTTCTACGCGGTCGACGACCTGGAGCAGATCGTGGCGCGCAGCGCTTCACTGATGGGCATCCCGTGCGAGCGGCAGGGAGCGCGCGAGCTCGCCAGCCGCTCGCGGGGCACGCCGCGCATCGCCAATCGCCTGCTCCGGCGGGTGCGCGACTTCGCAGAGGTGGAGGGCCGCGGCGTGATCGATGCCAGCATCGTGCGCCATGCCTGCGAGCGCCTGGCCGTGGACGAGAGCGGCCTGGACGAGATGGACCGGCGACTGCTCGGCATGCTGATCGAGACCTACCAGGGCGGCCCCGTCGGGGTGGAGACGCTCGCGGCGGCGCTGGCGGAGCCGCGCGATACCATCGAAGACGTCTACGAGCCCTATCTCCTGCAGCAAGGCTACCTGGGCCGCACTCCGCGCGGGCGCATCGCCACGCGCAAGGCCTACGAGCACCTCGGCATGCCGTTCGAGGCCAAGGAGAAGCAGGGCTCGCTGTTTTAGGCTGCGATGCTCTAGGCTGCGATGCTCTAGGCTGCGATGCTCTAGGCTGCGCTGTTCTGGGCTGCGCTCGTTCCACGGCGACGCAGCTGCGCCGGGGCACTGGGCCCCGGCGCGCACTTGGGCTCAGCGATCGCTCAACGCTGCAACACCGGGCAGGTTCTTGCCCTCGAGCAGCTCCAGCGAGGCGCCACCGCCCGTGGAGACGTGGCTGACCTTGTCCTCGATACCGTATTCCTCGGCTGCAGTGGCGGTGTCACCGCCGCCGATGATGGTGGTGGCGCCCGCAGCAGTGGCCTTGGCCACCGCCTCGGCGACCGCGCGCGTACCGGCGGAGAAGCGCTCCATCTCGAACACGCCCACCGGGCCGTTCCAGACCAGGGTCTTGGCCTCGGCGATCACCGCAGCAAACTTCTGGCGCGAGAGCGGGCCGCAATCCAGGCCCTGCCAGCCGTCCTTGATGCCGGTAGCATCGCTGGCCGCGTCCACCTTCGCGTCCGCGGCGAAGGCGTCGGCGATGACGAAGTCGACCGGGAAGTGCAAGGTGACGTTGCGCTCCTTCGCCTTCGCTACCAGCTTGTCCACGATCTTGGCGCCGTCGGCGTCGAACAGGCTGGAGCCGATGGCCATGCCGTCCATCACCTTCTTGAAGGTGTAGGCCATGCCGCCACCGATGATCATGGCGTTCACCTTGTCGAGCAGGTTCTCGATCAGCTGAATCTTGTCCTTTACCTTGGCCCCGCCGAGGATCGCCAGGAACGGCCGCTCCGGGTTGGAGAGCGCCTTGCCAAAGTACTCCAGCTCCTTCTGCATCAAGAAGCCGGACGCACGCTGCGGCAAGGTCACCCCCACCATCGAGGAGTGCGCGCGGTGCGCGGTACCGAAGGCATCGTTGACGTACACGTCACCCAGCTTGGTGAGCGAGGCGCGGAACGCAGCCACCTGCTCCTTGGTCGCGCCCTTGCCCTCTTCCTCCAGGTAGAAGCGCAGGTTCTCCAGCAGCACCACCGTGCCCGGCTGGAGATCGGAGCAAGCTGCCTCGATCTCCGGGCCCACACAGTCGGGCAGAAAGCGCACGGGCGCGCCCAGCCGCTCGCTCAGGACCTTGGCCACTGGCTCCAGCGTGTACTCGAGGTTGCGCTTGCCATCGGGACGGCCGAGATGGCTCATCAGGATCACGGACGCGCCCTGATCCAGCGCGTACTTGATGGTGGGCAGCGCCGCGTCGATACGTTGGGTGTTGGTGACCTTGCCGTCTTTCATCGGCACGTTGAAGTCGACGCGGATCAGCGCGCGCTTGCCGGCGAGATTGAGCTCGGCGATGGACAGCTTGTTCAGATTCATCAAAGTACTCCAGGATCGAAACCGCGGCCGGCGGTGGCACGGCGGGCGCGAGTCTGCAGCGAATGCGCGGCCAGGGGTAGGGAATTTCAAGTCGGGTCAGGGGCGAGCGCGGCGGGCCGGCACCCGAGGTGCTCCGATCCGTGCCAGCGCGCGCACCTCAGCCCGCCGGTCGGAGCAGCGTGCTCATTGCCCGCGCCGTGAACGCGCCGCGCGGTCCTGCACTCGGCGTAGCAGCGCATCGATCTCTCGCTGCGCTTGCTCGCTGGGCCTGGGCGCGCTCTGCGCCTCCTCATCGACCCGCGGACCGTCGTTGGAGCTGGCTGCGCCATAGAGGCTGGCGGCGGTGGGCTCTGAATTGCCCTCGGGAGTGGGGGCAGGCCGCGACGCTGGCGGCTCGCCCACCCGCCTGCCGCTGAGGCTGCGCGGCGTGCTCGCCAGCGGTGGCGCGCTCGGCCGCGACGGAGCGCCGCCCGGACCTTCTTGCCGGCGCTCTCGCCGGCGGCGCGCCCAGCGCCAGACCCAGCCCAGCAGAGCCTGGCGTACGCTGCTATCGGAGGCGCGCAGCGCACCGAACAGGCGCCACGCGAGCGCACCATCCAGAAACGAAAACGGCAGGAGATTGAGCAGCAGCAGCGCCAGGTTCACCTGGATGAAGCAGTAGCCGAGCGCGGCCAGGCGCCCGCCGGGCATGCCCAGCAACAGCACTGAGACGGCGGTCACCAACAGCAGAGCTGCCTGCGCGAGCACGCCACCCCAGGCCACCCAGGCTCGCTCCAGCAAGGTGCCCGCGCCACGCCAGCGGCAGCTGCCGCCGACGCCGGTGATGTCGAGCGCCATCAGCTGCCCGCCCGCGCTGCCCACGGCGAGCGCGTGACCCAGCTCATGCACGAGCACCACGCACAGGAAGCCCAGCCAGATGAGCGGCTGGAGCTGCAGCCGCGCCGCGAGCAGCGCGCCTACCGCGACCGTCCAGTGCAGCCGAAGCTCCACCCCCCGGGGGCGCGCCACACGCAGATAGCCGTGCTCGACCAGCGCCACAGCGAAAAGATACGGCGGGGGGCTGTGGGAGGCACCCCCAAACGGTCGCAGCGCGCGCGGCGCTACGGGCTTCGGCCAGCCGGCACCCAGTGCGGCGTTGGCTCTGCACGCGCCGCGAAGCAGCGCGCTTGCCGAGGTTCCACCTCAGCCTTCACGCAGGCGCTGGCCGCTGCACAGATCGTACACGTCGCCGGGCATCGCCAGCCGGAAACCCAGCGCCTGCGCCCGCTCGCGATGCTGCTCGATGCCGTCGTCATGGTGCATCAGCACGATCTTCTTGCGCAGGTGCGGCGGGAGCTTCTCGAAATCGCTGAACAGCCCGTGTACCTGCCCCGGAAAATCCACGAACGTACAATCGTGGAAGAAGATGGTGGTGCGCGACTCCAGGCGCTCCAGCAGGTCGGCGTCCACCACCGCATCGCCACTCCACCAGGCCAGGCGCGAGCTCTCTCCCGGTAGTGCAAACTCCAGCGACGTGGATGGCTTGCCGTAAACGTGCCGCGTCTCGCGCACGACCAGCGACAGCCCAGCCACGTGAAAGGCCTCCGCGTGATTCCAGCTCGCCTGCGCCGGCGGCTCCACGCTGCTGGGGCTCAGCACGTCGAAGTAGTCAGCCAGCGTGCCCGTCACCGGTTCGCCCTTGGCCGTGGAGCGGTAGCGCAGCGAAGGCCCCAGCACCTCCCACAGCTCCGCCAGCACCGCGCTGTGCGCAGCCAGCCGCGGGCGCGGACCACCCTTCATCACCGCGGGCAGGCCCGGCACGCTGGTGTAGTAGCGCACGAACGCGAACTCCTCGAGTCCGAAGACGTGATCGCCATGCACGTGGGTGATCAGCTGCCCCGCGACGTCATGCCAGCGCATGCCAGCATGCAGCAGCTGCTCCGGTGCTTGCCGGCCACAATCTATCAACCATCGCTCACCCGAGGGCAGGCTGAGCACGGAGCACGTGGTGCCATAGCGCCGCGAAAATGCCGCGCCCGAACCGAGCACGTGCAGGGTCATCGACGGGCCGCTGCTCATGCGTCGTTCCTGCGGCCTCTGCTCTCGAGTGTCATCTCTCGTTTCTCACGGCAGCGGAGCACCTCGGCAGCAGTCCCTTCGAGCATACGCGAAGCGTGTCAGCGTGGCCAACAGCGTGTCAGCGTGGCCAACAGCGTGCCAGAAGGCCCGCAGCTCGCCCACTCCCTCGGAGACGCGCAGACATGGTCCTGGCAAAGACGCCGAATGGTTGCTGCGCGCGCGGCACACTTCATCCTACCTTAGATTGTGCAGCCTGCGCGGGCAGCCGCTCGAGCCTTTCAACTTAATGAAACCGTAGCGGTTCGGCGGACATGGCGCTCGCGCGGGCCCTCACCCGCCCCCGCTGACGTGCCCTCGCCGCACGTGCACGACAGGCGCGCACACAGGGAATTTAGGCTGCGCACCTTCACAACTGAGTGAAGGCGACCGTGATTTCTGAGTAGGGACTGACCGATCCGGCCAAACGAACGAAGGCGGTTGTCCCCGCTCCAGGATGAAATCGATCGAGTTTTACGATCTACCGCGCCCTGTCCAGGAACGCTTCGTAGCAGCCTCGCAGGCCACCTTGGCGCCCGCCCCGCTGGCGATGCGGCCCGCGCCGGAGTACGTGGGCGCGCGCTGGTTCATCGCCAGCGCCGTCTGCTTCGGCATCACCGTCGCCTTCGCCTACTATGGCTTTGGCGATCTGAAGCACCCCTCCGCGCTGGCCACCGGCGTGCACGCGCTGCTCTATTGCCTGGGCTTCACTCTGAGCTTCGCCTCCTTGACCAGGGGCCTGACCTTGCGCGATCGCGCGCTGAGCCTGCCCTTCGCGCGCGGGACGTATCTCTTCCCGATGGGCGTGGTCGAGGCCACCTCCTCCGCGCTGCAGGTGCACTCGCTGGCGGATCTGCGCACGGTGGAGGCCAACGCGGCCGCGCTCAGCGTCACGTTCGTGGACGGCACCAGCTTCGACTTTCCCGCCAGGGATCACGAGCAAGCGGAGGCGGCCAGGCGCGCGGTGAACGAGTCGCAAGAGCGACTGGACGAGGCCACGCGGGCGGACAGCGTGCGACACATGGCGGCGCTCGATCCGCTGCTGCGCACCAACTTTCCCAGCCCCTTCTCGCAGGACGTGCCCTTCAAGCGCCCGACCACGGCGTGGTCACTGGCGCTGCTGGGCATGGCGGTGCTGTCGGGCGCCGTGCTCGGCATCGGTGTGTGGGAGGTCCGCAACAAGCTGAGCGCGCGAAAGCTCGTGGCCGCGGCGCGTGCCCTCGACACCACCGCTGCCTATCGCGAATACCTGGAGCGCGGCGGGCGCTCACCGGAGATCGTGGAGGTGCTGCTGCCGCGCGCGGAGCTGGCCGAAGCCAAGGCCCAGGGCAGCGTCGCCGCCATCGAGCAGTACATCGCCAGCCATCCGGACTCCAAGATCCCGAACGAGGTCGCCGAGGCGCTGCGGGCTGCGCTGCTGGCGGCCCTGGAGCGAGCCAAGGCGCCCGGCACCCTGGCGGCGCTGGACGAGTTCGCCCGCAGCCACCCGCGCCATGAGCCGGTGAGCGAGGAGCTGGCCGAGGCGCGCCACCAGGTGTACCGGAGCGCTGCCGCTCGCGCCAAGGAGCTCTCGATTGCCACTGGTGCGCGGCGCAGCGATCCGGCGGCGTTCTGGGAGCGCCTCGTGGCCCACGCGGAGCAGCATGGCCCGCGGGTAGAGGTGCGCTTCCGCTCCATCCTGGGCAAGTCCGCCAAGCAGGCAGACACCCAGGTCCGCTCCGGCTCCTACTTCGCCGGGAACTCCAGCTTGCCTTCGCGGCACTTCCGCGAGTCGGAGATGCACGCGCGAGAGGCGCTGGCTGGCCCAATCCTGGTCTCGGCCCTGCAGAGCCTGTTCAACCCGGAGATCGTCCGCTTCGAGCTGGGGCCGCCGCTACCCGGCACGGACGAGGAAGACAAGCCCCTGCCCTTGCCCCAGCCGACCGTCGCGAGCCTGTACATCGACAGCCGCATCGAGCTGTCGGGCGCGGTGTTCAATGCCAAGCCGCGGGGCGTCTTCTTCGGCGCGGGCACGTTCTATTACACGAAGTTCCTGCTGCCCGACTCCGACGAGCGGCTGGACATCGAGGTGCGCGCCTGGCGCTCCCCCACCCGCTCGCTGATGCGCTCGACCCAGCGCACCACGGCCGACGTCTACGAGGACCTGGCGCGCCGCTCGCTGAACATGTTCCTGAGGCGCTATCTCAAGCGCGTGCTGCGTGACCCGCCGGAGGTCAGCTTGCCCGCGGTGGTGCTGCCGGACGCGCAGGAAGAGAAAGACGAGAAGGACGACAAAGAGGACTCCGCCGAGGAGAAGCAGGGCTGAGCGCCGGGCAGCGGCTGCGGGCCGCGCCAGGGCCTCAGCTGGCGGGCGGCCGCCAGCGCTGACAGACCTCCTCGTAGATGTCCTCCAGCTCGGCGACGAGGCGCCGGTTGTCGAACTCGCGCTCCATCTTGGCCCGCCCGGCGCGGGCCAGCCGCTGACGCAGCTCCGGCTCGCGCAGCAGCTCAGCCAGATGGCGGCCCATCGCTTGCGGATCGTGCTCGGCGACGAGAAACCCGGTCTGCCCGTGCTCGATGCTGTCCGGAATACCGCCGTGCAGCGTGCCGATCGGGATCGTGCCGGAGGCCGAGGCCTCCTTCACCACGATCAAGCCTGACTCGCGGTTCCCGTCACGCGCCACCACGCTGGGGGCGAGCAACACGCTGGCGCGGGCCAGCAGCTCCGCCACCTCCTGGTTGCTCTTGCTGCCGAGGAAGCTCACCTCCGAGCCGAGGCCGAGCTGGCGTGACAGCCGCTGCAGAGAGGCCCGGCGCTCGCCCTCTCCCACGATGGCCAGGCGCGCCTGTGCCCCGAGCGCGCGCGCATGCGCGAAGGCACGCAGACCGTCATCGAAGCCCTTCTTCTCCACCAGGCGGCCCACCATCAAGACCAGGGGCTCGCGGGGGCCCTCCGCGCAGCGAAAGCGCGCCAGATCGACGCCCAGGCGGTGTACGCGCAGGCGCTGCTCGTCCACCCCCAGCCGGACCAGCATCGACTTCAGCTCGCTCGACGCGCACAGCCCGAGCGTCAGCTCGCGCAGCATCGCGGCGCTGCCCAGCGCATACGGCAGGTGTAGCGGCAGAAAGCGACGCCGGCTCGTGAGCAGCGGCACGTCATAACCATGAAACGTCACCAGCAGCGGCAGCCGGTGGCGTGCTGCATGGCGGCAAGCATACGCCCCGGCGGGACCGAAATGGGCGTGCACCAGATCGAAGCGGCGCTCGGCGAAAGCTTGCTCGAAGCGCCGGCTGGCACCCCGCAGCACGTAGCTGGTTTCTGCCAGATGCACGCGCGGAAAGGGAAAACGCTCCCGGTGAAAGCGGCGCCAGGCGAAGATGTCCACCTCCGACCGCTGGTACTGCCGCAGCTGCTCGTACACGAAGACCTGCGAAGTGGGCAGAAAGTTCGTGCAAAATAGCGCGATGCGCCGGACTGGGGGGAGCGACATGCTGCAGGTGGCAGGCTAGTTCCCGAGCTGGAGTTTTGCTAGAAGCGCCGCCGGCGCGACCTCCAGGTACCCCTCGGCCTGCGCAGCACGATGCGAATTTGCTTTTGGTCCACCAGCTTTCAGGCGGACAACCAGGCGCTGGCCAGCTACCTGTCTCGCCAGGCCGGGGTGGAGGTGCTGGTGGCCCTGGATGATCCGGAGCGCTACGCGGCGGAGCCGGCGGCGCAGCTGCTGCCGCTGACGAGCCAGCTGCTGGATCGCCGTGCGCCGTCCACCCTGGAGGCCATCCGCGGCTTCGCGCCGGATTGTCTGATCGTGGACAATCATCTACCCAAGCGGCGGCTGGCGCGGCGGCTGTACGTGTTGTGGCACGGCTACGGCTGGCGGGTGGATGATCTGTCGACGATGAAGCGCGAGCTGCGCAAGCTGGTGGGCCCCGTCGATCGTCCCAACCGTGACTTTCGCTGGCACGCCTTCGGCGAGCGCGACCGCGACTACCGCATCGAGCACTCGGGGTTTGCGGCCGAAAACGTGCTGCCGCTGGGCTCGGCCTACTCCGACCTGCTGCTGCCTGACGCCCCCTTGCACACGCGGCTCACACCGGGCGCCATGCAGGAGCACTATCCCATCGATCTGAGCCGCCCCACGGTGCTGCTGGGCATGACCTGGCACCACGGCGGCGCGCTCTCACACTGGGGCGACGACGAGGAGCTGCACGAGCGGCTGGCGCGGCACGTGGGCGAGCTGGGAGCCAACCTGCTCATTCGCATGCACGATCGGCACCGCTACGCACGCGCCGACGTGCAGCGGATGGAGGCGCTGGCCGCGCGCCACCGGCACGTGCAGCTGAAATTCAAGAGCGATCATCCGGACTCGCTGGTGGACCTGCTGCTGAGCTCGGTGCTGGTCTCCAACTACTCATCGCTGCTCAACGCCTTCTACTACACGGGCAAGCCCAGCGTACACATCGACCCGATCGCCCAGGACGGCCCGAACTACCAGCGCGTGCTGCGCTGGGGCACGCTGTGGCGGCGCAAGGTGCAAGATCCGCTGTCGAGCTGGAAGGTCTCGCCAGACGACATCGGCGGCCTGCGCGCGCGCAGCTTCCACGAGCTGATCGCGGGGGTGACGCGCGCCCTGGCAGAGCCCGGGTGTTGCAGCGAGCTCGCGGCGGCCTTCGTCCGCCGCCACATCTCGCAAGCTGACGGCAGGAGCTGCGAGCGTATCACGGCCACTCTGGGCCAGTGGTTGACCCAGTCCGGATAGGATCCGGGACAGGGGCTGCCGCGCGGCGGGCTCGGATTCACAGGAGAGGCGCTTGATTCGCTCCGTGGCGTGTGGCAAAGGCTGGCCGGGCCGAGCGCGCGGCGCGCCGACTTGACCGCGTGCGGTCGCGTCCCCACGTTGTGTCGGTTGCCGTGAAGCGGCCCTGAAAGGCTCCGACGCATGCGAAAAATCACGATGGTCAAGAAGCTGCTGGCCAGCGGCGAGCCCTGCGCCAAGTGCGTGCAGGCGCAGGAGCTGCTGGAGCGCCGCGGCCTCTGGGACCGCATCGACGAGGTGGTCTGGGCCAAGGAGGGGGATGCCAGCTCACCCGGGGCACAGCTGGCCGAGCGCTACCAGGTGGAGCTGGCGCCTTTCTTCGTCATCACCGACCCCGGGCAGCCCGACCGGGTGCTCACCAGCACGCTCAAGCTGGTGCAGGAGCTGGGGGCCGCGGCTGGCAGCGCGGGCAATGGTGCAGCCGCTGGCCCGCCGCCGGAGCTGAGCGAGGCCGAGCTGCGCGAGGCGCAGGCACAGCTGGCCAGCGCCCCGCCGGCAGAGATCTTGAGCTGGGCCCTGCGCCGCTACGGCGCGCGCTGCGGCATCGCCTTCAGCGGCGCCGAAGACGTGGTGCTGATCGATCTGGCCGCACGCAGCGGGCTACCGTACAGCGTGTTCTGCCTGGATACGGGGCGCCTGCACGAGGAGACGTACCGCTTCCTGGATCGGGTACGGGCTTTCTACGGGGTCGAGCTGCAGATCATGACGCCTCAGCCGGAGCCCTTGCAGGCGCTCGTGCGAAAGAAGGGGCTGTTCAGCTTCTTCGAGGATGGCCATGGCGAGTGCTGCGGCATCCGCAAGGTGGAGCCGCTGAAGCGCGCCCTCGCCCCCCTGTACGCCTGGGCGAGCGGTCAGCGCCGCGATCAAAGCCCGACGCGCACCGACGTGGCGGTGCTGGAGCTGGACAAGAGCTTCAGCGGAGCCGGCGGCAAGCTGCTGAAGCTCAACCCCCTGGCAGCGTGGACCTCGGCCCAGGTCTGGGAGTACATCCGACGCGAGAAGGTGCCGTACAACTCGCTGCACGACCATGGCTTCATCTCGATCGGGTGCCAGCCATGCACGCGTCCCATCCGTCCCGGTGAGCACGAGCGAGCCGCTCGCTGGTGGTGGGAGGACGCAACCCAGCGCGAGTGTGGCCTGCACGTGAAGAAGGCCTGACCACGCGGGGCGCCTCCGCGCCTGTGCCTGCTCTCGGGGCTCGACGGCGAGCTTCCCAGTCGCTCGTCGCAGCTGGTGAAACAGCAAAAGGGCTACAAAAATCCGCCCGCGCGGCGCTCCAGCCCTGCAGCAGGCGACGGGTGCGCACCTGGTGCGCCGGGGAGAGACAGCGGGATTCATTTACGCGATCGGAGAAATCGTCTTGGACGCCCGGCTGATGGGGTGTCTATTGATGTCTCCCCCCACTGCCGAGCGCTCGCCCCTCCCGTGCACGAGGTGCCGCGAGCCACGGCTGGAGACCCTCGCATGTCCGCCTCGAACCTCGCGCTCTTCCGAGCTGCGATCCTCGTCTGGATCGCCTGGCTCTCGGGGAGCGTTCTTTCGGCCTGCACCCCCCACCCCACCAACTTGGCGCGCGATGGCGCGCAGAACACGCCCGGCTTCGGTCCCGTGGGTGGCAACGCTGGCAGCGCCGGCAACAACGCCGGGCCGGGCTCGGTGGGCGCCACGCCGGGGCTCAACAACGAGGGCGGCCCCAACATCGGCGGCCTCGGCGGCGAGATGACGGGCATGCCGAGCATGCCGGTCGGGGATGACGATCCGTCGTGCTCCGCCGGCTACCCGCCGCAGGAGGACCCGAGCTTCACCCGGGTCACCACCTTGCCGGAGAGCTCGCCCGAGGCAGACGCGATGTTCAGCCAGCTGCAGCTGAACGAGAAACAGACGCTGCTCTCCGGCTACGAGGACTTCGACTGGAACAACGGCACCGCGTTCGAGGCTGCGCCCTTGCCGCGCGTCAACTATCCCACCTTCCGCATGCGCGACGGCCCGCGTGGCGTGCGTGGCGTGGTGAACGAGCAGTCCACCACGTTCCCCGTGGCAGAGGTGCGCGCGGCCTCCTTCGACATCGACCTGGAGGAGCGCATCGGCGCGGTGTTCGCGGCAGAGATGCGCGCGCTGCGCGCCGACCTGCTGCTGGCGCCCACCATCAACGTGCTGCGCCACCCGGCCTGGGCCCGTGCTCAGGAGACGTATGGTGAAGATCCGGTGCTGATCGGTGAGATCGGCGCTGCCTTCGTGCGTGGTCTGCAGGCTGGCCCACAGGGCATGCCCGCCTGCGTGAAGCACTACGCCGGCAACAACACGGACGAGAACCGCGGCGGTGACAACCAGCGCGGGGTGAACGCCATCATCGACGAGCAGAACCTGCGCGAGAACTACACGCGTGCGTTCCAGATCGTGATCGAGAAGTCGGATCCGGCCTGCATCATGGCGGCCTACAACGACGTCAACGGCCAGCCCAGCACGGAGAACACGCACCTGTTGACCAACATCCTGCGCAAGCTGCCTAGCGATCCGGAGCGTGGCTTCGGCTGGCGCGGCTTCGTGCTGTCGGACTGGGGCGCCACCCTGGGAGCTGGTCACGGCCAGCTGGCGCTCAATGCGGGGCTCGACATCGAGATGCCGAACCCGGCTGCCTTCCGCGAGCTGGGCACCGCCAACGTGGCGGCCATCGATCGCGCCGCGAAGCGCATCCTGAACGCTCGCGCTCGCTTCGGTCAGCTCAGCCCGGCGTACGTGCAGACACACGGCCAGCCGCAGGACACCAGCATCGTCAACAACGAGACCCACCGGGCGCTGACCCGCGAGGCCGAGGAGAAGGGCGCCGTACTGCTCAAGAACAACGGCGTGTTGCCACTGGGCAAGAGCATCGGGGAGCTCGGCACCCCCGCCCTGCAGAGCATCGTCTTTCTGGGGCCGGATGCCGACATCCCGCGCGAGGCGGCGGTGGCAGCGGCACACGGCCTTGGTGACGGCGGCAGCAGTCAGACCTTTCCGCCGTATCGCATCTCCTTCCTGACCGGGGTCACCGAGCGCGCCACGGGCGTGACGGTCACGCAGAGCGCCAACGTGGCGGACGCGGTCGGCAAGACGGTCGCCATCATCCCGGTAACCATGGCTCACCAAGACGAGGGTGAAGCCTATGGCGGCGGCGGTGATCGCGACACGCTCACCCTCACCACCATCGAGCCCCGGCACTGGACCGAACAGAAGCCGACGGCCCTGATCAATGCGGTGCGCGCTGCCGATCCGAACGTGAAGATCGTGGTGCTGCTCGCGGTGGGCAGCGCCGTCATCATGGAAGACTGGATGGGCTCTGCGGACGCCATCGTCCAGACCTTCTACCCGGGGCAGGAGGGCGGCCGCGCGGTGGCAAACCTGCTGTTTGGTGACATCAACTTCAGCGGCAAGCTGCCCTTCACCATCGCCACGGACGCGGCGCACTATCCGTTCTTCGGCAACACCGCTACCTCGGTCACGTTCGAGTATCTGCATGGCTACCGTCGCTTTGAAGCCGCCGGCACCCAGCCCCGCTTCTGGTTTGGCCATGGCCTGAGCTACACCACGTACGAGTACAGCGAGCCCACCGTGCTGTGCTCCAGCGTGAGCGCCAGCGGGCGCCTGAACGTGGAGGTCACGGTGCGCAATCTTGGCACGGTGGCGGGTGAGGAGATCGTACAGCTGTACGTTGGTTATCCGCCGGGCACGCGCGGCGCGATGCACGAGGCTCCCCCCAAGGAGCTGAAGGCCTTCACGCGCGTGGCGCTCGCGCCCGGTGAATCCAAGGCCGTGCAGCTGTTCGTGCCCGTGCGCGATCTTCGGCACTGGGGCACCAGCGGCTGGGAGCTCTCGCCCGGTGAGCACACCGTGTATGTGGGCCCGAGCGCGGATCCAGCGAGCCTTCGCTCGGCGCCTTTCACTGTCTCCAACTGAGGCACGTTGCCCCCGTTGTCCTGGTGTTGGCTGAGGCCTTCGACTAAACCCGCACGCGTGCTCGCTTCGGACTCTTGGTGCGCTCCATCGCTGGTGGCCGCGCGCAGGCGGCGGCCTGCGCGCACGCTGGGCGCTCTACCCTGGCTGGTTGCTGCGGCAACGTGTGCAGGGTTGCTGTTGCCCGCGGCGTTCGCTCACGCACAAGACGAGCAGGACGCCTGGGACGCGGACAGTGAAGAGGAAGAGCCCGGCGAAGCAGAGAGCGCAGACGCGGACGCGGACAGCGAGGAGGCCACCGATAACGAGGGCGAGCCGAGTCTCACCGCAGGCGAGGCAGGCGCTGGCGTGCCGCGCCAGGTGGTGGAGGAGCATCGCAGCCAGGCCGCCACGTATCGGCTACCGGAAGAGCAGATCTGGGCGCCGCTGACCTGGGCAGGGGGCCGCATGCACGGCCAGATCGAGCTCGACGTCGGCTACGCTCGCTACAAATACCCAGAGCAGCCCGATCGCCCGAAGGAGACGCTACACGATCTGCGCGGTCGCTTCGTCCTGGGGCCGACGTTCCACTATCAGTTTCCGGAGAGCACGTACTTTCTGACAGTGGTTGCCCAGTTCGTGACCTGGGTCCAGGAGCAGAACAACAGGTATCAGATCAACGCCGATGACGTGTACGTGCAGTACGGCAACGGCAAGAAGTGGGATCTGCAAGTCGGGCGCTTCATGACCTGGCGCGTATACCACAAGGGGCTCGGCTTCGATCTGTTCACCCTCGAGGACAACGGCGCGAGCAAGAGCTACCCGATCTCGAACAATGATTTCGCGGTCCGCACCTACGAGGTGGACTACATCTTCCTGCGTAACTCACCTTACGTGGGTGGTGAGGTCGCCGGGCGCGCTGCGCTGCACTACTATCCGGCGGACATCCTGGGCTTCGAGCTCGCCGCGGCGTATGGCCTGGCGGACAATCGCGGCAGCGATACGCTCGGCGGGCGCCTGGCGATGGACCTGCAGTGGGAGTTCCTGCAGCTCTCGGCCGCCGCGGAATATCGGCGTCAGGCTCAGACCGGGCCGCCCAACGCCATTCAAAACGCGGGCACCCCGGAGGAGCGCGCGGTGGAGTGCGCGGAGTGCGGTGCCTCCAGCAACTACGGCGCTGGCGGCGGACTGCGGGTAGCTTTCAGCCCCGTGAACCTGGGCGGCAGCTTCGCCATCGGCTGGGACGAGAAGAACCAGCTCGTGGGTGACGCCGAGGGCAAGCCCGAGCGCGAGCTGTCAGCCAGTGGCCGGCGCATGAGCTTTGGTGGCTTCTTCGAGCTCGACGTGGGTAGCTGGCTGCTGCCTCACCCGTTGATCCTGGGCGTGGGCGCGAACCGCACGGAGCTGGTGCTCGACAACAAGAACAAGGAGTTCCACGTGCAATCGGCCGCCTACGCGGCGTTACCGCTCGGGGTCAACAACGCCATGGTCAAGCTGGTTGTGTCTCAGGCTCAGGCGGATCTGTACGACGCAACGGATCCGGAAGGCACGGCGTACATCGACCGGCACCCCGAGGGCCTGGCCGTGCGCCTGCGCTTCAGCACGAACTTCTGAGCGCCTTCACCGACACAGCGCGCGCTCAGCGCTGCTCGACGGCCTTCAGCGCGTCATCGAGCAGCTGCCCCTCGCGCAGGCAGGGGTAACAGTCCTGCTTGCCGTCCGTGCCGCAGCCGTCGCTGTGGCCCAGATAGCGGAGGGTGGCGCTGCTGCGCTGATCTCCGTCGCGCACCACGGCGGGCAGCACGCGCAGGTAGTCGTCACAGCTCGTGGCCGCGCGCAGATCGAGCGCCACCTGGAGCGCCGGCGAAGCCTTCGCCCTTTGATCCGTCGAGTACAGGAGCTGCTGCGCCAGGCTGGCGGCGCGGCTGCCGCCCGCAGCCTTTTCCCAGACGGCATACAGCAAGTCCGGTCCGGTGGAGCCGGGCCACTGGGTAAGCTCCTGGAATGCCGACAGCATCGTCTCCGGGCTGGTGGCGTAGTCCACCATGCGGCTCACTGCGCTGGCCGGCAACGGACTACCGGCGTTGCCGGTGGCCTTGACGAACTCGCGGAACTCTTTCTGCTTCTGTGCCTGGTAGCCCGCCTCCAGCGCCAGCGTGAGCGCGCTCGTGCGCTCCTCGTGCGGCATGTTGGTGATCCTGTACAGCGCATCACCATCGCCCACACGCGCGCGCTCGGCCAAGGTCACCGGCGCCCGCGAGGTACCCGCGGACTCCTGCAGGGCTTGAACGGCCTGAGCCTGCGCCGGCTCGTCATTGTCGACGAGCATGATGAGGCCGGCACCCAGGCCGCTGCCAAACAGCACGAGGCTCAGCGGCGGCAGCACATTTTCGATCAGCCACGAGAGCCGCTGGCGCCCCGGAGGCGCCTCTGCACCCCAGCCTGGCTCTGGCGCTGGGCCAGGTACCAGCTGACTCACGCGCGCCCAGGTGTCCCGCGCCAGACCCTTTACGCGTTCAGCGAGCGGCGGCCCTGCAGGCGCTTGCGCGGGCGGCCGCTGCGGGATCGACTTCGGATCCAGGCGCGGGATCACGCGCGTGGTCGCGCGGCGGGAGTCGCCCAGGGCGATGTCCGCGTCCAGGCTCCGCAGCGCTGCCACGGCTGGATCTGCCACAGCAAAACCGCTCGCAGCCACGGCCGACACGGCCGCCGGATAGTCGTTTGCCGCCTCGGGCACGACCGGCAGGCCCATGTGGGTGACCGCGTCGTCATCATCCTCCGAGAGGGCGGGGAGCGCCGCGGGGGCGCGTGACTCCGCCGCGGCCAGACCGCGACGAGCGGCCAGCGCTTCCACGTCCGGAATGTCGAAGCTGGGCAGCGGAGCATCCCGGCGCTTGGCGGCGAAGGTCTCCGGCACCGTCTGCCGCTCCGATGTCGACTGCACCGCCGCGACCCGCGGCGGCTCCGCCGTGGCCACCTCCGGCTCCAGCTCGGCGCCGAGCACGGGCTCCCCTTCCGACTCCAGCAGCAGCTCGCCATCGAGCGGCACGGACTCGGGGCTGACCTCCGACTCGGGAGCGAGCTCCACCTCCAGCGCGTCCGAGTCGGGGATCGCCGACTCCGGCGCTGGCTCCAGCTCGGCGAGCCCGTCCCGCTCAGCGCCGGAAGCTAGCTGCTCGCCGTCCAGCGCGAGCTCCTCTGCTTCAATCTGCTCGTCTCCAAGCTGCTGCCCGCCGAGGGCCTCGGCCTCGATCTCCTCCGGGGTCGCAGCGACCAGGACCTCTTCCGGGGCAGCCTCCGGTGCTGGTGCCACTTCGGGCTCGAACGGCTCGGGAGAGAGCGAGTCCGCGACGTCGAGCGCGCTCTCGTCGGCCAGCTCGGCGGAGGTCGT
>JAICQL010000271.1 GCA_025937895.1 Polyangiaceae bacterium | reverse complement strand
TGTCTACGGCACATGTTCGTGGACATGACGCAGAAGCGACGGGGGGAGGTCGGCGGGCAGTGTCCGGCGCGACGGCCAGTGTTCCTGCGAACGCACGGTATCCTGGAGGGCAGCATCAGCTTTGCCGCGTCCTTGCCGGACGCCTACCGGCACGGGCTGCTCGACAGCGCGGGCAAGACGCTGCCCGTGTACGTGCGCTACTCGTCCGACCTGGCTGACGGGCGCCCCGACTGGCTCAGCACCATCGGCATCGGGATCAAGATCTTCGGCATCCCGGGCGAGAAGGTGGTGAGCGACGACGGCGCCGGCACGGCCGACCTGCTGCTGCAGAACGTGCCCTTCTTCTTCGTGGACGACGCCAGGGCCATGTGTGGCTTCACCAAGGCCAGCTTCGAGGGCTGGGGCAACGAGTGGGTGCAGCGCAACTCGCCGGTCACGAACGATCTGCTCGCCGCCATGGCCAAGCCCATCCGCTCGGTGTTCGAGGCGCAGCTCTGGAGCGTGGTGCCCTTCAAGCTGGGGCCGGGCTATTGCAAATACGTGCTGCGCCCGGGCACCAGCACGTTCGCGAGCGAGCCCAACATCAATGATCCCAACTTCCTCGGCGCGGATCTGGCGGCCAGGATGAAGGCGGGCCCGGCCACCTTGCACATCTACGTGCAGAGGCGGCCCTCCACCGAGCAGTACAGCCAGGCGTACCTGGACGAGCACTTCCCGCTGGATCGGGCCACCGTGGTCTGGGACGAGCACGCAGCGCCGCTGCTGGAAGTGGCCACCATTACCTTGCCGCGACAGCTCATCGAGCAACCGGAGCGGGAGATCTACGGCGACTGGCTGGCCTTCAACATCGGGCGGGTGCCGCACGCCAACGCGCCGGTGGGCAGCATCGCCGAGGCGCGCATGAGCATCTATCAGACCAGCGCCGACTACCGCCGGCGCACGAACTCACAGCCCACGACCGAGCCCACGGCGCCGGGACAGCCGTTGATACATAACCCGAAGTGCCCCTTCCCTCATCACCAGCCAGAGGAGCGGCCCACCCCGCTGACCGCAGAGCAGATCGCGCGCATCGTGCGCCTGCGCATCCACCCGGGCATAGGGGTGGCGCGCCTGGGAAACAGCGCCAGCGAGTACTACATCGGGCCGGAGGTGACCCACCCGGAGCGAACGGCCTTCGGCAGCACGCGCGATCCGGGGGGCTCGCTCAAGCGGCAGGCGGCGCGCTTTCGCATCTATGCCTACGACAAATACGGCGATGTCGTCGCGGAGGTGCAGCACACGGAGAGCTCCAGCATCGAGTGGTCCGTGCACGTGGCCAATCGCAAGGCGCAGTGGTTCGAGTTTGATGCGGCCATGGATATCCCTGCCACCAAGAACATCTCCGTGCCGCTGCGCAACCCGGATGTCGTCGGCGGGGGCCGGGCTGCGCTGTGCATCGACCCGGGCGAAAAGACCATCAGCGGCCTGAACATGAACGACGGCAGCTTCGTGCTGAGCGGCGAGTTTCAGGGCACGGCGGTCACCCTGGGCGAGCTGCGCACGGATCCGGTGGGCCGCTTGCTGTTCTTGCCCGGCTTCGGCGTGTCGGACAGCCCGTCACAGCAGCCCGTGTACAACCCCGCCAAGCCAGGCAGCTTCAACAACGCCGCGGGCTGGTACGACGACATCGCGGACGGACCGGTCCACGCACGCGTCCTGATCGGCAATACGGAGTATGAGGCCGACCCGGCCTGGGTGACGTCCGCGCCGCCCAACTTCGCTCCGGATCTGGTGGACTGGCGCACGCTCGACGATCTGGTGCGCAGCGTGTACATCCAGGCGGGGCTGCTCACCGTGCCCGAGCGCGTGTCGTTCCAGCGCGACGTGCGGCCCATCCTGGAGCGACTCAACGGGCTGCAGTGGGTGAACAAGGGCTTCCTGGCCCTGTTCGGCGCTGGCTCCCCGATGAATTTCGCCGATCGCGAGCTGCTGAAGAAGCTCTCCTTCGCGCCGGAGAGCAGCCTGTATCCGGACCCGTACGCGGAGCTGCGGCGCACCGTGTACAACGCCTTTCGCGCTGCCGGGGGCATGGAGCTGGACAAGAACGGCTGGCCACCGATCTATGGCGACACCTTCGGCTACTCGGATCCAGCGGTGGCCGATGAGGTCACCGCGCACCAGTACCTGCAGCTGCCCGCGTATTACGACTTCGTGCTGAAGGCCTGGGTCAACGGGCGCTTCGAGGCAGACTACGCGCCGGACGAGCCGCAACCCACCGCGCTCTCGGACGTGCCGCTGCAGCACCAGCCAGAGATGCTCGACCGCGCAGCCCTGCACTTCTGTCTGGCCGACGCCTTTCACCCGGGCTGTGAGCTCACCTGGCCGGTCCGTCACGCCTCGCTGTACCGCGCGCCATACCGCATCCGCGAGCGCGCCAGAGGCAAGGCCGAGCCCAGCTACGGCAGCTCGCTCACCCAGGCCGAGGTGCTGCGCATCAATGGGCCACTGTACGAGCAAGGTCCGGGCGACCTCACGCGCTGGATGGCGCTGCCCTGGCAAGGGGACACGGCGTACTGCCGCTCCGGGTACGATTACGAATACGACCCCTACCTGCCCACGTACTGGCCAGCTCGCGTGCCCAACCAGGTGCTGACCCTGGTCGACTACCAGACCCTGTGTGATGCCACGAAGCCGCTGGAGGAGCGCCTGGTCGCCTTCTACAACCGGCCCAACTGGCTGCGGCAGCTGCCCTCGCAGGGCTCTGCGCCCGAGCAGATGATGTACATGATCGCCCACTTCGGTGAGCTGGGCGTGCTCGAGGCCAAGCCGCGCCCGGAGGATCTGACGTGGCTGCCCGAGTACCTGTACGTGGAGAACCTGACCGCGGTGAAGCAGGCGGAGATGGCCGTGGCGCAGCGGCTGTTTGCGCAGCGGTATCCGGAGCTGGGCCCGCACGACCGGCTGCTCGCGGCCGCCGGCTGGGACAGCGAGGAGCAGCGCAACGAGTTCTTGACCATCAAGCTGCGCGAGAACGGATAGCGTGGCAGCCGACTACGACGTGCTGGTCGCCGGCGGTGGCCCCGCCGGCTCTGCGGCGGCTGCCGCGGCGCGCCTGGCGGGGCTGCGAGTAGCGCTGCTCGACGACTGCGACGAGCAGCGCTGGAAGCCGGGCGAGTCCTTGCCCGGAGCCGTGCTGCGCACCTTGCGGCGCCTGCGCATCACAGGCCCGGAGCAGCTGCTCGAGCCGGACGAGCGAGAGCGCTGCACCGCCAACGTCTCCGCCTGGGGCAGCGAGCGCTGGACGTATCAGGACGCGCTCGTCAATCCGGAGGGCGGCGGCTGGCACGTCCTGCGGCACCGCTTCGACCTCGCGCTGCGCCGGCACGCAGCACAGCTCGGCGTCGAGCACCTGCGCGGCAGGGTCACCGGCAGCAGCTCGGGCGAAGCGGGCCAGCGGCTGCTCGCGGTTCGCCTGGGCAGCAGCGGGCAGGCAGCTCAGCTCAGCGCACGCTTTGTCGTCGACGCCACGGGGCGGCGGGCCCTGCTCGCTCGGCAGCTCGGCGTCCGGCGCCAGCGCCTCAGCCGCCAGAGCGCGCTCGTGGGTTGGCTGCGGCAGACGGCAGGCGATATCGAGCGCACCACCCGCTCCCGTTCGGTGCCCGATGGCTGGTGGTACACCGCTCGCCTGCCACAGGGCGCGCGGGTGGTTGCCTTCCACGCCCTGCCGGCCGCGATCGCTCCGCTGAGCAAGAGCCCTGAGCTGTTCGCCGAGCGCTGCAGCCAGGCGGGCTTGCTGCCTCGGCCGATCAGCGCTGGCGACTGGCTGCTGCCGCCCAGGGCCAGCGATGCCAGCGTACGCCTGGGCGAGCAGGTGGCGGGCGCGGGCTGGATTGCCGCTGGCGATGCCGCCCTGTCCTTCGACCCGCTCTCGTCCCAGGGCGTGTTGTTCGCGCTGTACAGCGGGATCCGCGCGGCGGAGGCGATCGTCTCCTGCCTGCAGCAGCCGGAGCACGGCGCGCGCTGGCTGGACGAATACGCGGCGCGCGTGCGCAGCGTGGCGAGCGCCAACCAGCGCACCCGGCGGCTGCTGTACGGCAGCGAGCTGCGCTACTCGCAGGAGGAATACTGGCGGCAGCAGCGCGCGAGCTGCGGGCTGTGAGCCCGGCTTGCCACAGTCTGTGAGCCCGGCTTGCCACAGTCTGCGGTGCCGGCCGGCGCGATCCGCGCTATGGGTCGCAGTAGATGACCCTTCGTACCTTCGAGATCGAGCCGGCAGAGCCGCAGCGCGGCAGCGTCATCTGGCTGCACGGTCTCGGCGCCACCCATCACGATTTCGAGCCCGTCATCCCCCAGCTCGCGACGCCCTTCCTGCGCTTCGTCTTTCCCTCCGCGCCCATCCGCCCCTTCACGCTGAGCTACGGCATGCGCATGCCGGCCTGGTACGACATCCTCTCGCTCGGACCCGCCGCACCCACCGAGGATCAAGCGCACCTGCGAGAGTCGGCAGCCGAGCTCGGGCGGCTCATGGAGCGCGAGCACGCGCGCGGGGTGGCCTACGAGAACATCGTGCTGGCAGGCTTCAGCCAGGGTGGCGCGATGGTGCTGCACACCGGTCTGCGCTCGGTGCGCAGGCTCGGCGGCATCCTCGTGCTGAGCGGATACCTGCCCTCGGCCCACACACTACGCGGAGAGGCACAGCCTGCTCGGCGGGACACGCCGATCTTGTTCTGTCACGGCCGCCACGACCTGGTCGTGCCCTGCGCCGGCGGATACCAGAGCTACTCGGTCGTGAAGCAGGCAGGCTATGCCGCGGAGTGGGCCGAGTTCGACGTCGCCCACACGATGTGCATCGACGAAGTCCACTTCATCGGCCGCTGGCTCGCTGCACGCTTTCCCGCGCCCTGAGCGGTTAACCGGCAGGCGCCACCCCGAGCCTGGCAGCAGCGCGGCGGTCCACCTGCAACAGCTGGGGCGAGATGGCAGGAGCGATCCTGCACGGCGGACAATCGTGGGTCTTGGCGCTCGCGCGTTCCCTTGGCCTGGAAAAAGCGCTGGCCGTGGCACGAGGCGGCTGCGCCGAGCAGAGCGGAGGCAGCCCCGCCAGGATGGCACGATCTTGGCTGCAGCACGGCCGTGATGGTTCGGAGCGCCGACTGGCGATTCGACTGGGAGCACAGCTGCCGCTCGCTCTGGCGAGAGGTGAACGAGGATCAGATTGCGAACGGCGCGGCTGCCCTCGCCTTCTACATGATGCTCTCGCTCTTCCCCTGCGCGATCTTCTGCCTCAGCGCGCTGCCGTATCTGCCGGTGGCCAACCTGGAGCAGGCCATCATGGATCTCGTGGGCCAGGCGCTGCCCGAAAACGCCGCCGAGCTGCTCACGAGCACCGTTCAGTCGGTGGTCTCGCGGCGTAGCTCCGGCATTCTCTCCTTCGCCTTCGTGTTCATGCTGTGGTCGGCCACCAGCGGCTTGCACGGGCTGATGCAGCAGCTCAACGTGGCGTACGAGGTGAAGGAGGAGCGCTCGTTCCTCCGAGCGCGCGGGCTCGCGCTGCTGCTCACGGGCGCCTTCTTCGGGTTGGTGGTGGGCGCGCTTGCCCTGGTCATCTTTGGCGGCGTCGTGCAGGCCTACGTCTGCAACCGCCTGGGCTGGAGCGGCGGCCTGCTCGCCGTGTTCGCGGGGCTGCGCTGGCTGATCATCATCAGCGCGCTGCACCTCGCCTTCTCGCTCATCTATCACCTCGGGCCCAACCTGAAGCAGCGCTTCGTGCTGCTCACCCCCGGCAGCCTCGTGGCGACCGTGCTGCTCCTCGGCGTCTCGATCATCTTCAAATTCTATGTCGAGCGCTTCTCGGACTACGACGCGCTGTACGGCAGCCTGGGCGGAGTGATCGTGCTGATGCTCTGGCTCTTCGCGGCGGGCTGGGTGACCCTGTTCGGGGCCGAGCTGAATGACGTGGTGTGCAAGAAGACCCGCGGCGGGTCACCAGGTGCTCAGCGCAACGTCATCGAAGCAGAGCGTGACCGGCAGCGAGCGGGCCGCCGGACCCCCGCCGTGTAGCGCCAGCTGATGTGGCCCATCCCCCTCTCGCGCGACACCCTCGCCGGTCACACAGGTGCGTCAGACCCCGCGCGAGTACCTGCACGCGACCCGCGGGGCTCAGTCCACGGAATAGCTCGCCAGCGCCGCGTCCAGCTCTGCCGCATGCGCCGTCACCAGCTCCTGGGTGCCCCCCACCTCCAGGAGCGCGATCGTGTCCGGAGTGACGAACAAGGTCACGTAGTACAGGTGCGGGCGCTTGCCCTCGTCATGCCCGAAGCGCAGCTGCTTGCCGGCGATGCCATCCTTCGACCGGACGTCGCGCGTCTCGAGCAGCGCGTAGCCGCCCTGCCGCCGCAGCTGATTTTCGATGGCACGGCTCCAGAACGAGAGCTCACCCTCGGGCTCGTTGTCCAGCTCGCGCACGCCGATCACCAGGCCATCCGCCGTGGTGGCCCGGTAGTCGTACTCCGCCTGATCCTTCAGCTCGACGAAGCCTCTGGGCGTGAGGATATCGACCTTGCAGGCCGTGGCCAGCGCGCAGCACAGCCAGAGCTGAAAGACGACCGCGCTGCTGGCAAAGGGGAGCAAGCTCTTCATGGGCGCCTCATAGCTCGAGCAGGTGCGGCAGCCCGAGCCGCTGCAGCCACTCGAAGGGCAAGGGATTATCTCGAGCCACGGTCTCCACCTGGACCGGCTCGAAGTGCACGGTGATGGTCGAGAACCGCAGCAGCTCCCCCATCAGCGCCAGGCGGCCCTTGAGCTGCTCGATCTCGCGGGTCACGCGCTCCAGCTCTCGCTCCACGGCCAGCGCGTCCTCCACCTTGGTGGCGCGCTCCAAGAGCACCTCCAGCCGCTGGCGCACGCTCTCGGCGTTGCGCAGCCGCAGCTTCAGATCCGCGTATTGATCCGTCACATCCTGCGCGTTGACGTCGCGGTGCAGCTCATCGCCCAGCTTGCCGACCCCGTCCAGCGCCGCCTTGAACGACTCGGCGGGCACGCGAATGGTGATGCTCTGGTCGCTGCGCCGCACCAGGTAGCCACGCTGCTCCAGCGCCAGCCGCTCCACGGCGTCGAGCGCAGCCTCCACGCCGAACACCGCCAGGGTCAAGGTGGCGCTGTAGATGAGCAGCGGCGCGCGCGGCGAGCTCTGGCCCTCCCCCGCGGGCGGGGGCACGACCGCTGGGCTCGCCGCCTCTCCGCCCGCAGCCTGGGTGTCGGACCCGGAGATGCTGGACCAGGGCAACGCGGGCGCAGGCGCTGGCGGCGGAGGTGGAGGTGGAGGCAGAGGTGGAGGCGCGGGAGCAGGCCCGCCCGGTGCCGGAGGCCCCTCCACGGGCGGAGCAAGCGGGCTGCTCGAATACTCGTACCCGTACCCCTCCTCCTCCGCCGACTGCTGATGCACTACCGCGGCGCTGCGCGCCTCCGGGGCGCGCCCGCAGGCCGCCAGCACCCAGAGCGCCAGCAGCACCCAGCGGGTCTCGCGCCGCCACCGCCCATTGCTCATCGCGCTGCAGGATACTCCAGCGCGCGCCGCCGGCGCCAACAACAGGCATTTTCTCCTGCGCTGACGCCGCTCGCAGGCCTCAGCTGCCCGGCTCGTAAGCGAGGTTCGAGCCCAGCCAGCGCTCCACCTCGGCCAGGGTCATGCCCTTGCGCTGCTGGTAGTCGAGCGCCTGATCGCGATCGATCTTGCCCAGACCGAAATACTCCGCCTGCGGGTGCGCGAAGTAGAAGCCGCTCACGCTCGAGCCCGGCCACATCGCAAACGACTCGGTGAGCTTGATGCCCGCGCGCTGCTCCACGTCCAGCAGCCGCCAGAGCGTGGCCTTCTCCGTGTGATCGGGGCAGGCGGGGTAGCCCGGCGCCGGGCGAATGCCGCGGTACTTCTCCTGGATCAGGTCTGTCTGGGAGAGATCCTCCGCCTTACCGTAGCCCCACTCCTCGCGCACCCGGCGGTGCAGGTACTCGGCAAAGGCCTCCGCCAGTCGATCTGCGAGGGCCTCGGCCATGATGGCGTTGTAGTCGTCCAGCTTGGCCTTGAAGTCGCTCACCAGTGCCTCGAGCCCGATGCCCGTCGTGACGGCGAAGCCGCCGATGTAGTCGCTCAGCCCGCTCTCGCGCGGCGCCACGTAGTCGGCCAGGCAGCGATTGGGAGAGTCGCTGTGCTTGTGGGTCTGCTGGCGCAGGAAGCGGAGCCGCTCCAGCACCTTGCCGCGCTCCGGCTCCGCGTACACCTCCACGTCGTCGCCCACGGCATTGGCCGGGAAGAAGCCGTACACCCCCCGCGCGCGCAGCAGCTTCTGCCCGATGATGCGGTCCAGGAGCGCGTTCGCCTCGGCATACACCTGGCGTGCCTGCGCGCCCATGGTCTCGTGCTCGAAGATCTTGGGATACGTACCCTTGAGCTCCCAGGTGGCGAAGAAGGGCGTCCAGTCGATGTACTCGCGCAGGAGCTGCAGCGGCACGTCCTCCAGCACCCGGACCCCGGTGAACTCGGGGACTGCCAGATCCTCCTCGCGCCACTGGATGGGCGTACGGTTCTCGCGCGCGGCGGCCAGGCTGAGCAGCTTGGTGCGATGGCCGTGGTGCGCCTGGCGGATCTTCTCGTACTCCTCGCGGTGCTTCTGGACGAAGGCCTCCTTCCCCTCGCTCAGCAGGGTCGTGGTCACCGGCACGGCCCGGCTCGCGTCCAGCACGTGCACCACAGGCTGGCGATAGTGGGGCGCCAGCTTGACCGCGGTGTGCGCCTTGCTGGTGGTGGCGCCGCCGATCAAGAGCGGCAGCTGGAAGCCCTGGCGCTCCATCTCGCGCGCCACGTGCGCCATCTCCTCCAGCGAGGGAGTGATGAGCCCGCTCAGCCCAATCAAGTCCGCGCGCTCACGGCGCGCGCACTCCAGGATCTTCTCGCATGGCACCATCACGCCGAGATCGATCACCTCGTAGTTGTTGCAGGCCAGCACCACCCCCACGATGTTCTTGCCGATGTCGTGCACGTCACCCTTGACGGTGGCCAGCACGATCTTGCCCTGCGTCTTGACCACGTGCCCGGCGGCGGCCAGCGCTGCCTTCTCCTCCTCCATGAAGGGGGTGAGATAGGCCACGGCCTTCTTCATCACCCGGGCAGACTTGACCACCTGCGGCAGGAACATCTTGCCCTCGCCAAACAGGTCGCCGACCACGCTCATGCCGGCCATCAGCGGACCCTCGATCACGGCCAGCGGACGCTGGAGCTCCTGGCGCGCTTCCTCCGTGTCCACGTCGATGTACGTGTCGATGCCCTTGACCAGCGCGTACGAGAGGCGCTCCTGCACGCTGCCGCGCCGCCACTCCTCTTCCTTGGCAGCGCCCTCCTCCGCCTTGCTGCCCTGGGCCTTCAGCTGCTCGCCGAGCTCCACCAGGCGCTCGGTGGCGTCCGGGCGGCGATTGAGCAGCACGTCCTCCACCAACTCCTTCAGGGTGGGCTCGATCTCCTCGTACACCTCCAGCATGCCGGCGTTGACGATGCCCATGTCCATGCCGGCAGCGATGGCGTGATACAAGAACGCAGAGTGCATCGCCTCGCGCACGCGATTGTTGCCGCGGAAGCTGAACGAGATGTTGGACACGCCGCCGCTCACCTTGGCGTGCGGCAGGTTCTGCTTGATCCAGCGCGTGGCGTTGATGAAATCGAGCGCGTAGTTGTTGTGCTCCTCCATGCCGGTGGCCACGGTCAGCACGTTGGGATCGAAGATGATGTCCTCGGGCGGGAAGCCCACCTGCTCCGTCAGCAGCCTGTAGCTGCGCCCGCAGATCTCGATCTTGCGCGCGTAGGAATCGGCCTGGCCCCGCTCGTCGAAGGCCATCACCACCACGGCGGCGCCGTAC
>JAICQL010000243.1 GCA_025937895.1 Polyangiaceae bacterium | reverse complement strand
GCGCTCGCGCCGGAAGCCAGCGCTCCGCAGCCAGCCGTCGATCTCGGCGTTCTGCAGTGGCGCGGTCGCGTAGCGCACGTTGAGGCCACGCAACAGGTGGCTCGGCAGCAGCTCGCGGTACATCTCTTCGGTCAAGAGACCGCGCGAGTTGGAGGGCAGGTAAGTGAGGTACTGCTCCGGAGCCATGGTCGTGGTGCAGCCGGTCACGCTGTCCACGCCCAGCATGGTCGCGCTCTGGTAGAGCAAGCGCGGGTAGATGTCGTAGCGTCGGCGGTCGACGTGGACCGGCAAGATGCGCGCTTCACCGCTGGGGGCATAGCGAGCAGAGGCCGGTGCGTGCGGCTCATCGATCAGGTACGGAGCAAACGTCTGGCCCAGAACCACCATGCCCGCCGCCGACCCGACGCCGCACAGCGCGAGCGCGCCGCGCACCGCGGGCAGCTGGACGAATGGAGTGAGCGCCAGCGTGGCGAGGCCGCAGACCAGTCCGAGCGCCACTACCGGCTGCCACACCACTTCGTGCCAGCCGATGACCATCCCAATCGCCAACGCCAGCAGCACAGAGGCCCCCGCCGCGTACGCGCGCCAGCGGAGCTCGCGCCGGGCCGCCAGACTTGCGTCCGCGCCTCGCTCCGCCCGCCGCGCCAGCAGCTCCAGCCCGAGCGCTGCTGCCAGGCCCAGGCAGGGCAGGGCAACCGACAGGAACTTGTGCGGGTAGCGAAAGGAAGACCAGACCGGGATGCCGTAGGTCCAGCCGTACACCTTCAGGTAACGGCCCATCGCGAACACCATCAGCACGGCCCCGGTCAGGGCGAGCACCGCCGCGCGGCGCCCGAGCAGCCGCTCCGGCGTGGCCTGGCGCTCGCGCTCCAGCTGCAGCCAGAGCCAGCCGCCGAGCAGCAGGCCAGGTAGTACCCAGGCCGCCTGATGCAGCATGTATGACACCGGCTCGCGCACGACGAAGCCGTCGCGGATGCCGTAGCCGGGCAACAACATGCCGAGCGTGCCCACGGGCGAGACGCTGATGCGCACGAAGTCCTCGAAGGACATTGGCAGCTTGCGCAGCGTGTTGCGCGAGTGCACGAACACCGGCCACATCGTCAGCAAGCTGAGCGGCAGCGCGCAGCCAGCATGCAGCCCGAGCGCGCCGAGCCGCTGGAGGCGCGCTTGCCCGGTCTGCGTGCCCACCAGCAGGTAGCCCACGCAGAACAGCCCGACGGTGAGCCAGACATAGACCAGGATCTGGGGGTGGCCCACGTACGCCTGCGCGGTCAGTCCCGCCACGAGCAGCGCGCCGTGGCGGAAGCTGCGGCTACCATCCAGCAGGCGAGCTGCCGCGAGCAGCGTCCAGGGCAGCCAGCCGAAGGTGGGTGCGTAGAAGATCCAGAAGGTCGCCCCGGTGCGCAGGTAACCGGCGCTGCACAGGCCCAGAGCAGCGATGAAACACAGCGAGCGGCGCACTCCGAGCTGGCGCAGCATTGCGAAGCTGCCCGCTGCACCCAGGCACAGGTGCGAAAAGAAGATCAGCCCGCAAAGCCAGTTCCAGTGCAGCCCCAGCCCCGTCACCACGGCGTAGGCCAGGGTATAGGGCGGGTAAAAGGTGCCCATCTGTGGGTTGGCCAGGAACGACTCGCCCAGGTGCTGGTGCGGGTTCCAGAGCGGCAGCTCACCGCCCAACAGCTGGCCGTGAGCCGCCGCGATCATCGGCGTGTAGAACTCGAAGTTGTCCCAGTGGTCGTAGGAGTATGCGGCCGAGCCGAGCGCGCCGAGGAGCTCGACCGCGAGCAGCACCGCAGCCAGCAGCAGGTACCAGAAGACATCGCGGCTGGCAGCGCGAGCCAGCCGCGCCCTCAGCGAGCCAGGCCCGCTGCTGGTGCGCTCGCTGTCCACGCCGCTCTCGGGCGCACCGCTCGTGGCCTCGTGGGTCGTGGCCTCGTGGGTCGTGGCCTCGCGGCTCGTGGCCTTGCCGCGCAGAGCCTCCCCGCCCAGCGCGCGCGAGCTCAAGAGCTGCCCCTCTCGCCACCCGGGCCTGACGAGCGCGCAGGGCGGGTCACGAACGCCGGCAGGCTGCTGCGGAACGAGATGCGCAGCAGGTACTCCCCCAGCATGCCGATGGCAAAGCTCTGCAGCGCACCGAAGAAGGCCACGATGATCACGATCGTGGCCCAGCCCGGCACCACCCTGCCGGTGTACACTGCCCACAGCACGAACAGCGAGTGGCCCGCCGCCACTATCCCTGCAAACGTGCTCATCCAGAGCGAGAGCCGCAACGGCGCGTCGCTGTAGCGCACCAGTCCGGCGAGCGCCATGGACAGATTCTTGCGCAGCGTGAAGCGAGACTGCCGGCCCAGCACGACGTCTTGATCGTACTCCAGGGTAGGCGCGGCGGGCGCCAGCCAGGCGGCGAACACGCGGGTGGAGCCGCAACTGGGCAAAAACGGGCGCAGCTCGCGCAACAGCTCGCCGTCCCACAGCTTGAAGTCGGCCATGCCTGGCTGGATGCGCACACCCGAGATGCGCGACAGCAAGCGGTAGTAGCTGGCGCTGGCCGCGCGCTTGAAGGCGCTCAGCTGGTGGTGAGGCCGGCGCAAGGTATGCACCAGCGGCGCACCTGCGCGCCAGGCCGCGATCAGCCCTGGCACCAGGGCGTGAGGGTGCTCGCCGTCCGCGTCCATGGTGACGGCGAAGTCGCAGGCGCCTGCCGCCGCGTCCAGGCCCGCCACGATCGCCGCCTGATGGCCGAAGTTGCGCAAGAAGGCGCGCTCGCGCAGCACCACACCCAGCGCCTCCACGCCCGCGCGTGCGCGTGCGATCTCGCCGCTGGTGTCGTCCCGCGAGCCGTCGTTCACCACCAGCAACGTGAAGCGAATGTCCGCGTGTTCCGGACAGCTGGTGAGCGTCCGCGCCAGCGCTTCGAGCTGAGCTCGAATGCCGCGCGCTTCCTGATAGGCTGGCATCACGATCCAGCCCTGGATGGCCTGCGAAGCGCTCACGACCCCTGGCGCTGGCCGATCACCAGCTGTGTGTCGAACAGGTTGAGGTAGACCGGGTGAGTCAGCCAGCGCTGCGAGGCGCCCGCCTCACGCGGTTGGAGCCCCAGCGCCCCCACGTACTCGAGCAAGGGGCGATGATAGCCGAAGCTCTGCTGGCTCCTCACGCGAAACGAGCGGTCCTGCAGGAAGCTGCGCAGCGAGCGGCGGGTTGGATAGTTGAGGTGTGTGGGCGGATGAAACTGCCGCCAGCGGTGGCCTCGCAGCCTTGCCACTGCGCTGGAGGCGTCGACCGTGGTGAGCGCCACCACCACCTGCGGCTGCGCCGCGGCCAGGTGGGCATCGAGCACGGAGGCAGGGCGGGGCAGGTGCTCCCACACGTCCCAGGCAACGATGAAATCCGGGGCAAACTCTGCGACATGCTGCGCGAGCTCGGGCGCCTCGGGAGACAGCACCGACAGTCCTTGCTCCTCGGCGCGCCCGCGGGCAAATGCGGAGATTTCCACGCCGAGCGTGGCGGCGCCGGTCTGCCGCCGCACCAGCGCGAGGAAGTCACCCGTGGCGCAGCCCAGCTCCAGCACGCGCGAGCTGGCGCCGATGCCGCAGCCCGCCTGCGCGAGCAGCCGCAGCTTGCGCTGAAAATTGATGTGCTGCGCGGGGCGCGAGAGATCGTAGTCGCGGTACTCGGCGCCGAAAAAATAGTCCCGATCGTACAGCTCCGCCGCGGGCGCGGGCAGCGGCGCAAAGTAGTGCCAGCCCCCGCAGCGCCCGCAGCAGCGCGTGGCGTGAGCAGCGGGGAAGAGCGGCGCAAAGCTGGCCCTGCTGCCGCAGTTTTCGCAAAAATCCGTGCCGCTGGCGCTCACGACTCCGCGTGTCTTGCCCGTTCGGGGGGCGGCTGTCCATGATTTCCTGTGCGCCGCCGGGGCGGCGGCATGGCCAGAGGCCAGCGCGCGAAATCGCTGGCACGGGGGGCGCTCGGTGTGCCACAGGGCAACGCGGCAGGCTATGTTCGCTACATGTTGCCCTCGCTCCCGAAGCAACTCCTGAAGGCGGCAGTCCGCCTGTCCTCCAAGCCACTGGCCCGGGGCAGTCACGTCACGCGCTACGCGATGTACCAGCACCTGGAGCAAGCCCTTGGCGGCTACGCTGCCGGGCGGGATCTGCGCGTGCTCTCCATCAGCCACTCCGAGCGGCTGGTGAAGGTGTTCGGGGCGGTGCGTTCCACCCAGGTGGTGGAGGCCAACTACCCCGAGGCGAGCATCCTGGAGCTGCCCTTTGGTGCCGATGAGTTCGATCTGGTGGTGAGCGATCAGGTGCTGGAGCACGTGGTGGGCGATCCTCAGCGCGCCGTGGAGGAGAGCCGCCGCGTGCTCAAGCCCGGCGGGCTGGCGCTGCATACGACCTGCCTGATCCAGCCCATCCACAGGGACGCTCGCAGCCCGGCCGACTTCTGGCGGTTCACCCCCGATGCGCTGCGCTGGCTGTGCCGGGATTTCGCGCGCGTCGTGGAGGTGGGCGGCTGGGGCAGCCCGTACGTATGGCTGGCTGTGGGCCTGGGCTTGCGCTACGAGCCGGTGCCGCACGCCAGCTGGCATCCGTTGCACCGGCTGGCGATGAGCAACGATCCGCGCTGGCCCATCCATACCTGGGTGGCTGCCGAGAAGTGACACGCGCTGCCAGGAGGGTTCGCCGGTGACACGATTCGACTGGGCGCGGCTGTTGCGGGCTGCCGCGCGGCTGCGCCGGCGGGCGCGCGCGGAGTATCGGCGCCGCACGCGCCCGCAGCTCGTCTGGCATCACGGCATCCGCCTGCCGCTCACCGAGGCCGTGTCGGAGGAGATGCGCGCCACGCTCTACTCCGGCTCGTACGAGGAGCGCGAATACGAGGTGCTCAGCCGACTGCTGCAGCCGGATGACCGAGTGCTGGAGCTGGGCTCGGGGCTCGGCTTCATCACCGTGCTGTGTGCGCGCCGCTGCGGCTCGGAGCGCGTGACGAGCGTGGAGGCCAACCCGCGCCTGCTCTCCACCATTCGCACCACCTTCCTGTGCAACGGCGTCTCCCCCCGCCTCATCCCCGGCGCGGTCTCCGCCCGAGGCGAGCCGCAAACGCTGTTCGTCAGCCAGAACTTCTGGTCCTCGTCCACTCATGATCGCGGCGGCCAGCCCATCACGGTGGCGGGGGTGGCTCTCGAGAGCTTGCTGGCCGAGCACCAGCCCAGCGTGCTGGTGATCGACATCGAGGGCGGTGAGACGGCGCTGACCAGCGCCGCCATCAGCCCCAGCGTGCGCGCCATCGTCATCGAGCTCCACGCGGGCGTTACCGGCAGCGAGGGCGCGGCGCAGGTCCGCAGCTGGATCGAGCGACACGGCTTCAGCATCGCGCGGGACTGGGGCGATCGCTCCGTGGTGGTGTTCGAGCGCGTGCGTGGCGCCGCGGCGGGGGGCCGGGGATGACGCCGTTCGTCCTGATCGCCTTCCGCTTTCCCCCTTACGACCGCATTGGCGCCTATCGCTGGGCAAAGCTGTGCGGACGCCTGGCGCGGCGCGGGCATCGCATCGACGTGCTGTGTGCGCGCTGGCCCGAGCTGGCGGATCCGGGCTGGTTCGGCGACGTGCAACACGAGAACGTGCGCATCCACCGGCTGCCCTCGTTCTACCCGCACCGCCTGCACGGCGCGCACTTTCCCGGGCGGTTGCAGCAAAAGCTGAAGGTGGGTGCCTTTCGCGTGCTGGAGCGGCTCACGCCACCGCACGACGTGGCGTCGCTGTGGTGGCCGGCGTTGGCTCCGACAGCGCGCCGGCTGCTGGCCACCCAGGCCCGGCCAGTCTTGATCGCCACGGGCGCCCCCTTCAGCGCCAATTACTGGGCAGCGCGCCTGCGCCGCGAGCACCTGGGCACCCGCTTGATCCAGGATTTCCGCGATCCCTGGCTGACCTCGCCGCAGGAGCTGGAGCAGAGCGGCTGGGCGGGGCGCTTTCGCGTGGCAACGGCCAACGCCGACATGCTGGTCAGTGTCACCCCGGAGATGAGCGCGCTATTTCAGCAGCTGAGCGGCCACCCCAGCGTCAGCACGGTACCCAACGGAGTGGAGCTGGCGCAGCTGCGAGCGCTCGAGGCTCCTGCCGTGCCGCGCTACGACTTCGCGTACATCGGCAACCTGTTCAATCGGCGGGAAGAACCGCTGCGCCGGCTGTTGAGCTGGCTGCGCGAGCGGCACCGGCAGCAGCCTGCTCCACGTCTGGCCATCGCCGGGCAGTACCCGGCCAGCCTCCGCGATGAGGCGCGGGATCTGCTGGCCAGCGGTCAGCTGACGCTCGAGCCGCACCTGCCCCAACAGCAGGCGTTCGAGCTGCTGCTCGCCAGCAAGATCGCGCTCCAGCTCAACGGCCCCGGCGCGCTGCCCACCTACCAGACCACGACCAAGCTGGTCGAGCATGCGGCCCTGCGGCGCCCCACGCTCTCGCTGAACTACGGCGGCGCCGCCGATGAGTTCATCCGCTCGCGCCGCCTGGGCTGGAGCTTGCGCGCGGACTCGCCCCAGCTCTTCGCCGAGCTGGACACCTGCTGGCGATCCGAGGAGCGCTTCGAGCTGGATGTGTCCGAGTTCGACTTCGATCAGACCGCTGCCCGCTATTCGGCGCTGATCGAGGGGCTGCGCTGAGCCTCCCCGTGATTGAGACTTCCGCGCCACGGCACTAAGCTGACCGCCGCATGAAGCGCGTGCTGATGATCGCGGAGAAGTTTCCGCCCTTCAACGCCAGCGGCTCCGCGCGGCCCTTCTACTTTGCCAAGTACCTGCCGGAGCACGGCTTCGAGCCGCTCGTCATCGGCTGCCGGCCGCAGCCGGGGGAGGCGAGCGATCCGGCGCGGCTGCTGGAGCTGCCTCCACAGGTGCACGTCTGGCGCTCGCCGCGCCTGCTGTACCCGCTGGTGGAGCAGGCCCGCTCGCTGCGCAAGCGGGCGCGAGCGCTGGCAAGGTCGCGAGCGCCGGGGGCCGCTGCGGGGGCGGGCAGCGGAGCCCCTGAGTCCGCCTCGCGCCAGTCGCTCGAGGCGCGCGCCGCCGCCCAGCTGGTGGAGCGGCTCGAGGAGCTCAACTGGTGGCTGCACTGGCAGCTCGACTGGGCTGCGCTGGCCAGTCTCGTCGCGCGGCTCGCCGCGGCGCGGTACGAGCCCGAGCTGATCTGGGCCACGGGCCCTCCCTTTCGCGGCCTGTCGTTGGCGGCTCGCCTGGCCTCCCAGCTCGGCAAGCCGCTGGTGCTGGATCTGCGCGATCCCTGGACGTACGGCAGCCTCTGGAGCCCGGAGACGCCCGGTGTTGCAGAGAGCGAGCGGGCGCAGGCAGAGAGGGTGCTGGCGCAGGCGGAGCGCATCGTGTTCACCAGCCCGCTCACTCTGGAGTCGATGCACCAGCGCTTTCCGGCGCTGCCACGGGCCAAGCTGCTGACCATCACCAACGGCTTCGACGAGGCGCCCGTGGCACCCTTGCGCGGCTGGCCAGAGGACAAGTGCGTGTTTCGCTACGTGGGTACGCTCAACGCGCGGCGGCAGCCGGATGGCTTGCTGCGCGCGTTCGAGCTGGCAGGGCGGGAGCCGGGCTTTCGCGAGGCCGCCGTGCTGGAGCTGATCGGCAGCGCCGGGGGCCATGAGGCCAAGGCCAGCGCCCTGGCGCCGGGGCTGCAGGTCGCATTCCGCGGCCCGGTCTCCCACGCCAAGAGCCAGCGCTACATGTTCGGCAGTGACATCAACCTGCTGCTGCAGACGATCAGCGAGGGGCAGGACGTGGTCTCGGGCAAGGCCTTCGAGTACCTGCAAGCGGGCAAGCCGATCCTGGCCGTGGTGGATCCAGCGGGTGGGGACGCCTGGCTGATGCGTGAGACGGGAGCGGGCCGCATCGCGCCCTGGAACGACGAGGCCGCCATCGCGGAGCAGCTGGTGGCGTGCTGGCACGCTTGGCGAGCCGGCGAGCGCAGCATGCCGAGCAGCGCTCGCGACGGCTATCGCCGGCGCGAGCTCACCGCACGCCTGGCGGCCTGCTTCGAGGAGCTCTGCGCCAACGTGCGGAGGTCGGGGGCGGGCACGTGGTGACGGACTCTCCGGCGCCGCCGCTGGCGGTGGCGGTGGCCCGCGCGCAAGTCACCGCGCGTGCCTGGGCGCTGCTGACCTTGCTGTGCTGCATCTTCGGCTTCTGTCTGCGGTGGCTCAACGCCTCGGCGGATCTCGGCTCGCCCGGGGTGGACGAGAACGACATCGTCGAGCAGGCGGTGGCCTTCATGGGCGGACAGTGGCGCTACTACCTGCCGGAGTACGGCCCGCTGCCGATGTACCTGCTGGCGGCGCTGTATCACCTGGTCGCGGCGCTGCGCGGGCTGAGCCCGCTGGACTACGCGGCGCGGGTGTTCTTCGACGGGCAAGAGCAGTACTGGCTCGCGCGTCTGTTCTGCGCGGCGTGTTACCTGCCGCTCGCCGTCTGTAGCTATCGTTTTCTCGCGCCACGCTACGGCCGCTGCGCAGCCTTCATTGCGGCGGTACTGCTCTCGCTGCCGCTGCTGGATCAGCTGACCAAGAGCACGGTGCGCATCGATGTTCCGCAGGGTGCCTTCCAGCTGGGCGCCCTGCTGCTGCTGGCCCTGGCCATGGAGAGCGGGCGCTGGCGGCACTGGCTGTGCGGCGGGCTGTGCGCCGGCTTGAGCATGGCTTGCAAGCCGCTGCCGGGCCTGCTGGTGGCGCCCTGTTTTCTGGCCGCCAGCTGGTTTGCTGCGAGCGGCTCCGATCCGCTCCCCGGCGCGAGCAGTGAGGGCAGCAGCGGTTCCCGCCGGCTGCTGCTGCGCGGCTGGCGCACCCTGGCTCGGCCCGCGCTGTGGGCGGCGGGGGCGGTGGCACTTGCGGCTGCGTTGCTTGCCAATCCCAGCGCCCTGGACCTGAAGCAGTTCGTTCGCGCACAGACCGAGGCCACGGCTTACTACTCCGGGCCCAACGCTCCGGGTCTGCACCTGACGGCGTTCGAGGCCCTGCGCGGGCTGCGCGTGCCGCTGCTGCTCAGCGCCGGCCTGAGCATGGTGGCCATGGTGTTCGTGCGCGATGCTCGGGCAAAGCTGCTGGCGCTCTTCCCGCTGGTGTATGCCACCGCCTTCTGGGGGCGCCCGGTGCGCGCGTACTACATGGTCGCGCCGGCGATGGTGGGGTGCCTGGTGATCGCCATCTGCATCGGGTCACTGATCGAGCGCACCAGGTTGCTCGCCGGCGAGTCGAGCGCCCGGGGCACCGCGCCGGTATCAGGGGCGCGACCTGGTGCGTCGGGCTTGCTCGCACCGGCTCTGGCACTCGGCTTCGTGCTGCTGGTGAGCTGGGTGCCCGTTGGTGACCTGCAGCAGGAGAAGCGACAGCTCAGCCGCTTCACGCTGGCGCGCGAGTGGATCTACGCGCACATCCCCAGCGGCGCCCGGCTCTTCCACTACGGCGCCTACGCCAGCGGTCCCCGGCTGGTCGCCGCCGGCGTCAAGCAAGCCGGGGAGTGGGGCGAGTTCTTCGAATACGGCCGCGACAAATATGCCTTCTACAAGGACGCCTTTCGCAAGGCTTACGCCGAGTATCGTGCGCAGGGCCGCCCCGTCTATGACATCGCGGCGCACGGCGCTACCGCGCAGCCGGCGGCAAAAACCAAGCCCTGGTTGTCGCGCTCGCTGGCGCGCCGCGCGCTGAAGGAAGGGCGCGACTACATCATCCTGGCGGGGTTTCGCACGGATGACTACCGGCAGCTGGGTTACAGCTGGTTCGACGAGGTGGAGGTCGTGGAGCAGTTCGACAAGATCGTGATCTTTCGCGTGCGCCGCCCCGAGGTGGTGGCACCGCTTGCCGCGCCACCACCGGCCGCGCCGGCACCCGCCGACTCAGCCTCGAGAGCGCAGCCGTGAGCGAGCGCTGTCATCCGGCTCATCCGGCTCAGCTGACTACGTGGCGGCGCAGGCGCGCCAGGATCCGCTCGGCGGCGCGGCCGTCGCCGTACGGGTTGGCGGCGGTTGCCATGCGCGAATACACCGTCGCATCACTCAGCAGCAGTGACACCCCTTCCACGATCTGCTCGCGGTCGGCGCCGACCAGGCGCACGGTGCCCGCTGCCAGCCCTTCGGGCCGCTCGGTGGTGTCGCGCATCACCAGCACCGGCTTGCCCAGGCTCGGCGCCTCCTCCTGGATACCGCCCGAGTCGGTCAAGACCAGGCGGCAGACGCGCATCAGGGCCACGAACTCGCCGTAGGGCAGGGGAGCCAGCAGGCGCACGTTGGGCACTCCACCCAGCCGCGCGCGCACGGGCTCCTGCACGTTGGGGTTCAAGTGCACCGGGTAAATCCAGTCATGATCCGGAAAGCGCCGCGCCAGCTCGGCCAGCGCGGCGCAGATCTGCTCGAAGCCGTGCCCGAAGTTCTCGCGGCGGTGGCCCGTGATCAAGATCAGCGGTCGAGCGGGCGGATACGCGCCCAGCGCCGTGCGCAACGCGCTCTCGACGCCAGCGCGCACCTCCGGCCGCGTTTGCCGCGCCACCTCCGCGTGCAGCGCATCGATCACGGTGTTGCCCGTGAGCTCGATGTGCGCGGCGGCGATGCCCTCGGCGAGCAGGTTGTCACGTGCCTGCGCCGTGGGCGCAAAGTGGAGCGTGCACAGCCGCGTGGTCAGGCTGCGGTTCAGCTCCTCCGGGAACGGCGAGTAGCGGTCGCCCGTGCGCAGCCCCGCCTCCACGTGAGCCACGGGGATGCGCCGGTAGAAGCACGCCAGCGACGCCGCGAGCACCGTGGTGGTGTCGCCCTGGACCAGGCCCAGCGCCGGCTGCACCCGCCCGAGCAGCTCGTCGAGCGCAACCAGCAGGCGCGCCGTCAGCTCGCTCAGCGTCTGGTTCGGGCGCATGACCTGCAGATCGTGGTGCAGGGTGAGGCCGAAGAGCTGCGCCACCTGAGCGAGCATCTCGCGGTGCTGCCCGGTGCTGATGACCACCGGCTCGAAGTCGGGTGCCTGCTCCAGCGCGCGGATCACCGGCGCCAGCTTGATGGCCTCCGGCCGGGTACCGAGGAAGACGGCGACACGCGTGGCGGTCATGGCAGAGGCCTGCGCGCTCAGCCGCGCAGCGCTCCGCAGGTGTCGAAGATGATCTTCTCGGCCAGCAGCGGCTTGGGGATGCTCTTGAACTGGCGGTGCGCCACCAGGAACACCACGATGTCAGCGCCGTCCAGCGCCTGCTCCAGCGGCATCAGCTCGAGCTCTGGATGTGACTCGAGGTTGGGCTCCACCACGCGCAGGTCATATTCCCCCGTGGCGGCCAGGTGCTGTACCACTTCCAGCGCGGGGGACTCGCGCAGGTCGTCGATGTCGGGCTTGTACGCCAGGCCCAGGCAGGCGATGCGCGCACGCTTGAGCCGCGCGGCGCGGCGGTGGATGCGCTCGAGCACCCAGGCTGGCTTGGCGGAGTTGGTCTCGCGAGCCTGCCGCATCAGCGGCGTGAGCTCCGGCGCCGCGTGCACCAAAAACCACGGATCCACGGCGATACAGTGGCCGCCGACGCCGGGCCCGGGGTTGAGGATCTTCACGCGCGGGTGGCGGTTGGCCAGCGCGATCAGGTCCCACACGTCGAGCGAGAGCGCGTCGGCCAGCAGCGACAGCTCGTTGGCAAAGGCGATGTTCACGTCGCGGTAGGCGTTCTCCACCAGCTTTACCGTCTCTGCCATGCGTGCGCCGGTGATGTGCACCTGACCCGAGACGAAGCTGCGATAGAAGTCCGCGCAGCGCTCGCCCGAGGCCGCGTCCAATCCGCCCACGATGCGATCGTTCTGCACCACCTCGCGCAGGATCTGACCGGGCAGAACGCGCTCGGGAGCGTGAGCAAAATACACCTGCCCCAGGCCGAGCTGCGTCTTCTCCGCCACGATCTGCGCGATGCGCTCGG
>JAICQL010000069.1 GCA_025937895.1 Polyangiaceae bacterium | reverse complement strand
TCGCGGAAGTACTCGGCGACTGCGGTGGCCGCCTCGGCGCCGTGCGCGCGCACCAGCGGCGGCTGATCGCTGGTGGCTGCCAGCACCACCGAGCGTGCCATGCCCTCGGCGCCCAGGCTGTGGCGCACGAAGTCGCTCACCTCACGCCCGCGCTCGCCGATCAGCCCGACCACGTTCACGTCGGCCTGCGACGAGCGGCAGATCATGCCGAGCAGCGTGCTCTTGCCCACACCGGCGCCGGCAAAGATGCCCAGGCGCTGCCCGACACCCACGGTGAGCAGGCTGTCGACCGCGCGCACGCCCGTGGAGAACACCTCGGCCACGGGCTTGCGTCCGAAGGACGGCGGCGGCGCGCGGTGAATCGCGTAGCGCTGGCCGATGACGGGGCGCTCGCCGCCGTCCAGCGGGTTGCCGAAGGCGTCGAAGACGCGGCCCAGGAGCTGCGGGCCCACCGCCACGCTGGCGCCGCGATCGCAGAGCCGCGCGGGAGTGCCCGCCTGCAGCCCAGAGAGGCTGCCGAGCGGGCTGGCCAGCAGCCGATCCGAGCGGAAGCCCACCACCTCCAGCTCCAGCGCACCCTGCTCCGTGCGCACCTCGAGCGTCTGGCCCACGGCCGCGCGCAGCCCGCCGATCTCCACCACCATGCCCACCACGTTCTGCACGACGCCCACGGGCTCGTGCGCCTGGGTGCGGGCGCAGCGTTCGATCAAGGTGGACAGGCGAGACATGGCGCTCACGGCTCGCGCGCAGCGGCGTTGCCCAGGCCCAGGTTGGCAAGCAGCACATCGAGGCGGTGGAGCACCGACTCGTCGACGTGGCCGAGCTCCGTGGACAGCTGCAGGCCCTGCGCGCCCACGCTGGGGTCGACCAGCACCACGCAGCGTACGCCGCGATGCTCCAGGCTCTCCTGGATGGTCTGGGCCGCGTCAGCAAAGAAGGGCCCGAGGCGCACGGTGACCTTGTCGCCGCCGGCCAGCGCTTCCAGGCCGGCGTGCACCAGGCGCTGCGCCAGCAGCGGGTTGTGGGTCACCTCGGCCAGGAGCACGCGCCGGCACACGGCCTGCACCAGCGCGACCAGCTCGTGCTCGGCGGCCACCAGCGCCTGCTGGCGCTCGCGCTGGAAGCGATCAATGGCGGTGGCGATCGCAGCCACGGCCTCCTCCTCGGCGCGCGGCACCAGATCCTCCACCTGCGTGTCGAAGCGTGGCTCGGGCGTGGCGGCCAGCATCATCGGCTCCACCGGCAGCTCGGGCGCGCCCGGAAACTGCGAGGGCGGCCCGGGCACGATGCTGGGATATTGCGACGCGCGTGGCGGGGGCGGGCGCACGCTCTCCAGCAAGGGCGAGAGCGGCGGACGGTCGTGCGAGGGCACCTCCGGCGGCACCACGCGCTCGGGCTGGATGCGCGGCGGCTCCTCCGGGCGGAGCTGCAGCCAGCCCGGCGCGCTCGGGGTCGCGCTCTGGCTCGGCGCGCGAGCCTCCGAGCTCACGTCCACGAAGCGCAAGCTCTTGGGACGCGTGCGCTCGCTAGACAAACTCATCCTGGCCGCCTCCACCCAGCGACACGGTGCCCTCTGCCGCCAGCCGCAGAGCGATCTCCACGATCTCCTGCTGGGCGGCCTCGACCTCCGCCAGGCGCACCGCGCCCAGCAGCTCCAGATCTTCCCTGACGCGCTCGGCGGCGCGCTTGGACATGCCGGAGAAGATGTGATTGGACAGCTCGGGGCTGGCGGTCTTGATGGCCAGGGTCAAGCGATCGCCCGGCACTGCCTTGAGCAGCTCGCGCATGGATCGCGCGTCGATCAGCTTCAGATCCTCGAAGGAGTACATGGCCTGGCGGATCTCCGCCGCCAGGAGCTCGTTCTCTGCCTCCACGTCGGAGAGCAGCAGCTCGCCCACCTCTTTGCTCAGTGCCCGCACCACGGCCGCCGATCGGGTCACGCCGTCCACCGCGATGGCGCCGCCGGCGCCGGGCTCGGGCAGCTCGGCCGCGAGCGCGCTGGCCACCTCATCGATCAGGTGGCCCGGCATCTCGCGCATGGCGCCCAGGCGGGTGAGGACCAGCGGGCGCGACGCCTCCGGCAACAGCGCCAGCACCGCCGCGGACTTCTCGGGCGGCAGCTGTGAGAGCAGCGCGGCAGTGAGCTGCGGGTCTTCGTTCACCAGCAAACCGGCGAGCACGTCGTCATCGGCTGCGGCGACCCGGTCCAGCGGCGACATGGGCTTGTCCTCGAAGATGTTCTGCGTCTGCGACTCGCCGAGGGCGCGCGCCGAGAGCCGGCGGATGATGCCCACGCCGTCGCGCGGCACCGCCACCGACTCCCCGGTCTTGCTCAGAAACTCCGAGTACACCGCGTGCAGCGCGTTGGTCGGCACGCTCTTCATCTGCAGCGCCGTCTCGCGCAGACGCTTGACGTGATCGGGCAGGAGCTCGCTCACGATGGGCGCGGCGGCCTTTTCATCCAGCGAGAGCAGCAACAGCACTGCCTTCTCTGGACCCGTCAGCTCTCTCTGGGGCGGGGGAGCCATCAGCCTCAGCCCGCCTCGCTCGTGACCGGCCTGGGCTCGTCAGCGGAGGCCAGCCACTCTGACAAGATCAGCGCGGCACCCGCGGGATCCTTGCTGGCGTATTCGATGGCCAGGGTGCGCTGCTGCTCCAGCTGCGCAGGATCGAGCCCCGCCGAGAGCGCCGGGGCCGAGTCGCTCTCCAGGGCTGCGCTGGCCACGGCCTGGGGCAGCTCCTCCGCGGTGGCCTCCGGCAGCGGCGCCGGCACCGGCGGCGGCGGCCGCACGGCGCGCACGAAGACGAACAGCATGGCGGCCAGGGTGAGCAGGCCAAGCGCTGCCAGCACGTAGGGCAGGTTGGTCTCGAGATCAAAGCCGGGGGCAGGCGGGGCGGGCAGATCGAGCTTCGAGAACTTGGCCCCCTCGACCCGGATGCTGTCCCCGCGCGCGAGGTCAAAGCCAATGGCGTTCTTCACGACTTCAGTCAGGCGCTCGAGCTCCTGGGGGTCGCGCGGCTGGTACACCTGCACCCCGTCCTTGAGCTCGTAGTTGCCGTCGATCAATACGGCCGCGCTGATGCGCGCGACATCACCGCGCGGCGTGACCGTCTTCTGGGTGATGCGGTCCACCTCCCAGTTGCGGGTGCGCGTGCGCCGGAAAATGTTGCCACGCAGGTCATCGCCCCGCGACGGCACGCTCTCGTCCACATCCGGCAGGTTGGTCTGCGCGCCCGGCACGCCAGCCACGCTGGCGCCCTCCTGAGTGGTGGCCTCTTCACTCTTGTGCTCGCTGCGCAGCGCGGTCTTGGTCGGCTCGTAGTGCTCTTCGGTGCGCTCGCGCGAGGACTCGTCCAGATCCACGTTGATGCGCACATCCACTCCACCCGGTCCGGTCACGCGCTCCAGCAAGGTGCGCACGTGGTTCTCCATGTTGGTGGCCAGCTCGCGCGCGGCGTGATTGTGGTTCTCGTCCAGGCTGCCTGCGGCCGAGTCCTCGCCCGAGGTGGGGCGATGCAGCGTCACGCCGTCGGTGTTGACCACGCTGACCCGGTCCTTGGTCAGGCCCGGCACGGCGGAGCTGACCAGATGCACGATGCCGGCCACCTCGCGGCGGCCGAACTGCTGCCCCGGGTGCAGCTTGACGACGACGGACGCGGACGCGCCCTCGCTGCGCGCCGCAAACAGCCGGCGCTCGGGCAGCACCAGGTGCACGCGCGCCGAGAGCACGCCCTCGATGGTGTTGATGGAGCGCGAGAGTTCGCCCTCCAGAGCACGCCGCAGGTTGACCTGCTGCTCGAACTCCGTGGCGCCAAAGCGCGCGCTGTCGAAGATCTCGAAGCCCACGCCGCCGCCGCGCGGCAGCCCGCTGGAGGCCAGCTCCAGGCGCAGCTCCGGCACCTGCTCCTCGGGCACCTCGATGCCGCTGGAGGTGACCCGGTGTTGCACCTTGAGCTCCTTCAGCCGCGCGCCGATCGCAGCCGAGTCCTCCGTGCTGAGCCCGGTGTAGAGCGGGGCGTACTGCACGCGCGAGCCGATGGTGGCCACCGCCACCACCCCCAGCAGCACCGTGAGCGTGACGCTGAGCAGGGCTATGCGCTTGATGCGCGAGAGCCCGGCCCAGAATTTCTTGACCTGATCCAGAATGCCGATAGCGTCCGCCACAGTGTCCCCTCGGGAGCCTCAGCCAGCCTCAGACATTCATGCGCCAGATTTCGTAGAAGGCGTCCAAGACCTTGTCCTTCACGTTCACGGCCAGTCGTGTCTGGATGGAGGCCTCGCTCACCGCGATCATCGTGCCGTGGATGTCATCGCTCTGACCGGAGGCGAGCGCCTGCGCCATGTCGTTGGCGTGCTGCGCGCGCTGGTTGGCGCTGACCACCAGATCGAGAAAGCCCTGGCCCGCGGCCGTCAGCGCGTCCACGCTGGGCTCGCTGACAGGCGCTACCTCCGAGGCGAACGGAGCGTGCGCCTGGAACAGCGGGATGGGGCTGCCTTCGACCGGTCCGATCGCCATTATACGCGACCCAGCTCGAGCGCGGAGCTAGCCATCTTCTGCGTGGCCTCCACCGAGGAGATGCCCGCCTCGTAGGCGCGCGAGGCGCTGATCATGTTGACCATCTCCTCGACGATGTTGACGTTCGGGTACTCCAGGTAGCCGTCTGCGTTGGCGTCGGGGTGGCCGGGGGAATAGACCATGTGCCCCGGGCGCTGATCCTGCACGATCTGCGACACCTGCACCATGGAGACGCTGCGCTCCGACGGGCTCAGCGCGCGCATCTTGTCGAGCGCGATGGCCTCGAACACCGGATCCACGCGGCGGTAAGGGCCGCCCTCTGCCGTGCGCGTCGTCTGGGCGTTGGCCAGGTTCGAGGCGATGGTGTTCATTCGCGTGCGCTCCGCGCTCAAGCCGGAGGCCGCGATATCCATGGCGCTGAAGACTCCTAACATCGATTACTCCTGTTCGCCGAGCCGCGCTCAGCCGCCCTTGCCGTCGTTGGCAGCCTTCATCAAGCTGTCGAGCTGCGCTTTCACCAGCACGCTGACCATGTCGTAACGCAGGCGGTTTGCCGCCAGCTTGCCCGACTCGCGATCGAGCGAGACGAAGTTGCCGTCGGCGCCGCCGCCCGCGCTCGGATCCTGGAACACGCGCCCCACCAGCGGATCACTGCCGCCCACGCTGATGTGCCCCTGGTCGGTCCGGGCCAGCGCGACCTGCATCGCCTGCTCGAAGCCGTCGTTCCCCACCCGGGCCAGATCGAGGGGCTTGTAGCGGGGTGTATCCACGTTGGCCAGGTTGGAGGCCAAGAGGTTGTGGCGCTCGAGATGAAAGTCGAGCGCGTAGCCGAGCGGCGCTACGTTGGTGAAGAGGTTGGGCACGCCGCAGTCATCAGCATGGCGCGTGCCAGCGAAAACGAAGAAATCTGCTCGAGCCCCGCGCGCTCCGTCCGTTCACCGGGATAGCCCCATTCACGGGGCAGAGCTGCGCCAGAGCGAGCCATCTACGGCGAACCCGTGCTCCAGCCGGGTGCCGGCAGACCCCCTGGAGTGCGCGTGACCCGTCCCATACAGGTATGTACCACAGTGGTTAACCTGCTGGATCTGCTGATCAAACCAGTCGTTTTGGAGCAGCTTCACACACCCGGGACCAGGGGTCGAAAGCGACCTGCGTGTTGAGCGTATCGCCGTGGAACAACACGGAAAATCGCCAAACACGTAACGCCTCGATTGCCAACAGCTCGACACCGAAATCGTCGGTGTCGTGACGCCCTGCCAAGGCCGTGTCGCGCGGCTGGTCTGTGACTTGCAATTCATTGCCGTGGTTCATCTCCAGCGCGTCGCAAGGCCCCGATCGAGGCGACGCCAGAAGGCAAGGATTGCACGGTGTATCAAATTCCAGGCTCGACTCCCCCCGCCCCCCGCAACTCTGTTCCGCCCAGCCTCTTCGGCGCCGAGCTGCCGCTGAGGCTCTCGGAGCGGCCCGCCGCCGCCACGCTTCCACCTTTGCCCGAGCCGGAGCCGATGGATTCGGTCGCACCCGATGCCACCAGGGATGAAACGTACACACCCCGTCGCTCCAGCCTGCCGGCGACGGCGCTGCGCGAGCGCCCTGCCAGCATGCGTGGGGTGGTTGGCTCCTCCTCCACGCTGGTGGACGTGTTCGCGATCGTGGATCGTGTGGCGGATACCGACTGTACCGTGCTGATCACGGGCGAGAGCGGCACTGGCAAGGAGCTGGTGGCGCGCGCAGTGCACGGGCAGAGCCCGCGTCGCGATGGGCCTTTCGCGGCGGTCAACTGCGGAGCCATCCCCGAGGCGTTGCTGGAGAGCGAGCTGTTCGGCCACACGCGCGGAGCCTTCACCGGCGCGCATCAGGCCAAGCCCGGGCGCATTGCGCTGGCCGAGCGCGGCACGCTGTTCCTGGACGAGATCGGTGAGCTGTCGCTGGCGCTGCAGGTCAAGCTGCTGCGAGTGCTGCAGTCGCGCGAGTATTCGCCCGTGGGCGACACCCGCGTGCTGAAGGCAGACGTGCGCGTGGTGGCCGCCACCAACATCGACCTGGAGCGCGCCGTGGCCGAGGGCAGGTTCCGCCAGGATCTGTACTACCGCCTGAACGTGATCATGCTGCACGTGCCGGAGCTCAAGCGTCGCGCCAGCGACATCCCCGAGCTGGTCGAGCACTTCATGGCCACCGCACGCGAGAAGACGGGCCGCCAGATCGCGCACATCTCGCGCGCCGCGATGCAGCTCTTGTGCGAGTACACCTGGCCCGGCAACGTGCGCGAGCTGGAGAACACCATCGAGCGCGCCGTGCTGCTGTGCGCGGGCGATCGCATCGAGCCGAGCGACTTGCCGGTGCGCGTGCGCGGCCTGGGCACCCCCGGGCGCAACTCGCCGAAGCTGCCCGAGAGCGGCATCGATCTGCGCGCCGCGGTCGAGTCGTACGAGAACGATCTCATCCGCCAGGCGCTGGATCGCACCGGCTGGAACAAGAACCGGGCCGCACACCTGCTGAAGCTGAACCGTACCACCCTGGTCGAGATGATGAAGCGCAAGCGCATCGCGCCTCGCGCGGCCTGAGCGTTCGAAAATGGCGCGCGCCGAGCCTAGATGGCGCGTGCCGGGTTGCCGTATCGCTCCCGAGTGAGCCGCTGGAGCGCGAGGGGCAGGGTTGGGGCCATGGTGATGGCCCTCGTCCTGCCGTGCGTTCCGGCGGAGGCGCGAGCCCAGTCGTGGGTCACCGACGCGCAGCTCAGCGTGGCCACCGGCCTGGAGGGAGCCAGCGGGGGCGGCGGCGTGGGCTGGCAGCGCGCGCGCACGCGGCTGATCTTTGGTCTGGACCTGGGCAATGACGAGCATGGTCTGGACGCCTACGGCGTGCGCACGTTCGTGGAGCTGGAGCGCAGCCTGTCGCTGGGGGTGGAGGTGGGCTACCTGCGCTGGGTGCTACCCGAGCTGAGCCTGTTCTTCGGTGGGGTGGGGGTGCTGGCGCCGAGCACGCTGTTCGGCGTGACGGCGGGGGCAAACTATACCTTTCCACTCGGCGAGCGGCTGGGGCTGAGTGTGCTGGGCAGCTTCAGCGCGCTGCCGCTGGGCAGCGATCGGCCCGATGATGGTGTGGTGGTGTGGGCCCTGCTGGGGCTCGGCATCCGGGGGCGGCTGTGAGGGCTGCCCTGCTGCTCGCCTTGCTGCTCGGTGCGGCCACGGCCGTCGGCTCGGGCTGCGGCGCCACCTGCCTGCGCGACTCGGACTGCGACGAGGGACTGGTGTGCTCGCGCGATCGCTGTGTGACACCGAGCGAGCCCGCTGGCGACGCCGGGCCTGGCACTGAAGGAGCCGCTGGCAGCGGCAGCCCGAGCACCGGCGGCGGCGGAACGAGCGCAGCGGGTGCGAGCGGCGGAGCCGCAGGGCTGCCTGCTGGGGCTGGCGGCTCTGCTGGGGCTGGCGGCTCTGCTGGCGGTGCCGCGACGGGCGGGCGCGAGAATCTTGACGCTTCCGCCGACGCCAACCCCGGCTCGAACCAGGCCTAGCGGCAAATGCCCATGGGATTCGCGCCAGTCGCGGGGCTTTAGCGAAATCTTCGGCGGTGGTATCGCCGTTGCAACGGCCCGGGTGAGGAGCGGGCAATTGTTTCGATCTCTGCACATCGCCGCCACGGGCATGGCGGCCCAGGAAACGCAGCTCGAGGGCGTGGCCAACAACATCGCCAACGCCAACACCACGGGCTTCAAGCGCCAGCGCATCGAGTTCCAGGACTTGCTGTACCAGACGGTGCGCGGCGCGGGTACGCGCACGAGCGAGTCCACGCGCTCGCCCACCGGCATCCAGCTAGGTAGCGGTGTCCGCGTGGCGGGCACGTCGCGCAGCTTTGCACAGGGCAACACCCTGGTGACGAACAACCCGCTGGACGTGGCCATCGAGGGTGATGGCTTCTTCGTGGTGCAACAGACCGACGGCAGCCCCGCCTACACGCGCGCCGGCGCACTGCAGAAGGACGCGCAGGGGCAGCTGGTGACCTCGGAGGGCTACCTGATCGATCCGCCCGTGATCGTGCCGCCGGACGCGCAGGGCGTGACCATCGGCGCCGACGGCACGATCAGCGCGATCATCAGCGGTCAGGCCGCGCCCGTGGAGATCGGGCAGCTCACCATCGCCAGCTTCGTCAATCCCGCGGGGCTGAACGCGCAGGGCCGCAACCTGTTCGTGCAGACCGCGGCCAGCGGCGAGCCGCAGGTGGGCACGCCGGGCAGCGACGGGCGTGGCGCGCTGCTGCAGGGCGCGCTGGAGCGCGCGAACGTGGACGTGGTGGAGGAGATGATCGGCATGATCTCGGCGCAACGCGCGTACGAGGTGAACACCAAGGTGGTGACGACCGCAGACGAGATGCTGCGCTCCGCCACCCAGATGAAGTAAGGGAGCGGAGACTTGCGGCGCGCCGTGGGGAAGCGAAGTTCCGGAGCCGGGCGGCGTCTGGCCGCGCGCGCAGCGAGCCTGCTGGCGGCCGCCTGTGTGCTGCACGGCAGCGCGCAGCTAGCCGCGGCCGAGCCGCAGGCGGAGGCTGGCGTGCGCGTGACCGGTGCGCGCGTGCAGCTGAAGGACGTGATGCCGGAGTGTCCGGAGCGGGCGTGCCCTGCCGATCTGGGGGCGGCGCCACCCGCGGGCTCCAGCCGGCTGATCTCTGCCGACACGATCCGCGCTGCGCTGGTGGCCGCGGGTGCTGCCGTGCCGCGGCTGGAGGCGGTGCGCGTGCTGAGCGCCGCTCGCGTCTGGTCTCCCGCCGAGCTCGGCGAGTGGCTGCAGCCCAGCATCGAGCGCAAGCTGCCGGACGGAGTGCGGCTGGTGGGGGTGCAGGCCAAGAGCGGCGCCACCTTGCCGCTGCTGGCGACGGTGGGCGAGTGCTCGCTGCCGGCGCTGGCCAAGCGCGCCGGGCCGAGCACCACCACCGCCATGGTGGAGATCCTGCATGACGGGCAGCCGGCGCGCCGCGTGGCCGTGCAAGTGCGGCTGGTGCTGAGCGAGAAGGCTGCCCGCGCACCGGTACCGCGCGGCTCCGTGATCACCCTGATCATCCAGCGCGCGAGCGCCACCGTGAGCGCCCAGGGAGTGGCCTTGCAAGACGCCGAGCTGGGACAGACGGCGCCGTTCCGGGTGCAGCCGACCGGGCGTGTCGTGCAGGCGCGGGTCGAGTCGGCCAGCACCGCCGCGGTGCTGGAGCATTGACAGGAGCCATGAGCCATCGCGCGCACGGCGATTGCGCCGACAGCCACTGCCAGCATCGAGCGGAGCAGGAGAGCCGAGCAGGAAACTCAGCATGACCCGGAGAACGATCAGAGCCATCGGCAGCGCCTGCGCGCTGAGCTGGCTGGCCTACGGCTGCGGTCCACCGCACATCGCGCCCTTTACCCCGCGCGAGCGCAAGTACCAGACGGGTGAATACGAGGCGCAGCAGGAGCGGGTCAAGCCATCGCAAGGCTCCATCTACACCGAGGGCATGGCGGGCTACCTGGAGGATACACGCGCCGTCCGCATCGGTGACATCGTGATGATCCGCATCGACGAGCGCGCCAACGCCAAGGGCGGGGCCAGCACGGATCTGAGTCGCGAGTCGTCGCGGCAGCTGGGCTTTGACGCCATTCTGGGCCTGGCTCCGGCGCTGCGCGAGGCGCACCCCAACATCGACCCGGCGCAGCTGATCGCGCTGATGAGCGAGAACAACTTCTCCGGGGACGGCAAGACCAGCCGCGACGGCGTGCTGAGCGGCCTGATCGCGGTGCGGGTCAAGCGCGAGATGCCCAACGAGGACCTGTTCGTGGAAGGCACCAAGGTGGTCATGATCAACCACGAGGAGTACCACCTGTACATCTCGGGTGTGATCCGCCCCACCGACATCGAGGGGGATAACTCCGTGCCGTCGTGGCGCCTGGCGGACGCGCAGGTGGAGTTCACGGGCCGCGGAGACATCGCCGCGCAGGTCGAGCGCGGCTGGTTTGCCAAGGTGCTCGACGCCATCAACCCGTTTTGATGACCCAACCTGCCCACATGCGACGGCTACTCCCGCGGCTGGCGGCGGCGCTGCTCACGCTGTGCCTGCTGCTCGGCGTGAGACCGGCGCGAGCGGACCGCTTGCTCGATCTGTGCGACGTGGTCGGCATGCGCGACAACCAGCTGATCGGCTACGGCGTCGTCGTGGGCCTGAACGGCACCGGGGATGACGTGTCGGCGCCCTTCGCCATGCAGTCGTTGCGCTCGTTGCTGCGGCGCCTGGGTGTGCAGATCGACGCCGGTCAGCTGCGCTTGCGCAACGTGGCGGCCGTGCTGGTGACGGCCAACATCCCGGCGTACGTGCGCTCGGGCGGGCGCCTGGACGTGACGGTGTCCTCGGTGGGCAACGCCCGCTCGCTGCGCGGTGGCGTGCTCGCCCAGACCCCGCTGCGCGGCGCCGATCGGCGCGTGTACGCGGCGGCGCAGGGCGCGTTGATCGTGGGCGGCTTCGAGGCGGGCGGCGCGTCGGGTGGGGGGCTGCAGGCCGGCGCCACCAACACTGCACGCATCCCCGGCGGCGGGCTGGTGGAGCGGGAGATCAAGACCAGCATCGAGCAGGAGGGCTCGCTCACCCTGGCCCTCAAGCAGCCGGGGTTTCTGTCAGCCTCGCGCGTGGTGGAGGCCATCAACAAGGAGCTGGGCGGCGAGCAGGCGCGCGCGGTGGACGCGGGCGCGGTGAAGGTCAAGCTCGCCAATCCGAAGGACGCTCAAGAGGCGGTGCAGCTCCTGGCCAAGCTGTCCGCCATCGAGATCGCGGCGGACGCCGTGGCGCGGGTCGTGATCAACGAGCGCACCGGCACGGTGGTGGCCGGCGGTGACGTGCGGCTCTTGCCGGTGGCCATCGCGCAGGGTGGCATCACCATCCAGGTGCGCGAGCGCGCGGAGGTATCGCAACCCGGCGTGCTCAGCGGCGGGCAGACCAAGGTGGTGCCGCAGAGCGAGGTGGAAGCTCAGGAGGCCATCCCCCAGGTGGCCTACTTGCAGGGCGCCGCCTCGCTGGCGGAAGTGGCCCAGGCGCTATCCTCCTTCGGGGTCTCCCCGCGAGAGCTGGCCAGCATCTTGCAAGCACTCAAGGCAGCAGGCGCACTTCGCGCCGAAATAGTTGTGCAATGACCCTCGCCGCCATCACCAACTTGACTCCCCAGCATCAAGCGCCTGACGCTGATGGGGCCAAGCTGGCGGAGCAGCGGGCTGCAGCGCAGCAGTTCGAGGCCATTTTTCTGCGCCAGCTGCTAGGCAGCCTGGAAAAGGCGGGCGGCTTCGGTGGAGACAAGGACAGCGGCTCGGCCATCTTTGGCTCGATGATGGTGAGCGCGCTGGCAGACAATGCCGCTGCCAGCGGCGGCATCGGCCTGGCCGACATCATCTTTCAGGCGATGATGCCGCCGGCGCCACCGGGCTCGCCCGCGGCGGCTGCCGGCGCTGAAACACCTGACGCGAGCATTGCGGCAGAGGGAATGCCGCCGGCCAGCAGACGGTAGCAGTCAGAGGGTAGAAGCAGAGGGGTAAGAGCCTTGCCGCGCACCATCGTGGACGGACGCAGGGCAAGCGACTCCGGATGAAACATCCGGGGCCAGAGAAATGCAGGGGAGGGCGCCGTGGTCCAAAACGATAGCGTAGTCAAAAAGGTAGGTGCGGCAGCAACTTATGCCGCACGCGGGCAGGCCGTACCGAAAAGGGCTGCCCAGCAGTGAACTTATTCTCTGGACGAGCGTATTTTTTAGCTCAAGGTTCGTCCAGCACGTCCGATCGCCGCAGGATGTAGGTCATGAGCATCCAGGGTGAGGGGAGAAGCAAATGAAGGGAATCATTAGTAGCCATTCAGCCCTCAACGCATACCAGCGGCAGAACGCCGTAGAGCCAGTGACCGTTCGCGAGTCACCGGCCACGGGTGAGACGGGCTCGAGTAGCACCTCCGTACGCGCGGCGCGCGTGTCCATCTCTGCTGAGGCCCGAGCGCTGGCCGCGGGTGAGGCCACTGTCGACCGTGCCAAGGTGGAGCGGTTGCGGCAGAGCATCGCGTCGGGCAGCCTGAAGTTTGACTCGCAGCTGATCGCTCAGCGCTTGATCGATCAGGGCGAGTGAAAGAGCAGCAGCCAGCCGTGGGCTCGCCCGCCAGCGAGGTCCTAACCGAGCTCGAGCAGCTGCTGCTCTCGGAGCGGGATGCGCTCGCCCGGCTGGATCGAGACGCCATCGAGGCGTTTGCTGCGCGCAAGCTGGAGCTGGACGCGCAGCTGAAGCAGTGTGTCGCTGCGCAGCCGCTGGTTGCAGAGGAGCGCGCACTGCTGGAGCGGGTGCGGCAGGCGGCGCTGTCGAATCAGCTGTTGCTCGCGCATGCTCGCTCCTGCGTGCAGGGCGTGTTGTCCCTGCTCGCCCCCGCGGTAGCCCCCGCATACAGCGCCCCCGGTCAGGCGCAGGGCAACTCGCAGCCGCCGCCGCTGGCGCTCAACCTGCGCGGCTAGTCGCCGTTTCGGCAGAGCGCGTGCTTCAGCAGGGCGCGCCGTCTCAGCGCGCCATCTCCCGCCGCGAGAGCGAGCCAGTGCGGTCCCCTCGGTAGGGTGACGGCCGTGTTCCACCTTGGCTCTTCAGCACGTGCTACGCTCTCTGAAGCGGGGAGCTAGCGCCTTCGTCTCGCGCCACTGGCGCGGCACATGCATGCAGCCGCTGCATGCGTCGGCAAGGCGCCGAGCACCGAAGGCAGCGACGGGAGAAGAGCGCGTGGGACTGACCGACATTCTAAATACTGCGCGGGATGCCATGTCCGCGCAGACGTTCGGCCTCACGGTGACAGGTCAGAACGTCGCCAACGTCAACACGCCGGGCTACGTGCGCCGCCAGGCGCTGATCGAGACCCGCGACATGGGCGACCGCAACTTCGGCAGCGTTCACGTCGCCGGCCTGCGGCGGGTGGGGGATCGCTTCGTGGAGCAGCGGCACCTGGCCCTCACAGGCGCCAGCGCCGAGGCTGCCAGCCGCGATCAGCTGCTCTCGCAGGCCGAGGCGCTGTTCAACGACTTTCAGGGTACGGGCCTGGGCAGCTCGCTCAGCGAGCTGTTCTCCTCCTTCTCGGCGCTGTCCGCGTCCCCCAATGACCTGACCGTTCGCTCCACCACCATCGGCCGTGCCGCGGCGTTCGCCGATCAGGTGCGCAGTGCGTCCAATCGCATGCAGAACTTCCGCACGGACCTGTTCCAGCAAGCGCGGGAGCTGACGGCGCAGATCAACACCAAGCTCGACACCGTGGCGCAGCTGAGCGGCCGCATCAATCAGGCCCGAGCCCTCGGTGAGGAGCCGGCGGATCTGCAGGACAAGCGCGACGCCGCGCTGCTGGAGCTGGCGGACTTGATCGAGATCAGCACGTACACCGACGGCAACGGCCAGCTGGTGGTGCAGGGGCCGGGCGTGACCTTGATGCAGGGTGACAGCGCGCGCCATGTCAACCTGGACATCGGCGGCGACGGCAAGCTGCGCGTGCTGGCGGAGACCGTGGGCGGCAATGGTAGCGACATCACGCACTTTCTGTCGGGCGGGCAGCTCTCGGGGGTGCTCACCGTGCGTGACCACGATCTGGTCGAGATGCAGTCGGAGCTGGACACCTTCGCCTTCCACGTCGCCAGCCAGGTCAACGCGGTGCACGCGGGCGGCTTCGGACTCGACGGCGCCTCGGGTCGAAACCTGTTTGCGCTGAGCGCCACCGAGGCGGGTGCCGCCGCGTCGCTGCAGGTGGATGCGGACATCGCGGGCCATCCGGAGCGCATCGCCGCCTCGGCCAGCGCCGCGGAGCTGCCCGGCAACGCCGGCCAGGCCGTGCTCCTGGCGCGCGTGGCGGACACGCCGCTGGCCGCGCTCGGCAACCTCGACCCCAACCAGGCGTATGCGCGCCTGATCGGTCGGGTCGGGCAGCGCAAGGCGGACTCCGCGGCCACGCTGGAGACGCGCGAGGCGATGACGGCGCAGGTGGAGGTGGTGCGCCAGTCCATCAGCGGCGTCTCGCTGGATGAAGAGATGGTGGCGCTCACCAAGTATCAGCGTGCCTTCGAGGCCGCCTCGCGCGTGTTCACCACCGCCGATCGGCTGCTCGAGGAGCTGATCAACACCGTCGGCCGTTGATTGATTGCAGGGTAGCCAGATGAGAGTCACCGACAACATGCGCTTCACCTCGGCCCAACGCTCACTGGCGGCGCTGCGCTCGCGGCACGCGCAGCTGACCAACCAGATCACGTCTGGCAGCCGGGTCAGCGCGCCCTCGGATGATCCCGTGGCCGCGGCGCGCATGACGCGCCTCGCGGCGCAGGCGTCGCGCACGGCGGACTATCGCGCCACCATCGACACGGTGCGCTCCGATATCCGGCTCAGCGAGAGCACGCTGGCCGAGGCCGCGGGCCTGATGGTGCGCGCGCAGGAGCTGGCGATGCAGGGCGCCAACGGCAGCTTGACGGCGGAAGACCGGCGCACGCTCGCCGAGGAGGTGGAGGCGCTGCAGTCGCAGTTCGTGGCCACCGCCAACACGCGCGGCGGCCGCGGCTTCCTGTTCTCCGGCAATCGCACCGACACGGCGGCGCTGTCTCCCACCGGCACCTACCAGGGTGACGGGGAGGAGCACGCGGTGGAGGTCTCGCCCGGCGTCACCGCGGCGGTGACCGTGAGCGGTGCGGAGGCCTTCACGGCCGCCGGTGGGGTGGACGCCTTCGCCACGCTGGGCGCGCTGCGCGCCGCCTTGCTGGCGGGCGACGGCGCGCAGGTCGCCGATACGCTCGGCAATCTGGAGGCCTCGCGCGCGCAGATCGTCCGGGCGCAGGCCAAGTCCGGTCTGATCATGAATCGCCTGGATGCTGCCGATGAGGCGCTGTCCGTCACGGCGCTGGAGCTGGATCGGCGCCGCAGCGAGCTGGGCGAGGTGGATCCGTTCAGCGCCCTGAGTGAGCTCAGCCAGCTGACGACCACGCTGGAGCAGGCGATCGCCGTGGCCCGCAACACGCTGGGCACGGGCAACGACCTGTTCTGACGTCTTCGGATTCGAGGGGTCGAGGGTGAGGTCTCCTCCTCTCCCCTCGGCCCCTTGAACCTCATCCGCTCGGGCTGCTCCGCGCGCGCTGCGCGCCGAGGCGTGCGCCCCCCTGCGAGCTGGGCCTGGGTGCGCGCACGCAGGCTCCGGGCCGCGGCGACGTAAAAGGCGGGTCTGCCGCCACCCGCGCGCCCGGTGTCAGGCGGCTGGACCCGCCCCGTCAACGCCGCGACGCTTGGCCGGCGAGCAACACTCGCCAAGCCGGCGATTGCGGCTTGCCCAGCCCGCGGCGGCGCTTGGCACCCATCGTGCAATGAGTGGCACGATGCTGGTGATTTCACGCCGCAAGGGACAGCGGGTGGCGATTGGCGAAGAGATCGAGCTGGTCGTTACCGAGGTCCATCGGAGCTCCGTCAAGCTGGGTATTCGTGCTCCACGCGGCCTGACGGTGCTGCGCGGAGAGGTGCGCGACTCGATTGAAGAGGCCAACCGCACTGCCGCGCAGAGTAGCGTGGCAGACGCCGGAGCGCTGACTCCGGCGCGCCCCGCCGAAAACTCGGGCCTGGCCGCCATATCGGTGACGGTGCTGCGGCGCCCTGGCGCCGGGCCTGCCAAGGATCCAAAGCCCGTATGAGCGCTGCCGCCGTTGCCCAGCTGACGCCGGATCCGGTCGACGCAGCCGCGCAGCGGCGTTCCTACTTTCTGGAGGCCAACCTCCAGTCGCTGCCGATCCCTCCGGACACGCAGGCCGCCATTCGTGCGGCCGAGCCGCGCGGGAAGGTGGAGCTGCAAGCCGACGGCACGCCGTACCTGAGAGTGGGCAACCAGCGCTTCGGCACGGAGCTCTCGACGGCGGACGTGTTCGCACAGCTGCAGGACGTCACGGACGACAACGTCGTGTTGATCTTCGGGATGGCGGCGGGGCAGCTGCCGCGCATCGCGCGCGCGATGTGCCGGGTGCCGATCGTGGTCTATGATCCCGACCCTGCGCTGCTGCGCACCCTGCTCGAGTATGGCCCGCTCGATCTGGGCAGCCTGATCGTCGTGCACGGCGCGACCGATCTCATGCGTGTCTGGAGCGATTTTGCGGTGCGCGTCAACGACGTGCGCGTGCTCGCCACCCCCGGCTACCACAGGGCGTACCCAGAGGAGGCGGCGCGCTTCGTGGAGCTGGTGCCGAGCCTGCTGCAGCGCTCGGTGATGTCCAAGAACACGCTGAACAATCGCGCCAAGATCTGGGTCGAGGACGCCATCGAGAACGTGGCGCTGCTGACGGAAGCGGTGCCATTCTTGACGCTGCGCGGGCGCTTCCGGAACGTGCCGGCGTTCATCATCGGCGCCGGGCCGTCGCTGGACGAGAACATCGACCTGCTGGCCACGGCCGCGCAGAAGGGCATCGTCATTGCCACCAACTCGGGTGCCGTCTCGCTGGGCAAGCGCGGGCTGGAGCCGCAGGTGGTGGCCTGTCTGGAGAGCATCGACGCCTCGAGCAAGCTGCGCAACTTGCCGTTCATCGATCGCGCGGTGCGGGCCTTCAGCCTGACGGCTGCGCCGGAGACGCTGCGCACGGGCACGGGCCCACTGTTGCCAGTGCACGAGCTGATGCCTCAGCTGGATGGGCCGCTGGAGGAGCTGACTGGACAGCCCGGTTTGCCCGTCTCGGGCAGCGTGTCCACCCTGGCTTTCTCGCTGGCGCGGGCGCTGGGCTGCTCGCCGATCGTACTGGTCGGTCAAGATCTGGCCTTCACCCAGGGCCGCACGTACGCCTCCGGGACCGGCTACGAGAGCTCGAAGGCCAGGGTCGGCGAGGGCGGCGTGGTGCACGTCGACTGGAACGAGGAGGTGCTGCGCGTGCACGGCGAGGCGCAGGGCCCGGCGCGGCCGCGCGAGCCTCACCGCCGAGTGCCGGCCTGGGGCGGCCAGGGCGAGGTCGACTCGATCGCCAGCTTCGACAACGTTCGAGACTTCTTCCAGCGCACGGCGGAGCTGCTGCAGAAGGCTGGCAGCGCGCTGCGCTTGATCAATGCCACCCAGGGCGGGGTGCACATCCCCGGCTTTCAGGACATACCCCTGGCGCAGGTGCTGGCCGAGCTGCCTGAGTGCTCGATCAGCGCAGCAGACATTGCCGCTCAGGCGCGCGCGCTCAGGGCTCCGCTCGAGCCCGCCGCCATCGCCGCCTGGCTGGAGCGGCACGCCGGCTCGTGCCTGGCGGTGCGGCGCGCGGCTCGGCGGGTGCGCCGCTACGCGCTGTATGCCTCCCACGTCACCCTCAGCGGCGAGCCGCAGCGAGTGCGCGCCGCCTATGACCGCCTGGAGCAGGCGGAGTCGGAGATCCGTGACGCCGTGGCGGCCTGTCCGCTGGTGGATGCCTGGGCGCATCGCGCCATTCACGCCGCGCTCGAGTGGCAGCCCGAGCCCGCGGAGGACGTCAAGCTGCAAGGTCCACACCGACAAGCACGAGAAGCAACTCAGAGGAGCGCCCGGGTTGCTAGCGCCGTCGAACAGGCTGCGCGTGAGCTCGAACGAGCGCTCCTCGAAGGATCGGCTCGGCTGGCTGCCGGCGCCGCTCACCGCCCCTAGAGAAAGCAAGCCATCATGTCGCTAGTAATCAAGACCAACATCCCATCGCTGCAGGCCCAGAAGAACCTGGCGAAGTCCGCCTCTGCGCTGAACTCGAGCTTTGATCGCCTGTCGAGCGGCCTTCGCATCGTCTCTGCAGCGGATGATGCCGCAGGGCTCGCCATCAGCGAGAGCATGGGCACGCAGATCCGGTCTTTTGCGATCGCCGAGCGCAATGCGCAGGACGCCATCAGCATGGTGCAGACGGCGGAGGGCGCGCTGGCCGAGGTGCACTCGATCATGGGCCGCATGCGCGAGCTGGCGATGCAGGGCGCCAACGGCAGCTTGACCGCCACCGATCGCGGCTTTCTCGACACCGAATATCAGGCGCTCAAGAGCGAGATCGGGCGCATCCAGGGCTCCGCCAAGTTCAACGGCAAGGAGTTGCTCTCGCTCAACGTGTCCACCATCCAGTTCCAGATCGGTCTGGATGATGCCACCGCCGACCAGCTCTCGCTGACCTTCGGCGGCTTCGGCTTGACCGCCATCACCGGCAGCGCCAACGCCATCGGCGGCAGCGGCATCACCGGGGCGCTGGCCGCGCTGGGCATCATCGACTCTGCGCTCAGCATCGTGTCGACCGAGCGCGCCAAGTACGGCGCCTCGATGAACCGCCTGGGCACCACCATCTCCTCGATCGAGACCATGCGCCTGAACCTGTCGGCGGCCAACTCGCGCATTCGCGACGTGGACGTGGCCAGCGAGACGGCGGCGCTGGCCCGCAACCAGGTGCTGTCGCAGGCGGGCGTCTCCGTGCTGGCGCAGGCCAATCAGCTGCCGAACCTGGCGTTGAACCTGCTGCAGTGAGCGTCGCCCGGCGGCGCGGCCCTCCCAGCCTTGGCGCGCGCTAACGTGATTTGAAACGCACGGTTTTGGTTCAGCCCACTGCACCCGAGCCGTACACGAGGATGAGCCGGGAGTAACCCGATTCTTCAGGCTCAGTGACCCACCGCGAGTAACCCGATTCTCGCGGCACCGGTCGTCTACCGCGGCTAACCCGATGGCCGCGTCACAACCCGATACATAGCTCCCGACCGCCCCTCGTGGCTGGCTCGGGTGTGGCTCAGTGCCTGAGCCCGCGCTGCTGTTCCAGCGCTGGAACTAACCCGATTGTTCCTGCGAGGGTCAGTGGTGAGCGCCACTCCAAGCACGACCCAAAGTGGTTTGGAGAGTGCGTTGGCTCGTCCGCAATGCGTTCAAGCCAACCCCCCGGACTCCGTTCCCAGAGAACGAGGGCAATAGGCCCTCACGCGCTCAGAACGAGCGCTTTCTCCCAGGGAAGGGGTCCCAATGGCACTTTATATCAACACCAACGTTGCCTCCGAGGCAGCACAGAAGAACCTCCTAGGCAACCAGGCCAAGCTGATGTCGAGCTTCACTCGCCTGTCGAGTGGTCTCCGCATCAACACCGCCAAGGATGACGCCGCCGGCCTCGCCATCAGCGAGAGCCTGAAGTCGCAGATCCGCTCGTTCAACGTTGCCGAGCGCAACGCGGGCGACGGCATCTCGATGGCGCAGACGGCGGAAGGCGCGCTGGGCGAGGTCCACGAGATCCTTGGCCGCATGCGCGAGCTGGCGGTTCAGGCCTCGAACGGTCCGCTGACGGACGATGATCGCGGCTTCTTGCAGACGGAGTTCGCCTCGCTGCAGTCGGAGATCACTCGTATCCAGGGCTCTGCCAAGTTCAACGGCAAGGAGCTCCTGGCCGCGGCCTCCACCAGTATCACGCTCCAGGTTGGCCTCGAGGACGCCACCAGCGACCAGATTTCGGTCACCTTGGGCGGCGTCTCCTTGACCGCCATCACCGCCACCAGCGCGAGCCTGTCGGGCGCCACGGCGAGCTCGGCGCTGGAAGCGCTGGACACCATCGACACGGCGATCGCCAACGTGTCCACCGCGCGCTCCAAGTTCGGTTCGGCCATGAACCGTCTCGAGGTGGCGCAGAACAGCATCCAGACGATGCGCCTGAACCTGTCGGCCGCCAACTCGCGCATCCGCGACGTGGACGTGGCCAGCGAGACGGCTGCCATGTCTCGTAACCAGGTGCTGACTCAGGCTGGTATCTCGGTCCTGGCGCAGGCCAACCAGCTGCCGCAGCTGGCCTTCGGCCTGCTGCAGTAAGCGAGAGCCGCTCTCCGGCCAGGCGCCGGGGAGATGAACCGGCAGCGTCTCGGCGGGCTCCGAGACGCTGCTCCGATGTGGTAGCCCGCGCACCTCCTCGCTACCGGCAGGCACCTCCAGTCCTGCCGGTTCGGGGATGGCGGCGTTCAAGCCTGGCCAGCGGCCTCCGTTCACTGGGGTTGCGAGCGCATTGAAGTGCTCGCTGTGCACCACATGACAGTGGTGCCGAACCACCCAAGGAAGGGGCCACATGGCACTATTCATTCAGACGAACGTCTCCTCGATGGAGGCGCAAAAGAACCTCGGCTATAACCAGGCGCAGCTGCAGCTCAGCTTCAATCGCCTGTCGAGCGGGTTCCGCATCAACTCTGCCAAGGATGATGCGGCGGGCCTCGCCATCAGCGAAAACCTGAAGAGCCAGGTCCGGTCGTTCGCCGTTGCCGAGCGCAACGCGGGCGACGGCATCTCGATGGCGCAGACCGCGGAAGGCGCGCTCGGCGAGGTTCACAACATCCTGGGCCGCATGCGCGAGCTGGCGATCCAGGCCTCGAACGGCAGCCTCACCGACACGGATCGCGGCTTCTTGCAGACGGAGTTCTCCTCGCTGCAGTCCGAGATCACGCGTATTCAGGGCTCAGCCAAGTTCAATGGCAAGCTGCTGCTGGCGGCCGCCACCACCAACATCACCCTGCAGGTGGGGTTGCAGTCGGTGAGCGCGGACCAGATCAGCGTCAAGCTGGGCGGGGTGGCGCTGAGCAACATCTCCGGCTCCGGCGTGTCACTGACCGGCACGAACGCCACGAACGCGCTGGCATCTCTCTCCACCATCGACTCGGCGATCACCAACATCTCCACTGCGCGCTCGTCGTTCGGTGCGGCGATGAACCGCCTGGAGGTGGCGCAGAGCAACATCCAGACGATGCGCCTGAACCTGTCGGCCGCCAACTCGCGCATCCGCGACGTGGACGTGGCCAGCGAGACCTCCCAGATGTCCCGCAATCAGGTGCTGTCGCAGGCAGGCCTGTCCGTCCTGGCGCAAGCCAACCAGCTGCCGCAGCTGGCGCTGGGCCTGGTGCAGTGAGCGCGTAGGGCGCGCCTGCAGGAGCCCGGGGCGCCGCCCTGGGCTCCCGACCGCTGCTGCAGGCAGCTGGCACTGCGCCGATGTGTGAGAGCCGGCGCCTGCAGGCGCCGGTTCCGCCAACACCCCGGGCGGGTGTTGCACTATCGGGACGAACGGGCCGCCCGTTACGATAGTTGAGGATGGGCACGCGCAGATCGCCAAAAAACCCCGGCTGGTCAGGGGTTGAGGCAGCTTCGCCGCGTGCTGCCGGAGCAGCTCATGCAGGGTAAAGCGGCCGATCGCTACAAGCAGGTCCGAGCGAACACGTCCACCCCGGGGGAGCTGTTGCTCGCCCTGTACGATGGGCTGTTTCGCTTTCTGAATGGCGCGAAGGTCTGCTTCGAGAATCAGCAGGCGCCGCGCGGGCGCGAGCTCGTGTGCAAGGCACACGCCGTGGTGAGCGAGCTGATGCTGGCGCTGGACCATGCCGCCGCCCCGGAGCTGTGCGCCAACCTCGCTGCCGTCTACGACTTTGCGCTGTCGCGGCTGTCGGAGGCCAACCGGCATGCGACGGTGAAGCCGGTGGAGGATGTGATCCGCGCCCTCACGCCGCTGCGCGAGGCCTGGGCCCTGGCGGTGCCCAAGGCCATCGCCGAGGCCAACGCAGCCAAGAAGGGAGGCTGAGCCCGTGTCCGCGAGCGTTGCACTATCCGTCATCCCGCCCCGCTATCAGCGCTCGCCGAAGGCGCACATCTTTGCGGCGAGCTTCCCGGACGCGACCCTGAACGTGGAGTGCGGCCGCGCGCGCTGTTATCCCGGGCTGACGGGCGACGCGCCCGACACGCGCGCGCTGTACCTGTGTGCGCTGCAGCTGCTCGAGCCAGCGCGCAGCGTGGTGGATCTGGGCTGTGGCTCTGGCATGGGCACCGCGGAGCTGGCCACCCGCTTTGCGCGCGTGAGCGGAGTGGATGCCGATCCCGTGGCGGTCAGCTTTGCCCGGCAGTATCTGGCCCGAGCTCAGGACGTGCAGATCGTGCAGGCTGCGCTGGGGCCCGGGGTCGACTCGCCCCTGCGCCACGACGCAGGCTGCCTGGTGGACGTGCTGGGTCACAGCACGGAGCCAGTGGCAGTCCTGCGCAGCGCCCGCCGCTGGATCAGCGATAGCGGCCGGCTGTTTCTGGCCGAGCCCCGCGCGTATCCATCGCAGGCGCTGCTGCCGCCCGCGCAGCGCGCCTTCAGCCGCCCCGGCCTGAAACAGCTGCTGCTGCGCTCCGGCTGGGAGGTGGAGCACTGGCTGGAGGAGCTGGGCAACTTCGTCGCCTGCCTGTGCGTGCCCAGCAAGGATGGTGGCTGGCTCTGGCTGGAGCGCGGCGACGGTGCGCGGGCGCAGGGCAATCCCGGTGGCGCGCTGGAGGCGTACGCCAACGCGGCCCGGCGCGGCTCGGCGGCGCTGGGCACGGAGGCGCTGCTTTCGTGCGCGGAGGTACACGCCGAGATCGGCCAGCTCGATGCCGCTTGCCGCTGTCTGCTCGATGCGGCGCAGACCAGTCCCGGTCATCCCCGCGCGCTGGCGGGTCTGGCCGAGGCCTCGCTGGTCTCGGGCGAGCCCCACCAGGCGCTGACCCTGGCGGTGCGCGCGCTGGAGACCGACCCGTGTGAGCAGCGCGCCGTGCAGGTGCTGGCGGCCGGCGCCGATCAGCTGCAGCAGCCCGAGGCGTATGCCTCCTGGCGGCTCGCCAATGGCCTGGCCCCCGCGGAGCTGGCAGCGGCGATCGAGACCAGCCGCCTCGCCGCGAGCCGCGGTGACCTACCGTACGCGGTGTGGGTGCTGGAGCGGGTGCGCATGTTCCGCGACGATCTGTCCGAAGACTTTCATGTCACGCTCGCCTGGCTCTATGCCAGCCGTGAGCGCCTGGGCGAGGCCCGGCTGGAGGCCGAGCTCGCACGGGTGAAAGCGCCGAGCTCGCCTGCGGTGCAGGAGCTGCTGGCGCACCTGGATGCCATCGCGGGCACGTCCTGATGACACGCCGGGGGGAAGCATGGGGCGGGCTGACCGTCGCGGGCGGCCTGTGCTGGTGGGCGGCGTGCTCGGGTCCCGCATTTCAGCTCGATGAGTCCGCGCGCCTCGGCGCGCTGCCCGACGCCGCCGCGCTGCCTCCGCTGGTCACCAACGATCACCTGCCAAAGGCTCCGGATGCCTCCACGGCAGCTGGCGGCGCGGGAGGCAGCGGCGGCAGCAGCAACGCCAGCGACCCACCGGACGCGGGCCCACCGGACTTGCCACTGGCCACGACCGGCTGCGGCCCTGCGCGCATCGCCGACCCCGACCTGGCCGACAACGAGGTCTGCATCCGCGCCGGCAGCTTCGCCATGGGCAGCACCGAGTCCCCCCGCCCCGGCTACTTTGCGCATGGCCCCGTGCACGACGTCACGCTCTCGGCGTACTTCCTCGATGCGTACGAGGTGACCGTGGCGCGCTTTCGCCGCTGCGTGGAAGACGGGGGCTGCAGCGCTCCAGGCACCAACATCAACCAGGGCTGCACGTACACCAGCGCGCCCGGCGAGCGCGAGCGCTTTCCGGTCACGTGTGTGTCCTGGACCTCGGCGCAGGAGTTCTGCTCGTGGGATGGCGGGCGGCAGCTGCCCACCGAGGCCCAGTGGGAGCAGGCGGCGCGCACCAGCGCTGGCTCGAAGTATCCGTGGGGTGACGCCTTCAGCTGCGAGCGCGCGGTGGTGGCGGGTGCCTCGCAGTGCACCCAGTACTCCGGGCAGCTCCCGCGCGCGGTGGGTTCCGCGCGCTCCGGTGCATCCCCCGAGCGCGCTTACGACCTGACCGGCAACGCTGCGGAGTGGGTGGCGGATTGGTTTGGCAGCTATCCCGCCGGCGCGGTCACAGATTCCACCGGTCCTGCCACGGGCTCCTTGCGCATCCAGCGCGGCGGCGGCTGGCTCACGCTCTCCGGCGATGCCACCAGCTATGCTCGCCGCGGTGAGGCCCCGGCTGCCGCGGGCCCGTTCTCGTTCCGCTGCGCGCGCCCCGGTGCGCTGTGATAAACCGGCTGTGATGCTGGCGGTGATGCACTGCTGGGCTGCGCCCCTCTGGAGCAAGAGCGCGGCGTGAGGATGAGTGTAAGGCGTCTGCCTACAGGTGCGCCCGCTACTCGGCGAAGCATTTCGTGATCCACCTCGCCGCCATTTCGATGTGAAGAGGGCCGCGCGCAAAAGCGTAAAAACCGGTATGCTCGGCGCTGCCCCGCTTGACCTGCTCTCGCTTGCATCCAGCATCTGCTCCCCGGGCGAGCTTGCACCGGCTGCGTTCGCAGCCGGCGGTGTGGTGTGTCACGAGCTTCGCGTTGCTCGGCGCCGCTGCCAGCGCTGGCTGTGGCAGCGCCAAGCCTGACGGCTTGTACACGGCGCTCGCCGGCGCGGGCGGTGCCGCAGCGGGTGCTGCCGGGGCAGGGGTGAGCGGCTCCAGTGGCGCTGGTTCCATCGCCGGCAGCGGCGGCAGCGATGGCGGTAGCGGTGGCGTGGACAGTGGCGTGGACAGTGGCGGAGCTGGCGGCAGCGCAGGCGCCGGCAATATCGCCGGGAGTGGCGGCAGTGGCGGCAGTGGCGTCGTTCCAGAGCTCGACGCGGGCGCCGACGCCGCGCTGGAAGACGCGAGCGCCGCCAGCCGGCTGAGCTGCGCGCCATCGCAGCAAGCCGACTGCGAGAGCCTCGCTGCCGCCCTCGCTCATCGCTACAGCTTCACCGGCTCCGGCAACGCCGTCATCGACAGCGTGGGCTCCGCGCACGGCAGCATCGTCAACGGCCAGCTCTCGGGCGCAGGCAGCGTCGTGCTCACCGGTGCAGAGGCCCCGGAGAACTACGTCAACCTCCCCAACGGTCTCGTCTCTGCGCTCGCCAGCGCCACGTTCGAGGCCTGGCTCAGCTGGAGCGGCGGGGCTCCCTGGCAACGCATCTTCGACTTCGGCTCCAGCCAGACCGGCGAAAATACCCGCGGCGGCGGCGCCGAGTACCTGTTCCTCACACCCCGCTCCGACCTCGACACCGTGCGAGTGGCGTTCATCTCCAGCGATACGCCCGGCGAGATTCAGGTCAACTCCGCCGCGCCGCTGCCCACCGGCGTCACCTCACACGTCGCCGTCGTCGTCGATGCAGTCGCAGACACCCTCGCCCTCTTCACCAACGGGGCGCTCGCCGGCTCCATCGCCCTGCCCAGCTCCCTCGCTGCGCTCGCCACCGACGACAACAACTGGCTCGGCCGCTCCGAGTTCCCCACCGATCCCGCCCTCGCCGGCAGCCTGCTCGAGCTGCGCATCTACGCCGCCGCGCTCAGCCCGCAGCAGCTGGCGCTGAGCTACCAGCTCGGGCCCGACGCGGCACTGCTGCCATAGCGCAGGGGCGCGCTGGCGCCCGGCGTGCGTGAAGGTAAGATAGAGCCATGGTCCCCGCTGCTCCTTCTGCCCCCGCGCTTTCGCCTGAGCGGGAGCAGCTGGAGGCCGCCCTGTCTGCCGCTCTGTCTGCCGCTCTGTCTGCCGCTCTGCGGCGAGCGGCTGAGGGCGCCACTCGTCAGATCGTGGCCGTGTACCTCTTCGGCAGCTTTGCCCGTGGAACGGCAGGTGCAGGCAGTGACATCGATCTGGGCCTGCTGTACGCGGAGCCGCCAGGGCCGCGACTGGAAGACCAGCCCTTCTCTCTGGAGGCCGAGCTGAGCCAGGTCCTGCGCCGCAGCGTTCAGTGCGTGGTCATGAACTGCGCACCCCCGGACCTCGTGCATCGCATCCTGCGCGATCAAAAGCTCTTGATCGATCGCGACCCCAGGGCGCGAATCCGTTTCGAGGTGGCCGCCAGCAACCGCTACTTCGACATCCGCCCGCTCCACGAGCGCTACCGCCGTGGAGGTCGAGCATGACAGACCTCGACTTGCTCGAGAAGAAGCTCGCCTTCGTCGAGAGCTGCGTGTCCGAGCTGCGCAGGCTGGCAGTGGCCGAGCGCATTGACGTTGACATCAAGGAGCGACGGTTCGTGGAGCACACGCTCCAGCTGGCCATTCAGGCCTGTCTGGATGCAGCCTCTCACGTCGTCTCCGACGAGCGTCTGGGTGAGCCCAATACAAACCAAGAGCTGTTTCGTCTGCTAGCGCGCGCTGGCCGCCTCTCGCAGGGTCTTGCTGACAGCTTGTGCCGCGCCGCAGGCTTCCGGAACATTCTCGTCCACGGCTACGCGGAGGTAGACAGCCGCGTGACCCACGACGTGCTGGAAAACCACCTGGACGAGTTGCTTGCATTCGCTCGAGTCATGCGAGCTTCGGCGCGGCGCGACGATGAGGGCGAATGAGGGTTTGGGCCGGGCCCACACCATACGGCCATCGCCGGCATATCGGGGCGCTGGGCAGGCGAGCCGTGCGAAGTCGCCCCTGTGAGCTCTGCCACCCTGGGCGAGCAGCACGCTAGCGCCACAACCGCGGCGCCAGGCGCCGCCAGAGCGCGCGTCCCGCACGCAGCAGCTCCCCCCGCCGCGGCCAGCGCACGTGCAGCGAGCGACGCTCCAGCACCGTGGCCCGCCCCAGCACCTGCTCCGCGCTGATCTCGCCGTCCGAGACCTCACGATTGTCACCCTGCATCCGCACGCCGCCCGCCTCCAGCCGAGTGACCCGGTGCACCACCAGCTGCCCCCCTCGATCGAAGGCCGCCAGCTCGCCCACCTTCAGCTCGCCGGCGGGGCAGGGTAACACCTCCAGCCGCGAGCCAGGCGGAATGCTGGGCCACATGCTCGCCCCCCGAGCGACGAAGCGAACGCTCTGACCCGAGCGCAGCAGCTCGATCATCATGCGCGAGGGGAGGTCAGGGCGGGGAGACACGGCACAGCAGGCACGCGGGCGGTGCTCAGCCAGCGTAGCATGCAGCGAGCGCAACCAAGCCGATCCCGCATTTTACTGGACTGCGCAAACCAGGACTATCGATGATGCTGCCGTGAATGCCGACCAGGGCGTTACGGTGTGGCTCACCGGGCTGCCGTGCTCCGGCAAGTCGAGCCTTGCCCAGCGAGTGGCGGTGGCGGTGCGCGAGCGCGGCTGCCGGGTGGAAGTGCTGGATGGCGATGAAGTGCGCCAGCGGCTCTCCCCCGAGCTCGGCTTCACCCAGCGCGACCGCGATCTCAACGTGCGCCGCATGGGCTACGTGGCCCAGCTCCTCACCCGCAACGGCGTGATCGTGCTGGTAGCCGCCATCAGCCCCTACGCCCGCACCCGTCAGGAGGTGCGCGCGGCCATCGGCCACTTCCTGGAGGTGCACGTCTCCTGCCCGCTGCCCGAGTGCGAGCGCCGCGACGTGAAGGGCCTGTACGCCAGGGCCCGGGCAGGGGAGGTGCTGGAGTTCACGGGAGTGAGCGCCCCCTATGAGCCGCCCGAGGCGCCGGAGCTGGTGCTGCACACCGCCGAGCAGACCCTGGAGCAGAGCGCGCAGGAGCTGCTGTGCTTGCTGGAACGGCGCGGGGTGCTGCAGATGATGGAGCCATGACAGCAGCAGCGGGCGGCTTTCGCCGGATGATCCTCGCGGGCTTGCCGCGCAGTGGCACCACGCTGGTGGCGACGTTATTGGCAGGGCAGCGAGGGGTGCAGTTTCTCACCGACTACTTTCCTGCGTTCCTGGAGGCGCAGCGCCGGCTGAACAAGCAGTGGGGCGCCGCGCTCGAGCTGGGAGAGCGCAGGATCGCGCTGGCGCTCATCCGGGATCAGTTCCTGCGCGTGCGCCACCCCGTGCTGGTGAAGCCCGACGCCTTCCGCACCTTGGATGAGCTGCACCGTGCGGTGCTCGCAGAGCTGGCGTCGGCGGGGGAGCGCTGGGTGGGGCACAAGCTGCTGCTGCCACCGCCCGAGCTGCGGAGCACGCTGGCGCAGACGGACGCGTACTGCTTGCTCCTGCTGCGCGATCCGCGCGACGCCGCGCTCTCCTTCTTCCACCGCACCGGCGGCGGCATCGAGCTGTACGCGCGCACCTGGCGGGACACGGCCACGTTATGCCGAGAGCTGGCAGACCACCCGCGGCTGCTGGCCCTGCGCTTCGAGGACCTGCTGGCGGACCCCAGCGCCACCGTGCAGCGCCTCGGACGATGGCTGGAGCTCGAGATCGACCCGGAGATCGGCCAGCTGCACTTTCAGCGCAGCCGCGCGCACGGCAGCACCGAATGGCGCGAGAACTCCGCGTTCCAGGACGTGAGCGGGCGCTTCGATCGCAAGCCGCTCGGGCGCTGGAAGGCGCAGCCAGAGTCGCCCATCGTGCGCTACACGGCCTGGGTCACGCGCCACGAGCTCGAGCCGTGGGGCTATGAGCCGGCGGCGCAGGCCTCAGCGCGGGAGCAGCTGCGGTTTTCCTGCCTGCAGGCGCTGGAGCAGGGCGAGCAGTGGGCTCACGACTCCGTGCGGGAGGTGGGGCAGTGGTTGCGGAAGAGAGTGGCGAAGAACACGTGAGCGCCTGCAAGCAGGGCGGGGCCGCCCATTTGTGGCCCCCCCGTCCCCATCAGCTGGTGGTGTACGTGCCAGCGCCGTAACACGCGATCTCATTGACCAGACCGGTGCAGCTCAAGGCCAGCGTCTCGAACTCGCTCGTCTCCTCGATGGCCGGAGGCTCATAAGGCCGGCGTGGCGGGTCCTGAGCGAGCGCGGTCGCTGGTTCTGCTGAGTTCACGTTCCGCATCCTATCAGGCTAGCAAGCCACGCCGGGGCAGTAAAGTTTGCTCGAGCCATTGAGCTCCCCGTGCCTTTCTGGCGCTCAGTGCAACAGGAGCAGCCGGTCGGTACCCGTTCCACCATCGATCACCACCAGATCATTGAAGCCATCGCCGTCGAAGTCGCCGACGAAGTTCGGGACCAAGAGGCTCGTGGCGCCGCCGGTGAGGCCGAAGTCCGCCGTGGCCCGCGTGCGATTGGCCAGGGTGGGAGTGCCGTAGAACAGCGCCAGGGTGCCTGGCACGGGGTTCGCGATATCGGTACCCGTGGTCGAGCCCACGGCAAGCTCGGTCATGCCGTCGCCGTCGAGGTCGCCGGCGCTGAGCAGGCCTGGGTGGCTGTAGTGCCCCGTCGCGATGTAGCTGCCGAAGTCGTTGTCGACCCCCGTTGCCGAGAACTCGAAGCGGAAGCCTGGGCCCTCGCTGAACGTGGGGTTGTCGCGGCGGCGAAGCAGCTCCGCCCTACCCAGGCCACCACCCGCCGAGAAGTTGCGACCCAGCGCGAGATCTCTGAGATTGTCGCCGTTGAAGTCGCCGATCGCCTTTACGGTCGTGGCAAAGTCGGCGCCGCTGCCCACGGAGACCTCGACCAGGGGGGTAGCCGAGGGTGCTATCAAGCCGCTGCTGCCGCCAGGATAGGCCTCACCGGCCATATAGAGCAGTGCCGCCGGATTACCCCCGTTGGTACCCAGGGCGCTGATGGCCAGATCGCCGCGAGCGTCCGAGCCCGAGCCCACCGCTGCAATGGCGTGTCCAAACAGACTGCGGCTAGCAGGAGGGCTGAGCACGAAGCCGTTCGGGTTGCCGCTGGGTACGCTGATGCTCGTACCAGCCGTCACCTGCAGCTGCGTGCCGCCCAGGATCACGTAGACCGCTCCGACTCCGCCGCTGGCGCGGGCGCCCACGACGATGTCATTGACCCCGTCGCCGTTGAAGTCCGTTCCGGTGATGTCCCAGCCGAAGAAGGCGCTCGCGGTGCTGCCCACCAGGCACACGTCGGCGCCACAGTTTGCACCACCGCCCGGGTTGACGGTGATGGAGGCGGGCCAGCTGTTGGTGCTCCTGCCGAAGAACACGTATACCATACCCGTGTTGGCACCCGCGCCGGGGTTCAGTGCGCGAGCGCTGGCTGCAAAGTCGGCGATGCCATCACCGTTCACGTCACCAAGGTTCGCCAGCACCGCACCGAAGCCGGAGACGCCACCGTTCGTGAACGTAACGTCCGCCGTGGTATCGACGGGGTTGCCCGCCGTGCTGCCGAAGAAGAGCTGCAGGCCCTGGCTGATGGCCCCGTAGAGCATGTCGTGGGCGCCGTCGCCGTTGACATCCCCAAGGCCCACCACGTTGGTGAAGCTCGTCTGCGTCGTGGAGTTGAGCACCGCGGTGAACACCGTCTCCTCGAACGGCACACTCACCGCCACGCTGCCGCTGCCGCCGTCCACCGGGGTCAGCTGACCCGCGATGTCGCGACCACGGATCAGGCAGTGCTCGGTCGTGCCGACGCGGAACCCACGGCACACGTTGACGCCGTCATTGTCGTTGTCGACGCAACCGGGGTCGGGGATCAGCTCGGACGCATTGGCGCCACCGGTGGGTGCCCCCACCGTGTTCACGGTGAGCGGGCGGGCGGCGTCCCAGGCGGTGTCATCGGTGATCGCCGAGGCCGCGCAGCGCAGCTCGTAGCCCGCCAGCGTGCTGCCGTCGGTGTCGGCCACGTGGGACCACTCGAAGGTCACCTGGCCCTCACGGCGGTTGGTGATCGACACCAGCGGGGCTGCCACCGGGGTGGTGGGCGCCTGCGTGTCGGTAGAGATGGTGACCGTGTCGCTGCCCGCTGGATTCGGCGCATCCGTGATCACCACCGTGATGACCTGACCGACGCCGTCCTCGATGGCGACGCAGCCGCTGAAGGTGTTGAGACCACCGCCGCCCGCCACGACGGGGTCGAGGACGACCGGGGTGGCCGCGCCGACGCTGGCCTCGACGGTGCTACCCGCGGGGGCGCTGGTAGTGCCGCTCACGGTCACGCCGAAGCCGCCGTCCGCATCGCAGTCGTCCGCAGTGCTGAGCACCTGATCGGCAGTGGGGACCAGGATGTTGACGGTGGGCTCCACCACCACGGTGACCAGGCATGCGGCGCTCGTGCCGAGGTTGCCGGCCGGGTCGGTTGCGCTGGCGGTCAGCGTAACCTCTCCGGGCTGGCCAAAGTTTACGGCTGAGAAGGTGGTGGTGGTCGCATCACCGGTCGCCGAAAGGTTGTTCGTGCCACCAACGCTCGTGACGGCCAACGACACCTCGGGAACGCCGCCGTTGCTCACGTCGACGCTGTACTGCAGGTCAGCCAGGTTGCCATCCTCGTCATCGTCCACCAGGTGCAGCTGGCTGTTGCACACCGGGTCGGTGATCGCCACGACAGGAGCCACACAGTCGCTGTTCACGGTGATGGGGGCGGAGGTGCCAACGAGGCCTGCCACCGTCTGCTCCGCCGCCAGCGTGTGCGTGCCGCTGAGCTCGGACAGGCTGACGGAGCTGAACGTGGCCTTGCCTGCATAGGGCGCGAGCGCGCCCGCGTCTGCCACGCACGTGGCCGTGGTCGGCAGCGCATCGCCGTCGACGATCAGGGTCACCGCGGCGCCGACATCCGTGCAGTTGACGGCCACCTCCGCCTCGCAAGCTGCGGTTGCCGTGTCGAGGTCGGCGGTGGCACTGGGGCTGCCCGCCACGTTGAAGCTCTCGCCATCGAGGGGCGACGCGACCTCGACCACCGGGGCTTCGCTGCGCACCTCCACGGGCACGCTATCTCCGGTGATGTTTTCGGCATCATCTTGCACCTCGGCGCAAACTTCGCCTTCACCGCTCACGTCGGCCAGGCCGACCGGCAAGGTCCAGTCGCCGTTGCTGTCGACCGCGGCGGTGTCGAACTGTCCGAGCGGCTCACCGCATACGCCAACGCGTACGCCTGCGCAGTTGTCGCCGATCACGCGGCCCACGACGTTCACCTGGATGTCACCACCCGGAACGTTGTCGAGCAGGCGGGTGATCGGGTCGGCATCATTGGCCACGCTGTCGATCTCGACGGTGCAGGGGGTGAGGTCCACCGCCCAGCTCAGCGCGCTGGAGCGGGTCAGGTTGCCGAACTCGTCCTCGCACTCCGCCTGCACCGTGTGCAGGGGGGCCTCCTCGAGGGTCACGGGCGAGAAGGTTGCGCTGGCCGCGCCGCCGTTGGCGTCGAAGAGCTCGCTCTCGGCAGCGTCATCATCGCCATTGATGATCAGGCGAGCCTGTTGATCGACGTTCTCCGCCCCGGTGTCGACGCGGAAGGTCGTCTGCAGCTCGTCGGTGACGAGGTCCTCGTCGTTGCTGAGGTTGAAGAACGGATCGTTGGTGGTGGCCACCAGAGTGCAGCTTGGTCCCTCGCAATCGACGACGATGCTCTCGCGACTGGCCGTGCAGGTGCGGCCGTCCGCCATGGTGGCGATTACCGTGATCGTGCTGGAAGAAGGCGTGCGCGTGCCCAGGATCACGTCCTCGAACTCGACGCTGGAGCCGTTCACGCTCAGCGTGTTCACAGCCTGCCCGTCGACTTGCAGTGCGACGCTGGCTGCATTGGTCGCGACCTCGACGCTCGTGGTGAAGTCGGTGCCGCAGGCCTCCGAGTCCTGATCGTCGCCCGGCCCCAGGGTGAGCGGGTCCGTTCCAGGCGTGGGGGAGACGATCGCCACCTCGCACTCGGCGAGCGTGACAGACCAGGTCGCCACCGCGGACAAGGTCACATTTCCGTATGGGTCACGACACTCGCCCTGCACGGTGCGCGCTGGGCCCTCGCTCAGGGTCACACCCGGGAACGTGGCGGTATCATCCTGGACCGTGGTGACGAGCGGGTTGGCGGTGTCGCCGTTCAGGAACAAGCGTGCCTCGGTGCCGGCGTTCGCCGCCTCCGTGGTCAGCGTGAAGTTCGTTTGCAGGCCACCAGTGCCCGGGTTGAGATCGTCGTCGCTGGTGAGCCAGGCGTTGGTGTTGGGACCGGTCAGGGTGCAGGTGGGGCCCGCACAGTCGACACCCAGCCCGCCGAGGCTGGCCTCGCACGTGCGGCCATCGGACATGGTGGCCACCGCGCGCAGCGTGCTGGTCGCGGGCGTGCGCGAGCCCAGCAGCACGTCCTCGAACGAGCTGCTCGAGCCGCTCACTGGCTGGGTGGCGACGGGGGCGTCATCGGCGAACAGCGTCACGGTGGCGCCACTGGAGCTCACCACCACGTTGGTGGTGAAGGCGTTGCCACAGGCCGTGCCATCCTGATCGTCGGCGGGGCCAAAGGTGAGCGGGACCTCGTCGGGAGACGGCGTCACGAACGCCACCGCGCACGCCGGTGGTGGAGGAGGAGGGCCACCGTCGGGGAGCTCACCGCTTCCTGCGGAGCCTCCGGAACCGGCAGGGTTGCCGTCGCTGCCGCCCGAGGTGCCTGCATCACCGCCGTGCAGCTGGCCCGCCGTGCCGCCCCAGCCCGGAGGATCGATGTCCAGCGCGGTCGGATCGACAATGGAGATGTCGCCGTCGCTGCAGGCGATCGCCAGCCCTCCAAGCAGAAGCGCCCCCGAAGCTCGGCCGGTCAAGAAGTGTCGTCGTGAAATCCCCATGCGTCGTCCTGTTCAAGGGCAAGCGGAGACCTGAAGGATGGCCGCGCCCCACAACGCGTTCGCGATCCCAGGTGTCATGCCCAGCCGTCATTGACGGCGCAGGGTCACTCTACGTAAGGGGTGCGTCTTTGGAGCGACGCAGGCGAACCAGTTGGCCAGGCTGGGCTTTCCCCGCGCTCTGCGGCTCTCGCAGCCAGGGGTTTTCTGCGAGCAACTGCTGATCAGCGGTCGTCAGCTCGAAGTGCTCGCGCACGAAGTGATGCCCCGCAGTGTGCCGATACGGACCGATGCTCGCCGAGCCTTGCTTCGCCTCGATCAGCGGCGCGTCGCCGTGTCGGATCTGGTACTCCCAGCGCGCGCGCTGGCAGGCGTTTTCGTACGGGAAGCGCGCGTCACCTACCTCCAGCTGCGCCTGCGCTAAGCAGCGCGAGCAGTAGCTGCGCAGATCGCAGACCCGGCAGGCAGGCAATGAACCCCAGCTCAGCTCCCGGATGGCAATGGCTTGGGGGTTCTCGTGCCACGCGGTCGCCACGCCCTCTTGCAGCGCAT
>JAICQL010000201.1 GCA_025937895.1 Polyangiaceae bacterium | reverse complement strand
TGCACCGTCGATAACCCGAATCCCAACCGCCTGGCCCCGGAGCAAGACGGCAGAAACCTGCGCTGCTTCGAGCAGAAGCGCCGCTTCGGCTTCGACTTCTTGAACCCCACCCAGCGCTACGTCAACGCGCTCACCCAGCCGGAGCTGTGCATCGACGCGCTGGATCTGGCGGCCGAGGGCTGCGCCCCGGACCAGCTACGGCCCAACGGGCTGTACGAAGGTGGGCGCAGCCGCGCGCAGATCGTGCTGGCCGGGCTGGTGGGGGTGCCCTGGCAAGCTCTGTCGGCAGGCGTGAGCCCCGGCGGTGAGCCGCTGCCAGCCACCGCGCTACGCTACAAGAGCGCGGCCGAGCTGAGCGCCCAGGGTGACTCCACCTGGAGTCAGGTGCTGGGCTCGCCCGGGGTGGCCTGGCGCCCTGCGACGGACACCGAGCCCGAGGTGGCGAGCGTGCCTCGCACCCTGCCGGCGTTGCCGCAGATGGTGGAGTCGGAGCTGCCTCGTCCGGGTGTCACGGCGGGCAACGCCCTCAACGGCCGCGACTACGACACCACGAGCGTCGTGTCGTCGGAGGGGGCCCCGGACGACCTCCAATACGCCTGCATCTTCCCGCTGGCGCGGCCAGTGGATTGTGCCGAGCAAGATCCCATCACCAGCTTCTGCGAGTGCTTCCCGAGCTTCAATGATTCGCCGCTGTGCGAGCAGACTCCGGGCGTGAGCTCACCCGGCACCCTGCAATACTGGGCCGGAGCCAGCCCGGCCTTGCGCCAGCTGCAGGTGCTGAAGGATCTGGGCGAGAGCTCCGTGGTCACCTCGGTCTGCGCGCGCAACGTCGCCGATCCGGGCAGCAGCGACTACGGCTATCGGCCGGGGATCGGCGCGCTGCTCGAGAGCTTGCGCGCGAGCGCGCCTTGAGCGCTCAGCACGGCGCGAGGTCAGCCTGCAGCTGCGGAACGCTCTCGTACAGGCGCTCCGCGCCCGCTGCCCCGAGCTCCTCGCGCGTGCCGTAGCCCCACAGCACCCCGGCCGCTCGCACACCGTTGCTGCGCGCTCCCACGACGTCGTGGCAGCGATCGCCGATCATCAGCGCTTGCTCGGGCGCGAGCCCTTCGCTGGCTAGCACGTGCGCGATGAGCTCGGACTTGTCCGCGCGCAGCCCGGACAGCTCCGAGCCGTACACGGCGGCGAAGTACCCGTTCAGCGCGAAGTGACGCAGGATCTGCTCCGCGAACACGCCAGGCTTGGAGGTGACCACCAGGAGCCGCCAGCCCGCGGCGCCGAGCGCCGCGAGCGCCTCGGGGATGCCCGGATACACGCGGTTTTCGAACATGCCGAGCACGCGAAAGCGCGCGCGATAGTGCTCGACCGCGACGTCTGCCAGCGCCTCGCCCACCAGCCGGCAGAACGAGTCGCGCAGCGGCGGCCCGATGCAACAGTCCAGCTCCGGATCCGGCGGAACCGCGCAGTCGAGCCGCTGGAGCGCATGCCGGATCGAGCCCACGATGCCCTCGCGCGGATCGGTGAGCGTGCCGTCCAGATCGAAGAAGAGCGAGCCGCGCGGATGCTCTGCAGCCGGGAACGCCAACATCAGTACGGCAAGCCGGGGATGGCCAGCTCGATCGCCAGGAGCTGCGTGGTGGCGGTGATGAACAAGGTCCGCCGCTCGGCGCCGCCGAACGCCACGTTGGCCGCACCGGGAGCGGGGATGACCCCGAGCTGCTGCCCGTCCGGCGAGAACACCTGCACCGTCCCGTTGCTGGTGATGTACAGGTTGCCGGCGCAGTCGATCGCCATGCCGTCAGAGCCGGTGCCGGCCACGAACGTCTGCCGGTTACTCACCGCGCCAGCAGCATCCACATCGAACACCAGGATGCTGTTGCCGCCGCCGAGCAGGCTGACGTACAGCCTGGTCTCGTCCGGGGAGAGCGTGATGCCGTTGGTATTGCCGCCCTCCTCGATCACGGTCAACGCGCCGCTCGGGTCGCGCCGGTACGCGCGGGTGGGCTGCTCTGCCGGACGGTTGCCGCGCAGGTACGAGGGATCGGTGAAGTACAGGTTGCCGTCGCTGCGCACGGCGATGTCGTTCGGCGAGTTGAAGGCGAGCCCGTCGTTGTCCGCGACCAGCACGGTGGGCTCCTTTGTCATCAGGTCGAAGATGGTCAGCGTCTGATCGCCGTGCCGCGCGCCCAGCAGGTTGCCGTCGGGCGCGATGACCAGGCCGTTGGTGCCGGCGTTGGGGATGAACTCTTCACACTGCCCGCCGGGGGTAAAGCTCAGGATGCGGCTCGGGCCCGCGAAGTTGCTCACCGTGAAGTCCGAGAAGAAGAGCGTGTTCAGCGAAGCGAACCACACCGCGCCTTCGGTGAACGTCATGCCGCTGCACACGGGCTCGGGCGGCGCCAGGCCCGCAGGCAGCGGGCTGGCCGCAAAGGGCCCTGGCGGACAGATGGCCTCCGATGGGGGACGCGGCTCGGTGCCCACTGGGGGTGGTGGCATCGCCGCTGGCATCTCGCCTGCGGGCGGGCTGCCTCCGCCCGCCGCACCAGCGCTACCGACGAGGCCCGATGTCATCGGCCCGCCCTCGTTGCCGGCACCGTTTGCTGCAGGGGCAGCAGCCTCGCCCGGCTCTGCCGCTGCACCCGGCTCGCTGGGCCCCGCACCGCCCGGCTCGGGCGCAGCGCTCGTGCCAGCGCCTGCTCCGGCCGCTGCCAGACCGCCCACCTCCTGCTCGGTGGAGTCACTCGAGCAAGCCGCAAGAATCAGCGCAAAACCCGACAAAGCAATCAACGAGGAACGCATGGCGCAGGACCATACGCCGCCCCTCGAGCCCAGAAAAGCGGCTTGTGGCAACGCCGCTGCTCACCCGCTGTGCTCAGCGGGCGATCCGCTTGCGGGCCAGCGCTGCCACCTGCGTGAACGTCCAGAAGGCATCGGGGTGTGCGGCCCAGCTGCGAAACCCTGCTGCCATGGCCTCCACCTCCGCTCGCGTGGCATGGCCATATTCCACCATTCGTTCACCCATCGGCGAGGTCAGCAGCCGTTCGGCGTAGGACTCACCCCAGGCGAGCGTCTCGGCCGGAGTGGCGTAACACCAGTCGCCGGCCGTCACCTCCAGCCCACTGACGGGCGCGGCGTTGAACAGCGCGCGCAGCTTGCGCCCCATACATGGCTCACCGCCATTGCGCCGCCAGGTCTGGAAGTGCGCCTCGATGAAGCGCGCGATCCCGGGCTCGGCAGGCCAATACGCAGCGGTGCCCCAGTCCACGTCACGCACGGCCACGATGCCGCCCGGACGCAACACGCGCAACATCTCCAGCAGGGCCGCGCCCGGCTCGCCCAGGTGTTGCATCACCTGATGCGCGTACACCACGTCGAACGAGGCGTCGCCGAAGGGCAACTGGTACACGCTGCCCTGCACGTACGTGAGATTGTCGAGCCCCCCTGCGCTGGCACCGGCGCGAGCCTCTGCCAGTGCGGCCATGGACGAATCGAGCCCCACCACCGCTCCCGGCGCGAGCCGCCGGGCGAGGCCGAGGGTGATGCTGCCCGGGCCACAGCCCACGTCCAGGGCAGACATGCCCGGCTGCAGGTGCGGCAGGAGAAAGGCGCCAGCCTCCTCGACCGTGCGCTGGCCGTGCTGGCGGAGCGTGGCAGCAGCGTGGCCGTGCGTGTACAGCTCGTGCGCGGCCGCACCGGGGGGCGATGGGGGCGTGCTTTCAGTGCTCATGGCTCACAGCGGAGATGCAGCGGCGCCTCACAGCAAGCTGATCTCACAGCAAGCTGATCTGCAGCGTGCCGGCGCCGCTGCTGCCGTTGCCGAACTCGCTCACGTAGATGGTGATCGCCTGCCCCTCGCTCAGGCTGAGGTCGATGCGCGGATCGCGGTTGTTCGCGGTGCGATCGTCGTTGCAGGCGAGCTGACCATTGTCACTGCACGCGCCCGCGCGCACCACCAGCACCGAGTCCGCCGAGCCCTGCGCCTCGATGCGATAATCTCCGGCCGCCGGCGCGCTGAACACGAGCGCAAAATCCGGAGTGGCCACGCTCTCGTCGCAGCTGCCCTGGCCCAGGTTGGGCCGCTCCGCGGAGCTCCAGCCGAGCTGCAGGGGCACATCGCTGGCCAGCGCAGCAGGGCAGCCCACGGGTTGGCCCGCCACGCACGACCCCAGGCTGCAGCTACCACCGGGACAGGCGGAGCCGTTTGGCTCCGGCGCTGGCTCGCAGCTGCCCGCGCCGTCGCAGGTGGGCGAGTTGCAGCCCTCGCCGTCGTCACCACACGGAGTGCCCGCGGGCAGCTCCTGCGCCACGCAGCTGCCCGCGCCATCGCAGGCATCCGCCGTGCAGCCGCTGCTGCCGTCACGCCCGCACGGTGTGTCTGCCGCCCTGTCGTTCGGCACACAGTTGCCGGCTCCGTCGCAGCTGTCCGGCTGGGTGCACTCGCTCTCCAGCAGGCTGCCGCAGGCGGCGCCCGCGGCGCGCGCCGAGCTGCGGCACGCCCCCAGGCTGCACTCGTCATCGGTGCACTCGTTGCCGTCGTCGCACTCCGCGTCCGCCGCGCACTCCGCGCCCGCGTCGCCGGCATCCGGCGCTCGAGCGCCGCCGTCCGTCACGCCCGCGTCCACGCCGAGCAGCCCCGCGATGGCGTCGCCGCGCACGCCATCGCTGGCCGCGCCAGTGACGCCGCGACTGCTACCCGGTGCCGGAAATGCTGGCAGGTTGCCGGGGCGGCTCACGCTGGTATCCAGAGGCTCCACCCGCTGGAACAGCGGCTCGGAGTCCACGGTGCACGCGGCTGCCAGCAGAGCCACGGCGGCCGCCGCCGGCCAGCGCCGGAGCGCGCCCGCATGCGGGTGAAATGAAAGCGGAACGGAGGAGCTCATGGTCTCTCGTGTGCGGCACGAGACTTCCACGCGCTCGCGCGCGTGGCAACGACCAGCGCGCTTCACGATGTGGATGGTGTGTGCCGCCACAGACGAAAACGGCGAGGGCCGCGCGTTGCCCCGAGCTGCCGCACGGCGCCGGCCAGCGCAGGTCCGGCCCCCCTGCTCTCTCGCCGTGCTCAGCCGCGACTGCGCTCGAGCGAGCGGCGATATTGCTCCGCCACGCGGCTGATGAAGAAGCGCTGCGGCAGCAGGCGCGTGACCGCGGAGCCCCAGCGGTACACGAAGCCGGGGCTGAACACGTATTCGCGATCGCGGAAGGCCCGCACGGCCTCGCGCGCGCAGCGCTCTGCCGGCATCAGCCAGCTGCGCAGATCGTTGAAGGCGGCGCCCTCGGTCATCTCGGTGCGAATGCCGCCGGGCACGAACGTGGTCACGCTCACCCCGCGCGGCCACATCTCGTGGTGCAGGCCGCAGCCATAGTGCACCAGGAACGCCTTGGTGGCGGAGTACGCCGTCTGGTACGGCGTGGGCACGACGCCGGCCATGCTGGATACCAGCATCACACCGCCCTGCTCGCGGCGCTGCTCGAGATAGGGCAGCAGCTTGGTGGTCATGCGCACCACGCTGGTAACGTTCAGCGCGTGCATGCGCTCGTATTCTTCCCAGCCCAGCTCGTCCCACTTGCCAAAGTGGGTCATGCCGGCGTTGAGGATGGCGCCGTATAGCGGGGTCTCCTGGGTGGCCTCGGCGAAGGCGCGGTCGACCTGATCGATCTGTGCCAGATCTGCGGTGACCGCGCGCACCGACACGCCATGGTTGTTCTCCAGCTCACTGGCAAGCTCATCGAGCCGGTCGCGGCGGCGCGCCACCACCACCAGGTTGGAGCCGTGATCGCGGGCCAGCACCCTCGCCAGCTCGCGCCCCAGGCCCGAAGAGGCCCCAGTGACCATGATCCAGCGATTCGTGAGGTCCAGCGGTTTCATACCGGCGATGTACTCGGGCCTTCGAAATGCTTCAACGGGCCCCGCCCCGTGTTTCCAGCCCCACCAGCCGCTGGTCCGGGGCTGGACCAGGCTCTCCCGGTCCAATATATCGAAGCCGATGTCTTCCGTGGAAAGCTCGCCGCCTGCAGGGACCCTGGCTGAAACGGCTGCCGACGCGGCCCGCGGCGACGTGGCCGTGCGCTCGTGTGAGGGCTGGGACACGCTCACCGTGAGCGGGCCGGAGCGCGCGAGCTGGCTGGAGGGGCTCATCACCTGCCAGGTGAGCAAGCTGCAGCCGGGGCAAGGGACGTGGGGCCTCTCGCTCAACCGCCAGGGCAAGGTCCAGAGCGAGCTGTGGGTGCTGGCCACGGCTGACCAGCTGCTGATCGCGCTGGCGCCCGGCACCATCGACAGCGTGGAGGTCGAGCTCGGCCGCATGCTGATCATGGAAGACGCGGAGCTCGCTCGCCCCGCCTCGCCGCGGCACTGGTTCACCCTGCACGGGCCCGGCGCCGCCACGCGCGCACGGGAGCTGGCGCAGCAGCTCGATGGGGCCGCGGCGCCGCTCGACTGGACGGGTCTCGGCGGCGCGCTGCTCTCGGTGGAGCAGGCGCGCGCCAGCGAGGTGGAGGCAGCGTGCGCGGGGCGGCTGCTCGGTGAAGCCGACTGGCTGCGGCTGCGCCTGGAGCGCAACCTGCCCGAGTTTGGCCGTGACTACGACGGCAAGGATAGGCCGCACGAGGCTGCGCTGGAGCGCCGCGCCGTCAACTGGAGCAAGGGCTGCTACCTCGGGCAGGAGGTGGTGTGCATGCAGGACATGCGGGGCAAGGTCAAGCGCAGCACCCGGCTGCTGCGCATCGAGGCGCCCGCGCAGGCGCTGCTGCCCGCGGGCAGCGAGGTGCTGGATGGCGCAGGGCAGGCGCTGGGCACCGTCACCTCCAGCGCGTACAGCCCGCGCGCGGGCGGCTGGCTCGCGCTGGCGCGCCTGGATCTGGACGCGCTCGCGAAAGCCGAGGCCAGAGACGAGCCGACGCAGGCGGGCGCTGCCCTCTCGTGTGGCCCCGCCGGCGGCCAGCACTACCCTGCCTTGCCGAGCGAACCCGTCTGAGCATGCACCTCGACTCCAAGCTGCCGCGGGTCGGCACCACCATCTTCACGGTCATGTCGCGCCTGGCCGAGCAACACCGCGCGCTGAACCTGGGCCAGGGTTTCCCCGATTTCGAGCCGCCACCCGCCTTCGCGGAGGCGCTGCAGCGCCACGTGCGCGACGGCAAGAACCAGTACGCGCCGATGGCGGGCGTGCCGCGGCTGCGACAGCAGCTCGCGCACAAGCTGAGCCGGGACTACGGCGCGCCGCTCGATCCGGAGAGCTACATCACCGTGACCGACGGCGCCACCGAGGGGCTGTTCGACACCATCACGGCCGTGGTGCGCAGCGGGGACGAGGTGATCGTGTTCGATCCCTGCTACGACTCGTACGAGCCGGCGGTGCTGCTGCAGGGCGGCAGGGTGCTCCATCTGCCGCTCAACCCGGAGTTCGGCATCGACTGGCAGCGCCTGGCGAGCGCGCTCAGCCCGCGCACGCGGCTCATCATCCTCAACTTTCCGCACAACCCGAGCGGTGCCGTGCTCTCCCCGGAGGATCTGGAGACTCTGGCCCGCATCGTGCGCGACACGCGCGCCTTCTTGCTGTCTGACGAGGTGTACGAGCACATCGTGTACGACGGGCGCGAGCATCAGAGCTTGCTGCGGCACCCGGAGCTGCGCGAGCGCAGCTTCGTCGTCGGCTCGTTCGGCAAGACGTACCACGCCACGGGCTGGAAGGTGGGCTGGGTCGTGGCGCCGCCTCAGCTCACCACCGAGCTGCGCAAGGTCCACCAGTTCGTCACCTTCAGCACCTCGACGGCCGCGCAGCACGCCTTCGCGGACGTGCTGGAGCAGCAGCCCGGGCTGGTGCACGAGCTGCCGGGGTTCTACCAGCAGCGGCGCGACAGGTTCCGGCAGCTGCTCGCCGGCTCGCACTTTCGCCTGCTGCCGGTGGCGGGCACGTATTTTCAGCTCGCCGACTACTCTGCGCTCTCCAGCGAGCCGGACCTGGAGTACACGCGCCGGCTGGTGGTGGAGGCGGGCGTGGCAACGATCCCGGTCTCGCCCTTCTGTGAGACACCACCGGCGCAGCGCCTGTTGCGCTTCTGCTTTGCCAAGAGCGACAGCACCCTGGAGCACGCGGCGGCTCGGCTGTGCGAGCTGCGGCCGGCCTGACGCGAGCTGGTGGCCGCCCGTTTCAGGGCGCTACGGTCAGCTCCGCCTGCGGCTCTGCCCGTGAGCGCTCGGGCTCCTGTCGGGTCGCGCCGGCGCTCGCCTTGACCGGGATGAAGCTCAGGGCGCGCTCGGCCAGCGCCGTGATGGTCAAGCTGGGATTGACCCCGGGGTTGGCGGAGATGGCAGAGCCGTCGATCACGTACAGCCCGGGGTAGCCAAAGACACGGTGCTGCGCGTCGATCACCCCCGTCTCGGCGCTCGTGCCCATGCAACAGCCACCCAGGAGGTGTGCCGTCGTCGGCACGTTGAGCAAAGTCTCGGAGGAGACCGCGATGGGGTAGCCGTCCGCCTCATAGGCGTATTGCGAGATCAGCTCCGCCGACTCCGGCATGTACGCGCGGGGGCGCGCGCTGCCGTCGAGCGCGCTGCCCATGGCGGCGCCAAACGGCCCGCGCCGCAGGCGCATGCGCAAGGTGCCCTCGTACGCGCGCATGTACAGCAGGATGGCCGAGTATTTGGCCCAGTCCGACACCAGGTACGTGCGCAAGAAGTCCAGCGGATGCAGCACGATCTTGACCAGGGCCATCAGAATCTTGAGCGGCCCGGGCAGATCCTTGGCGATATACGGCAAGCTCAGCACGCGCCAGAAGCCGGACCCTTCGCCGTAGCGCACGACCTCCACGTGCGAGTGCTCATCCGTCTCGAGCATCGAGCCGATGGCCACCCCCTGACTGAGCGCGCGCTTGCGCGAGCGAGCCATCACGCCAACCAGCGACTCTTCATTCGTGCGCACGCGCCGGCCCAGCTGCTCGCTGAGCCTGGGCAGCACGCCCCGCTCCTTCAAGCGCAGCAACAGCTCCACCGAGCCGAGCGCTCCGCCGGCAAAGATCACCCGCTCGGCGCTGTACTTCACGCGCTCGCGCAGGAAGGCAAAGCCAGAGCGCCCGCGCAGCGCAGTCACCTCGTAACCAGCGCCGCCCGGTCGCACGTCGATGACCTCTGTATCGGCGTGCAACACCAGGCCGCGCTGGCGGGCCAGGTACAGGTAGTTCTTGTCGAGCGTGTTCTTGGCCTCGTACCGGCAGCCCGTCATGCACGCACCGCAAAAGCGGCAACCCCGCCGCTCGGGGCCGGCGCCGTTGAAGTACGGATCCGGCACCTTCTCACCGGCGGCGCCGAAGTAGATGCCCACCTCCGTCACCTGGAACTTGTCAGCTTGCCCGCGAGCCTCGGCCACGCGCTTGAGCAGCCGATCCGCGGGGAACAGCTGGGGCACGCGGGCCACGCCCAGCATGCGCTTGGCCGTCTCGTAGTGGGGGGTCAGCTCCGTGCGCCAGTCGGCCAGGCCCGCCCAGCCCTCGGCCTTGAAGAAGGAGGCAGGCGGGGTGGGCAAGGTGCACGCATAGCCGAGAGAGCCGCCGCCCACTCCTGCCCCCGCCAGCACGGTGACGTGCCGGAAGAAGCGCATCTGCATGATGCCCCGAAAGCCGAGCCGCGGCATCCACAGCCAGCGGCGCAGGTCCCAGTTGGTCTTGGCAAAATCCCCCGCCCCATAATCGGAGTCCTGCTCGAGCACGGCGACTCGGTAGCCCTTCTCCACGAGGCGCAGCGCGGCGACGCTGCCGCCAAAGCCTGAGCCGATGATGACAAAGTCGAAGTGCGAGTCAGCTGTCACGAGACCTCAGACTGAGATCGTGACCCATCCGGCTACTGCGCGGAAGGGCCAGCCGCCGGGAAGGCGGCCTTTGCCCGCGAAAAACCGGCAACTTTCCCGCAAGGCGGGCGGTGGCACCCGCTGCCAGCAGCGAGGGAAGCCGGAAAAAAGGCGCTTCAGCGACGGCAGCCGCGCCGTGGTCTGCCGGTGGCGCTTGCCATCCGCGCACTGCGGCTGATGTCGGTGTGACTCGGGCCCTGTGGTGGCGCTGAATGAACAGCAACCCGCGCCTGCCCGAGTGGCCGTGCTCGCCGTGACAAAACGCATCGCCGAGCGCTTCGTCACGCCACGCTCGCCTACCTGCGGCCACCCGCTCGAGCTACTCGCCACCCCGAAGCGTGGTGCGGCCTGCTCTGGACCGGCGCTTGCACGGGAGCCCGCCGATGCATCCCCGTCGCCGTACCAAGGCCGAGCGCTCACTCTCGAAACATCCGGAGGTCCCTGCACCGCCGCCGTCACCGCCGGGCTCTGCTCCGCACGTGGCCATCGCCTGTCAGGGCGGCGGCACGCATGCGGCGTTCGGCGCTGGCGTGCTCCTGCGCTTGCTGGAGCCAGATCTGCGCGAGCGCTTCCAGCTGGTGGGGCTCAGCGGCACCTCGGGTGGAGCGCTCTCGGCAGCGCTGATCTGGCGTGGCCTGGTCTCCAGCGGCGCCGAAGAGGCGCAGGAGCGCTGTCTGCGCTTCTGGCAGGCGCTGGCGGCACGCCAGCTGGACGTGCCGAACTTCCTGGCCAGCACCTGGGACGTGTGGTCCGCGCGCACGCCCCTGCTGGTGGATGCCATGCCCTATCTGGCAGAGCCCTTCGCCGAGCCGCAGCTGCGGCGGCTGATCGCGCAGCACATGGAGCTGGAGCGGCTGACCACCGATCCGGACCGGCGCGCGCGGCCCAAGCTGTTCATCGGCGCCACGGACATGCTGGAGGGCGACCGCATCATCTTTCAGGGCGAGGGCCTGGACGTCGATCAGCTAGTGGCCTCTGCGGCCGTGCCGCCGCTGTTTCGCGCCATCGAGGCGGCAGGGCACCGCTGCTGGGACGGCCTGTTCACCACCAACGCGCCCGTGCGCGAGTTCACCGACATCCTGGAGCGCCCGGACGAGCTCTGGGTCATCCAGGTCAACCCGCAGCGCCGCCCTCGCGAGCCGCGCACCCTGCGCGAGATCAAGGACCGCACCAACGAGCTGTCGGGCAACCTGTCGCTGGCGCAGGAGCTGTACTTCATCGACCGCATCAACCAGCTGCTGACCTTGCACCCCGATCTACGCCATCGCTACCGCCACATCCGCGTGCGGGTGGTTCAGCTCGATGCCGAGCAGCTCGACATGTTGCTCGACATCCCGTCCAAGCTGGATCGGCGGCAGGGCTTCATCGAGCAGCTGCTCGAGGCGGGGCGCGAGCGCGCGGAGTGGTTCCTGGACGAGCGCTCCGCGTGGCCACGCGAGCGCACCATCCCGGCGCGCAGCGTGCTGGTGCCGCCGATGCTGCCCACGCCCAGGGTGCAGCAGGGCGAGGCAGCAACCGTGAGCATGGCGGCGCAGCGCGCCTGAGCGACGGCGCCGCCTGAGCGCGACGGCGCGGTCTCGGCGCGACGGGGGCGGCCTCACGGGCTCAGGGGGCCCGTGCCGCGCAAGGCGGCCAGGCAGCGCAAGAAGTTGCCGCCCAGCACCTTCTGCACCCGCTCCGGCGACCAGCCGCGCTGCAGCATGGCATCGACCAGCCGCGGTAGCTCGAGGCAGGTGGGCATGTCACGCGGGGTGATGATCGCGCCGTCCCAGTCACTGCCGAGCGAGGCGTGATCCTCGCCCACCACCTGGATGATGTGCTCCAGGTGGCGCACGATGCTCAGCAGCCGCCCGCCGAAGGTCGGGTCACCGAGGAAGCTGGAGTGGTACATGACCCCGATGGTGCCGCCCGTCGCGGCGATGGCGCGCAGCTGATCGTCGTCCAGGTTGCGCCAGTGCGGGTGCACGCCGCTCACTCCGGTGTGCGTGACGATCGCGGGCTGCGAGCGATCATGGGCGGCCAGCGCCGCGAAGAAGCCCTCGCGGCTGATGTGCGCCAGATCCACGAAGACGCGCGCAGCGTTGAGCGCCTGGACGTACTCCTGCCCGGCGGCGGACAGGCCCGTGCGGCTGCCGCCGACCCGCGCGGGAGAGCTGGTGTGGCCCAGGCCGGAGTTGGTCAGGTGCAGCAAGGTGACGCGCAGCACCCAGCCCTGCTGCAAGAGCTGCAGCAGGCCAAGGTGAGCGTCGATCGCGTTGCCGCCCTGGATGCCGAGAAACGCGGCGTGTTTGCCTGCCCTGCGCGCCTGCCAGTATTCGCTGTGGTTGCGCACCACCGCCACCCCCGGCTGCGCGCCGAGCCGCTCGCGCAGGCGCAGCAGGTTGCGCTCGAAGGCCCGCGCGCGACCGGCACCCGTGCGCAGCGGGTTGGTGGTGATGACCCAGATGGCGCTGGAGATGCCCACCTGGCGCAAGCGCGGCACGTCGACCTGGTTGTAGAAGCAGCCGCGCACGAGCCGGGGCCGGTGGCGCCGGCCCAGGTCATAGCCGAACAGGCGCGTCCAGATGAACGAGTCCACATGCAGATCGATCACCTCGCTCTGTGCGAACAGCTCCACCGCCTCGCGCGAGATGCCCAGCGCGCGAGCCCAGGCCTCGGGTGCCTCTGCCAGCGAGCGCTCCTCGGTGTCGAGCATGGCGGCAGCGAAGCAGAGCGCGGCGGGGTTGGCAACGGCTGCTGGCCAGGGCGAGCCTGCCTGGGGCCAGAAGAGCAGCGCCGCTCGGCGAGCTGGCGCTAGAGCACCCGCGCCGCGCCCGCGGCAGGCTGCACCTCGAGCAGCTGCGGCAGCGCCCAGCCGCGCGCGGCAAAGGCGCCCTGCACCCCGGCCGCGAGCGCCTCACCCATGCCGTGCGGCAGCAGCGCCAGCACCGAGCCGCCAAAGCCACCGCCCACCAGCCGCGCGCCGAGAGCTCCGGCAGCCTCGGCCGCCGCCTGCGCCACGTCCAGCTGCGGCACGCTGACCTCGAAGTCATCGCGCAGCGATGCATGGGAGGCCGAGAGCAGCGGGCCCAGCTGCGCCAGCCGCGCCTCAGGGCCTGGCTGCCGCAGGAGCTCCACGGCGGCCTGCACGCGGGCATTTTCGCCGAGCACGTGGCGCGCGCGGCGCAACGTTGGCGGGCTCAGCTCCGCCGCAGCGCGAGCCAGCTGCTCGGGCTGCGCTTCGCGCAAGCTATGCAGGCCGAGCTGGCGCGCCGCCTGCTGACACGCATTCCGCCGCTCGGCGTAGGCGCCGCTGGCGAGCTGATGCGGAGCGCGCGTGTCGATCGCCCACAGCTCCAGGCCCGCGGCAACGAGGGGCAGCGCGAGCGGCACCACCTCTTCGCTTTGAAAGTCCACCCACAACACGTGCTGCTCCCGGGCACAAAGCGCCGCCAGCTGATCCATCAGCCCGCAAGGCACCCCGGCCACGCGCTGCTCGGCGCGCTGCGCCAGCCGCGCGAGCTCCAGCGGCGACCGCTGCAAGCCCCAGAGCTCCGCCAGCCCCAGCAACGTGGCGCACTCGAGGGCCGCGCTGGAGGACAGCCCCGCCCCCACTGGCACCTCACTGTCGAGCAGCAGCTCGAGGCCCGTGCCCCGTGCGCCGGCATCGATCGCCGCCCAGGCTGCTCCAGCCAGGTACGCGGCCCAGCCCGCGATGCGCTCGCCCCGCAGGTCTGCCAGCGAGAGCTCGCACGCGCCTGCCTGCTCGGAGCACAGCAGCAGCCGCGAGTCCGCCCGCAGGCGCAGCGCCACCCGCGCGCGCTGCCGGATGCCGAAGGGTAGCGCGAAACCGGCGTTGTAGTCGGTGTGCTCGCCGAGCAGATTGGCGCGGCCGGGCGCCGCCCACACCCCATCCGGTGCAGCGCCAAAGTGCTGTCGAAAGCGGAGCGCGAGGTGCTTCGCCCGCTCATCCGTGCCTGGCAGCTGCATCGCCATCCCTCCTCCCCTCCTTAGACAGTGACAACCAGGCGCGGCTCCCTTACACCGGCGGCCATGCGCGTATTGTTCATTGGTGGTACCGGAATCATCAGCTCGGCATGCTCGGAGCTGGCGCTCGAGCGCGGCATCGAATTGTATTTGCTCTGCCGCGGTAAGTCGCCTCGCCCCATTCCGCAGGGCGCTCGGGTGCTCAACGGCGACATCCGCGATCCGAAGAGCGCGCTGGCTGCGCTCGGCAAGCTGGAGTTCGATGCGGTGGCAGACTTCATCTCGTTCGTGCCCGAGCACATCCGGGTGGCGCGCGAGCTGTTTGCCGGTCGCACTCGCCAGTTCCTGTTCATCAGCTCGGCCTCTGCTTACAAGAAGCCCGTGGACAACTGGCCCCTGACCGAGTCCACGCCGCTGCATAATCCGCACTGGCAGTACTCGCGCAACAAAATCGCCTGTGAGGAGCTCTTGACCCAGGCGTACCGCGACAGCGGCTTCCCCGCCACGATCGTGCGGCCCTCACACACGTACGACAAGACCTTGCTGCCGCTCGACCCGTATCAGTGCGGATACACGGTGTTGCAGCGCATGAAGCAGGGCAAGCCGGTGGTCCTGCACGGCGACGGCACGTCCCTGTGGGTGCTGACTCATCACCGGGACTTTGCCAAGGGCTTCGTGGGCTTGCTCGGCAACCCGAAGGCGGTGGGGGAAGCCTTCCACATCACCTCAGACGAGGTGCTCTCCTGGAACGAGATCATCCAGCTGCTGGCACGCGCCGCGGGCGTCGAGGCGCGCATCGTGCACGTGCCCTCGGCCGTCATCGCCAAGGAGCACCCGGACTGGGGCGCTGGGCTGCTGGGCGACAAGGCGCACAGCGTGATCTTCGACAACACCAAGATCAAGCGCTTCGTGCCCGGCTTCACCTGCACCATCCCGTTTTCGCAGGGCGCGCGCGAGATCGTCGACTTCTACGAGCAGAACCCGACCTTCGAGGCGATCAACCAGACCGTGGATCAGCTGATGGATCGCCTGGTAGATCGCTTCGCTGTTTGATGGGCTTCGCTGTTTGATGGGCTTCGCCGTTTGATGGGCTTCGCCGTTTG
>JAICQL010000372.1 GCA_025937895.1 Polyangiaceae bacterium | reverse complement strand
GCGCATGCGCGCTCGAGACGCATCCGCCGGACGCCTCCAGAATAAGTGGACCGCGGCGCCCGGGACCAATCGGGCGCCGCGGTCCTCATCGGACCTCGTGCTCAGGACTCCTCGCGCTCCGTCATCATCATCGTCCCGGTCGTCGTCGTCGTCGTCGTCATCATCGTCGTCGTCGTCCCGGTCATCATCGTCATCATCATCGTCGTCGTTCCCGCCTCCCTGGGGCGGGGGCGGCGGCGTGGGATCGTTTGGATCCGGCGCACACAGCGCAGCCGCCTCCTCGGCGGTCTCCGGACAGCCGAGCGCCACCCAGCTCGCGACGACCGCCAGCTGATCCGCGCTCAACCTGCCGTTGGGCGGCATGTCTCCGCTCGCCACCTCTTGCCCAATGTCGCGACAGTTGCTTGCGGCTTGCCCGAAGGGCTCGAAGCGCGGCAGCCGGCCATTGTTCGTGTGACAGCTGGAGCACACCGGCTGGTGCACGAGCGGCAAGAAGCCCGTCTCGTACGAGGCACACTTGCGCGGATCCAGCTCGGCAGGCGGCGGCGGCGGGGGCACGACCGGCGCGCCACCCGCGCCCGCGTTCGCCGGAGCACCACTGGCACCCGCGCTGGCCGCAGCACCACCCGCGCCCGCGTTCGCCGGGGCACCCGCTGCGCCGCCTGCACCGCCTGCGTTGTCCGAGCTCTGGTCCACCGGCAGCGGTCCAGCCACCTCGTTGCCCAGGTTGGGGTTACTGGGCGCCTGGGCCGTCGAGGGGCTGGAGGGCGCTGCAGAGGCACCGGTCCCGGTGGAGCCATTCCTGCCCGCGCTGCTCACCGGGGCGCCATCAAAGGGCTCGCCATCCGCGGTGGAGCCGCAGCCCGACAGGGCCGCAAGCGGGATCAAGATAGGCCAGCACCAGAGGAGGCGTTTCACCATGCATCCATCAGAACAGCCGCGTCTGCAGCTCATGTGCCGCGAATATGCGCAAGTGTTCGCGCCCCTCGCTTCACGTCCGGAAGCACGGCGAGCCGCTCCGCCCGGAGCCACCGCGCCGCGGAAAACATGCCGCGCCCGCGCAGGAGGCCGCCCTGCCCGGCAGCTCGCCGCCGGCTGCTCCGGAGCGAGACGCGCTGCAGGCCGCTCGCAGCGCACGCGAATCTTTCGACCGCGTCGCATGCAGCCCTGAACGTGCGCTCGTGGGTTTGGTCTTCACCCCCGGCCCAATACCGCGCACGCTCAGCTCGCGTTTCCGCTTGCCGGCGCCGCGCCTCCCGTGCCCTGCTCTCGCGCGCGATGAAACCGATTGGCGCGTTTGCACACCATCAAGACGTCAGCACCCCCAAGCAGCCGGGCAGCACCGTGTACGATCCGGCGAAGCAGAGCTACACCCTGTCCAGCGCGGGCTGGAACCCGCAGGGCGAGCTCGAGCAGTTTCACTTTGCTGGCCAGAAGCTGCGCGGCGACTTCATCGTGCAGGCGACCGTGTGCTTCAGCGGCGCGGGCCAGAGCCCGCTGCGCAAGCTCGGCATCGTGGCGCGCGAGTCGCTGGCCAGCGGCGCGCGCTATGCGGCGGCGTGCGTGCACGGCGCGCCGCTCACCTGGCTGCTGCACCGCTCCGGCGCCGGTGGCGCCGCAACCGCGCTCGAGCTCTCGTCGTTTCACCCGACGGAGCTGCAGCTGGCACGCAGTGGCAATCGCTTCACCCTGTCTGCCGCGAGGTTCGGCGAGTGTTACAAGTCGGTCAGCATCGAGCTTGCGCTGGCGCAGGAGCTGCACGTCGGGCTGTTCGTGTGCGGGCACGAGCAGGGTGGGCTGGAGCAGGCGGTATTCAGCAACGTGCGGGTGATCATCCCCGCTGCCCCCGACTTCAAGCCGTACAGCGACTACCTGGGCAGCCACCTCGAGGTGCTGGATGTCAGCACGGGCCTGCGCAAGATCCTGCACAGCGAGCCCGGGTCCATCCAGGCCCCCAACTGGACCCCGGACGACAAGCTGCTCTACAACAGCGCCGAGGGCGTGATGTACAGCTTCGACATCGCGACCGGCAAGGTCAGCGAGCTCGACACTGGCCCGTGCCGCCAGAACAACAACGACCACGTGCTCTCGTTCGACGGCAAGCTGCTCGCGCTCAGCAACTACGCCGGCAACCCGCGCCGCTCGGTCGCCTTCATCCTGCCGGCCACCGGCTCCAGCGCCCCGAAGCAGATCACCTCACCGGAGGCCGGGCACACGTATCTTCACGGCTGGTCTCCCGACGGCAAGAAGCTGGTGTTCACCGGCGGGCGCAAGGGCGAGACGGGGCACTATCGCAACCTGTGGGCAGTGGACGTGGACACCAGGGTGGAGACCGCGCTCACCCCACCCGGCACGCTCGACGATGGCCCCGAGTACACGCCCGACGGCAAGTACATCTACTTCAACTCCGTGCGCACGGGCACCATGCAGCTCTGGCGCATGCGCCCCGACGGCAGCCAGCCGGAGCAGGTCACCTTCGACGAATACAACGACTGGTTCCCGCATATCTCACCCGACGGCAAGTGGCTCGTGTACATCGCCTTTCCGAAGGAGATGGACCCCTGGACCCACCCCTTCTACCAGCAGTGCTACATCCGCCTCATGCCCACCGCCGGTGGCGTACCGAGGACGATCGCCTATCTGTACGGCGGCCAGGGCTCGATGAACACGCCCAACTGGTCGCCGGACAGCAAGCGCATCGCCTTCGTGTCGAACAGCAAGCTGTAGGCCGGCAGCAAGCGTCGCTTTTCCTGCTACGACTGCAGCCTGGCAACGACGTACACGAAGCAAGACGAGTGGCTGTGGGGCTGGGATCCAACCCCCGGCATCGTATCGGTCTGGGCGGAGCCCAGCGGGGTTGCCACCGTGTGGCGGCGGGTCGGGCCGGAGCTCTCACTGGTCCGGGAGCAGGAGCGGTTTCGGCCCTGGCTGCTGCTCTCGTCGCTCGCTGACTTGCGACACCTGGGAGGGCGGCTGCAACCCGAGTCTGCGCAGGCCCCGGGCGCAGCGCTCACTTACGCGGAGCTGGAGGGCCCGGGTGAGCTGCGCTTCCTGGTCAGCGCGGAGCACGCCCGAATGCTCACGTCCGCGCTGCTGCAGGGCGCCTCGCGCCGGCTCGGCCGCTCGCTGCGGAGCCTGCGCGAGCTGCCGGAGGGTGAGGTGCTGTCGCTCGCTCCGGAGGAGCAGTACCTGGTGGCGACGGGGCGTACATACTTTCGCGAGCTGGGCTTCGACGCTCTGCGCCGGCTGACGTTCGACCTGGAGACCACGGGCCTCGATCCCGAGCGCGATCGCATCTTTCTGGTCGCGCTGCGGACCCCGGAGGGGCGGACGCAGCTGCTGGAGGCTCCGGGTAAAGCCGACGAGGTCGAGCTGGTGCAGGAGCTGGTTCGTACCATCGCCAGTGCGGATCCCGACGTGATCGAGAACCATAACCTGCACGGGTTCGATCTGCCGTTTCTGGCACGCCGCGCGCGGCGGCTGGGGGTGCCGCTGCTGCTGGGGCGCGAGCCCGGGCTGTTCACGCGTGCTGCCGCGCGCGGTACCGCGGCCGAGCAGCAGCGCGAGGGCGACGGCACTGGTCGCACGCGGCGCACGCGCTTCAGCGTGATCGGGCGCGAGCTGCTCGACAGCATGGATGCGGTGCTGCGCTATGACTTCGCTGCGCGTAACCTGCCCGGCCATGGTCTGAAGGCAGTGGCGCGGCACTTTGGTCTGGCCAGCGCGCAGCGCGAGCAGATCCCGGGTGCGCGCGTGTTCGAGGTGTACCAGCGCGATCCGGAGCGCGTGCGCCGCTACGCCGCGGACGACGTGAAGGAAGCCTCCGCGCTGGGCCAGCTGCTGGGCGGCGCTGCCTTTGCTCTGGCACGCCTGGCACCGCGCCGTTACGAGCGCCTGGCCGACGCGGGGCCCGCGACGGGCGTGCTCGATCCCATGCTGGTGCGCGCGTACGTGCGCAGCCGGGCCGCGCTGCCCGCCCCTGCGCGCGGCGATGGCACCCAGCACCAGGGCGCCGCCCTGTATCTGTTCGCCACCGGGGTCGCGCGGCACATCGTCAAGGCCGACGTGGCGAGCCTGTACCCGTCCTTGATGCGCGCCTATCGCATCGGGCCGAGCAGCGATCGGCTGGGTGCGCTGCTGGCGCTGGTGGAGCGGCTGCTCGCCTTGCGCCTGGACGCCAAGGCGCGCGCGCGCGCGGCTGCGCCGGGCTCGCCCGAGCGCTACCTGGACGAGGCGCTGTCGGCCGCGATGAAGATCGTGATCAACTCCGCTTACGGCTACCTGGGTGCGGTGGGCCTGACCCGCTTTGCCGACGTGCACGCCGCGAACGAGGTCACACGGCGCGGGCGCGAGGTGCTGGATATGATCTGCACGGAGCTGGCCGCGCGCGGAGTCACATTGCTGGAGGCCGACACCGATGGCGTGTATTTCGCGGTGCCGGAGAGCTGGGATGAAGCGGCGGAGCGGC
>JAICQL010000290.1 GCA_025937895.1 Polyangiaceae bacterium | reverse complement strand
GGGCGCCAGCTCTTGCCGGCGCTGCTCCAGACCCGGCGCCACCGTCACCTCGCCGCCGGCGGGCGGCAGCGGCGGCGTGCGTTCGCCGAAGAAGCTGGAGGCGGCGAAGCCCAGCGCCGCCACCGCCGCCAGCGGCAGCAGCTTCACCGCGCTCGCCGACCGCCTGCGCCGCGTCCACGGCCCGACCGCCTTCAGCGCCGCCAGCGCGTGGCCCGCGTCCGCGTAGCGGGCCGCGGGATCGGGGCTCAGACAGCGCAGCACGAAGCGGTCGAGCGCGGGCGAGAGCGAGCGCACGTGGTAGCTGGGCGGGCGCGGCCGCTCCTTCAGCTGCCGGAGCAGCGCTGCGCTCAGCGAATCACCCTCGAAGGGCAGCTTGCGGGTGAGCATCTCATACAGCACCACACCGAACGAATACACGTCGCTGGCCGGGCCCACGTCGTCGCGGCACTCCAGCTGCTCCACCGACATGTACGAGAGCGTACCGGCAAACTGCCGCCGCTCGCTGGTGCGCAGTCGCGACTCTTTGCCCAGCACGCGCGACAGCCCGAAGTCCATGATCACGGCGTCGGGGGTCAAGGTGTTGCGCCGCAGCATCACGTTGTCGCTCTTGAGGTCCAGGTGCAGCACCCCGCGCTGGTGCGCCGCCTGCAGGCCCTCCAGCAGCTGGTGCGCGATGATCTTCACGTCGGCCAGCACCAGCGTGCCCAGCTGGATGCGATAGCCCAGCCGCTCGCCATCGATGAACTCCATGGTGAAGAACGGCAGCGGCGGCCCGAAGATGTCGCGGTGCTCCTGCAGCTCGTTGATGCGGCACACGTGCGCGTGGGCCACGCGCTGCGCGTTGCGCACCTCCTCCTTGAAGCGGCGCGACGCGCGCGGCCTGTCCGCCACGTTGCACAGCACCGTCTTCAGTGCCACCCGGCGATCCATCAGCTGATCGAACGCCTCGTACACCTCACCCATGCCGCCGCGCCCGACGAAGCCGGTGATGCGGTAGCGCGAGTTGACCACGCTGCCCGGAGTGAAGGTGCTGGTCGAGTCTGCCGCGCCGCCCTCCTCGCCCTGCCACGTCTGCGCCATGCCTTGCACGATGTGGTGCATCAGGTCGCGGCAGGCGCGGCACGCGTCCAGGTGCGCGTCCATGCGTGCCAGCTCCTCCTCCGGGCGCTGCCCACCCATGTACTCCAGGATCTCGTCATCGAGGTGGCGCACCCGCCGCGCGCACGCGGCGCAGCCCACGATGTGCGCGTCCACTCGCGCACGCAGCTCTGCCGGGCAGCGCTTCAAGAGGTAGCCCTTCACCTCCTCGCGCAGCAGGCAGCGCCCTGGATCCGAGCCATCCACCGCGCTCAGCACCTCGGAGACGGGCGCGGCGTCCGCGCCGCTGGCCTCCACCCCGCTGCCGGGCGCCCCGGCAGCGCTGCCAGGAGCGGCGGCCCCGCTGAGCGGCGCCGCATCAGGGCTCGAGCCGCTCCCGGCCGGTGCAACGCCGGGCGCAGCCGGGCTGAGCATCGTGTCCGCTGCCCGCTCGAGGTTCGGTTGTGTGGTCTTGCCGCCCACGCGCCCTCTCGGTAGATTCAGCGGCGAGCGTACGCCGCTTCGCTGCGTCAAGACAGCTCTCGCGGCAGATTTCGAGCTGCTGCTGCGAGCACGGCCGGAGCGTGTGTACAGGCTGGCTGCAGCAGCGCAGCCAGAGGACGAAGCCCGCGAGGACGAAGCAGTGTGACCAGGGCGCGATCGAGCTTTCGCCGGCGAAGGAGCGCGGCGTGGGTCGCCCTGGCCTGCGCCGCCTGCAGCTTTCCCTCGCCCGAGCCCTGTGAGCTCCGCTGTGGCGATCAGGGCGCATGCCCTGGCGGCTTCGAGTGCCAGGCACAGACGCTGCTCTGCGTTCCCCACGGCACCCTGGAGCTGTGTGAAGCCGCGGGGATCGGCGCCAATCAGCCGCCGGCGAGCGGTTCGGGGGGAGGCTCCGGCGCGAGCGGCGAGGCCGGCGCCGGTGCGGCTGGTGGCAACGGTGTTTCAGATCCGGGCAGTGTTTCAGATCCGGGCAGAGTTTCAGATGCGGGCAGTGCCGGCGCAGGCGGCGCGGCCGGCGCAGCAGGCGCGATGGGGCCGCCGGACCGCGACGCGGGCACTGCGCCGGTAGAGCTGCGGATCGATGTCGAGCAGCCGCTCCTGTGCGCCGGGCGCAGCGCCGCCGGCAGGGTCCGGATCAGCGGTGGCGCGCCGCCGTATCAGCTGCGCATCGTCGAGAACGGCGCGGGTCTGCACCTCGAGCCTGCGCCGGACGGCGCGGCAGACGTCTCGGTGCTGGACGTGCTCGGCACCGCCGCAGCGGGGCAGCTGCGCCTCGAGATCGAGGACAGTGGCGGAGAGATCGTTCAGGCAGAGCCCATCGTCGCGCGCGATCCGCCGCGCGTCTCCAGTCTGGCGCTGCCGGTGGGTTGCGCCGCGCTCGGCTACGCCACCGAGTTGCTCGCTGAGGGCGGGGAGGGCACTTACAGCTGGCGCGCAGAGTTGCTCGCCGAGCCCGCTCAGGGCCCCGGGTCCCTCGGCGATCTCGGGCTGCGTGTCAGCGGCTCGCTGCTTGCAGGTGAGCTGAGTGAGAGCAGTGGCTCGTTTGCGCTCGCCGTCTCCGTACGCGACGCGCTGTGCGAGTCGGAGCCGGTTCAGCTCGCGCTCGACATCGTGCCGGCAGAGAGCAGCGAGTGCCCCGCCATCTCGCTGCGGGCGCCAGCGCAGGAGCTGCCGCCCGCATGCCTCGGCAATGTCTACGCGGAGGCGCTGAGCGCCGAGGGCAGTGAGCCTCCGTACAGCTGGGCCGCGCTGGAGGTGCCGCCGGGGCTGCAGTTTGATGTGAGCTCTGGGTTGCTGTCCGGCGTCGCCGAGCGCGCGGGCCAGCTGCGGGTGCAGCTCCGTGACGCGCTCGGGCGCACGGTTGAGCAGGCGTATTCGCTCGCCGTGCGCGACAAGTGCTGGCTTGGCTACATCGCCAGCGAGCGCCAGCCCGCGCGGCTGGAGCTGGTCGACATGCGCTTGCTCGCGCGCCAGCCCGAGCAGGCGCGGCGCTCGCTCCCGCTCGCGCCGAGCAGCGCGGCGGCGCTGGACTTTCGCTTTGCTCCGGGCGGGCGCTGGCTGGCGTATCGCCACGCGCAGCTGGCAGAGCGCCGGCTGGAGCTGCTGCGCGTCGCGGACGCTCGAGCGCTCGAGCTCGACGGCGTGACCGCGGCGGACGCCTACGCCTTCGCGCGGGACGCCTCGGCGCTCGCCGTCAGCTTCCGCCGGGGCGAACAGACGTTCCTGGGCGGGTTCGAGCTGTCCGGCGCGCAGCCCATGCCGGCCGCCCCCGGGGCAGAGCTGTCCGGGGTGCGCGAGCTCGAGCAGCGCGCCGTGCCCCCCGTTGCTTCGCCGCTGGTCTGGTACGAGCAACGGCAGCTCGCGTTCCTGACTCCCGACGAGCGCTCGCCGTCGCGGCGCCGCCTCGTCACCACTCTCCTGACCGGCACCACGTTCGTGCCCCCCGTGGTGCATGCGGAGCAGGAGTTCTCCGAGCAGGCCACGTTGCTGGAGAGCGCGTCGGGCGTGTTCGTTGCCGATCCGGAAGCGGCTCTGATCGCCTTCTTTCCGCCCGGCGGCGCCGCTGCCAGCATTCTGCCCGCGGGCACCTTCGTATCGCCCTCAGGCGCGCTCGTCGCGCGCGTGGAGGCGGGTGCGCTCGAGCTCACTCGCGCTCCAGAAGCCGGCAGCGCGTTTGCTCTCTCCGCCGGCGGCTGCAGCTCGCTCCTGGCCTGGTCCCCCGAGCGCGAGCTGATCGCCTGCGCCGGCGAGGGCGGCGCTCCCCGCATGCTCACCCTCTGGCAGGCGCAGCCAGAAGCCAGCCAGTTGCTGCCGCTCGGGCCACGCCGCGACGCCGACGTCATCGCCAGCCCGTCCTTCACGGGCCTGCGCCGGGTCTTCTCCGGCAGCGGCGCATGGCTCGCCGTGGGCGCGGACGATGCGCTGTACGTCGCGCGCCCCGAGCCTGCCGCGCGGCTCTCCTTCCGCTTGCCCGGGGCCGCCCTGGGGCTGCCCGCCAGTGTGCTCGCCTTCTCACCGGACGAGCGCGCCTTACTCGCTGGCGCCGCCAACACGCTCGGCTGGCTCGAGCTCAGCCGGGGTGCCGGGTCGTTTCAGGTGCTCAGCGCGAGCGCGCTGCTGGACGAGGGCTGCTCGGAAGACCTGCTCGCCGGCTACGGCGCGTGGTGTGGTAGCTCCTCCGCGTCACCCAACGTCTCCTGGTCCGCCGGTTCCGAGCTGATCGCGTTCCGCTCGGTCCTGGGCACCCTGCAGGTGGTCGACGTGAGCCGCGCGGGCGAGGGCATCGTCGGGCAGCCGCTCTCGCCCGACGTCAGCTGCAGCGAGGCCTGCAGCTCCGCCAGCACTGCCCGCTTTCAGCCCTGAGCAGCGGCGGGGCCCGGCGAGGGCAGCGCGCGCAGCTGGCCCGTTCCGGACCAGCGCGGCGCACCAGCGGCGCAGGCCCGCCTTATCCATGACGGGGCGCGGCCCGTTAGAGCGGGCAGGGGATGGTGATGAGCTGCTTCGCCCGAGGTGTGCCGTTTAGCTGCGCCGCGCTGGCATTGCTGCTGGCCTGCAGTCGCCCCGCCGGCGACATCTGCGAAGACGGGCAGGAGTGCAATGAAGCCAGCCGCGAGCCTCCTGCGGCGCTGGTCAGCATGCCCGGCGGCGCGAGCGCCACCAGCGGCTGCGGTGACGGTATCCTCGATCCGGAGCGCGAGGAGTGCGACGACGGCTCTGCGTGTCGCGACGGGCGGGATTGCACCGAGGAGCCCGCGCGCTGCCTGGTGGGCGGCGGCGAGCGCAGCTGCGCGGCGCGCGGGGGCGACGGCTGCAGCGCCGAGTGCCGGGTGGAGCCCGGCTACAGCTGCGCCGAGGGCGGCGGCTGCCAGCGGCTCTCTACAGCCAGCCCCACGAGTGAGGGTCCATCCGAGCCGGTGCAGAGCACAGACCCGGCGCAGACCACCGGTACGGGCAGCGGTGTGCTGGGTCAAGGCGGCGCGCTGGGTCAAGGCGGTGCGCTGGGTCAAGGCGACGCCGCGAGCGGCCCGCCCGATGCTCCCGCTGGCTGTGAGAGCGCCGGCTTCACTCAGCCGGAGCGAGTGCAGGGCCTGGAGCCCGGTCTGGTCGGCGCATTGCTGGGCGGCTTTCAGCTCTGGGCGCCAGCGCTCTCCAGCGACGGCGCCACCCTGTATTTTGCTGCCGCGCAGCCAGGCGTGCCCGAACGCATCTTCTTTGCCAGCCGCGCGCGCGGCGAGCGCCGTTTCGAGGGCGCAGCGACGCTGCTCGGTCTCGACTCCGGAGCAGGTGATGGCACTCCGTTCCTCAGCGATGACGGGCTGCGCGTGTATTTCTACTCGCGGCGCGCGGGCGGCCCTGGTGGCCGCGATCTGTGGCACGCCGCGCGCGCCAGTGCGAGCTCCGGCTTCGGACCGCCCGCGCTGCTCGCCAGCGTGAACAGCCCGGCGCTCGAGCACTTGCCCTGGCTGTCTCGCGACGAGCTCACCCTGCTCTTCGCCTCCACCCGCCCGGGTGGGCTCGGCCAGTCGGATCTGTGGTTCGCGCGCCGCGAGCGGCTGGAGGACGAGTTCGGCGAGCCGGCGCTGCTGAGCGCGGCCAGCAGCGGCGCGGACGAGGGGCGCGCGCTGCTCTCAAGCAGCGGAGCCGCGCTGATCTTTGCCTCCAACCGCGGCGGCGGCCAGGGACTGCAGGATCTGTGGATCGCCCTGCGTGCGGAGCAGGGCGCTGGCTTCGGCGAGGCGCGAGCGCTGAGCGAGCTCAACAGCCCGGGCATGGACCTGGATCCGTTTCTCACGCGTGATGATCGCGAGCTGTTCTTCGTCTCCGATCGCGGCGGGCGCCCGGAGATCTGGCGCGCACTGCGCGATTGTGATGATTGATCGCTCGGCGCGATTGCCATGACGAAGCACGCAGCGCGCGAGCGACGCAGCGCGCGCCGATGAATTAGTTCGGTGCAACGCAGGCTCGCCTACATCTGCTGCGAGCGGTGGACGCAGGTGCCAGGGCTTCATGCGCCGGCGCAAACGGATGCCGTGATGCAAAGCCGATGTCTGCTGCGCGCGTGCGCGTTTGACCGAGCAGCACGCGCTCGTTATCTTCGGATCGTTGATGACAGCCTTCATCGCGCGCTCGCGCGTAACGCTCCGCGCTCTGCTGATATCGCTGCCAGCGTTGCTGATGTCGCTGCCAGCGTTGCTGATGTCGCTGCCAGCGTTGCTGGGGTCGCTGGTGTTGCTCCCAGCGCTGGTGTTGCTCGCCGGCTGCGGCAGCGCGCAGGAGCCCACGGCGCTCGAGCTCGGGCTCGACACGGCGCGCGCGGCGGGCAGTGCAGGCGGCGGCAGCCTGTGGCAGCCGCCCAGCGCCGCCGATGGCCTGGCGGACGTGGCTGGCGCCCAGCCGCTCACACGGCAAGAGGGCGATTGTCGCGCCATCGACTTTCTGTTCGTGATCGACAACTCGTTCTCGATGGAGCGCGAGCAGGCCATCCTGTCGCGCAGCTTTCCCGGCTTCATGAGCGTGATCGCCGATCAGATGCACGCGCTCGACTACCACGTCATGGCCGTCGACACCGACGCCATGACCCCGGGTGAGGTCGTGCAGGCCGAGCGCCAGGCGCCCAGCACGGTCGACGAGCTCTGCGATGGCACCCTCGGCGCCGGCCGCCGCATGAACCGCCGCGCGAGCAGCTGCCCGCTGAGCGCTGAGGGCCGCTTCATCGATGCCGAGCAGCCCGATCTTGCCGGCGCCTTTGACTGCATCGGCCGGGTCGGCACGGCGGGCAGCTCCTACGAGCAGCCGGTGGGCGCCTTGCTTGGCGCCACCTCCGCCAAGCTGACCGCGCCCGGCGGGTGCAACGGCAACTTCCTGCGTCGCGACGCCGTGCTCGTCGTCACCTTCATGACCGACGAGGATGACGACTTCACCCCCGGCGATCCGCCCGCCTGGCGCCAGGCCCTGCTCGATCTCAAGGGCGGCGACGAGAGCGCCATCGTCATGCTCGGCCTGGTCAGCGATCAGAACCGCAGCGAGCCGCTGCCCGGCGGCCCCTGCGTCGACGGCATCGAGACCGGCGCTCCACGCCTGCAGAGCTTCGTCGAGTCCTTCCGCTTCGGCTCACTGGGCGCCGTGTGCGCCAGCGACTACGCCCCCTTCTTCCAGCGCGCCGTCAGCGTCATCGGCGACGCCTGCCGAGAATTCATTCCCCCCAACATCCGCTAGCCCCTGGCCGCCCGTGTAATCGACGGCTCTGGGTGGCCTGAGGCGCAGTGGGGCTGAGGCGAAGGGGGGACGTGCACGGAGCCGTATCCGCGCTGCGCGGATACGCGACTTGCGCGGCTCGAGAAAGGCGCGCCATGTTCATCGATTCTCCTTGACGGCTTTCGCGGGACCAGAAGGACGAGTGCCGAGCGCACCGCGGAAGGGCTCGTGCAGCCCAGCAGTGACCTTCAGATGCACGAACGCGTCCTGTGGGTCTCTTGGAGCAACGTGGTCGCGAGCGCGCAGCAGCGAGGCGGCAGCGCGCTCGAGAAATCGTGATGTATGCTCGTTGCATGGCTGGGGAGCAGTTCTGGGTGCTGGGGCACTTGACGGATGCGCAACTGCTGGGGCAGTTGCGATGCGGCGTGAGGTGCTCGAGCGCGACGGCCTCGGCTGCAGCTGGATGGACACCGATGGTGTACGCTGTGGCAGCACCGCGTGGCTGGAGATCGATCATCATCATCCGGCCGGCAAGGGCGGCAGCTCCAGCCCGGACAATCTGCGGATGCTCTGCCGAGCGCACAATCGCGTCGCAGCCGAGCGGGCTTACGGCCGCGACTGGATCGAACGATCCATCGTCAGCCGCCAGCACCGAAAGCACTCTACGCCGCCGCCAGACGTCTGAACCAGCGAAGCTCGCCGTCTCCGTGATGAGCAAAGCACCCCTCCACCTCGTCCCCTCGTCGGGTATCCGCGCGCGGATACCCGCGCTCGCTCACCGCAAACCGCGCGGCTCACACGCTGCCGCAAACCGCGCAGCGCGGATACCGCGCCACTCACCAGCGTCCCAGTCCCCGCGCCTGCTCACAACACGCCGCCGTCGCCGCGCCTGCTCACCACACGCCGCCGTCGCCGCGCCTGCTCACCACACGCCGCCGTCGCCGCGCGTCTCACCACACGCTGCCGCATATCCGCGCAGCGCGGATACCCGCGCCCGCACACCCGCCGTCGCCGCGCCCGCACACCGCCCGTCGCCGCGCCACACACCGCCCGCAGCCGCGCCCGCACACCGCCCGTCGCCGCGCCACACACCGCCGTCGCCGCGCGTCTCACCACACGCTGCCGCAATCCGAGCAGCACGGATACGCCGCGCCGGCTCACCCCGCGCCGCCATCCCCGCGCCTGCTCACCACCCGCGCAGCGCCCCGAGGCATCTCGCTGCGCCGTACGGCACAGGCCCGGCCCCCAACTATGAGTCGGGCTTGACTTCAACGTCTTTAGCGTCGTTTTCCGAATGGAAGTAACGGGCCGCTGGGGTGTTTGGAGGGTGTGGGTGAGACGGCGCATGGATCTC
>JAICQL010000071.1 GCA_025937895.1 Polyangiaceae bacterium | reverse complement strand
TGGTAGCTCGTCGGGCTCATAACCCGAAGGTCGTAGGTTCAAATCCTACCCGCGCAACTAAGCGGCACTAAACGGGAATCACGAAGGCGTGGTTCCCGTTTCGGTTTTGTTCGGGCCAAATCTCGGGCCACGAATGCGGGAAGCCGAGACCCGACGGAGTGAGACGGCCCCGTGCAGCAAACGCGACTTTAGCTGCACGGGTACAGGCGGCGCTTGCTGGCATGAGACTGCCGTGGCCAAGCCCACCAAGCACTACGACAAGTGGCGCATCCGATGGACCGACGAGGCCGGGAAGCGCCACAGCCAGACGTTCACCGACCGCAAGACGGCCGAGCTCGCCCTGCGCAAGGCCGAGCTCGAGGCGGAAGAACGGCGACGAGGGCTCCGGCCGCCTGAGCTGGAGCCGCTGACGTTTCTCGACGCCTCCGAGTACTGGCGCACCCACCGCGCTCTCCAGAAGCGCAGCCCGGGGGACGACCTCTCCATGCTCCGGCAGCTCGAGCCGCACTTCGGCAAGCTGCTTCTGAACGACCGCGCCGGCTGGGTGATCGCGGTCGACCAGTACCGCACTCAGAAGGCTCGGCTCAACAGGAAGACCGTGGCCAACCACCTGACCCTCCTCGGGTGCATCCTGCGTGTCGCGCACGAGCGGTCGGCGCGTCTTCCCGCTGCCGATGTCGAGCACCTGGCGGGCTATTGGGGTTAGCTCGGGGTTCGCTTGCTGGTGCCGCCGCAGCTCGTCGTCAAAAAGCCGCCACTTACGCCCTGAACTCGAGTGGTAGTCCTTCTGGCAGCCAGGAGCGATGCAGTGGCTTTGACCCGTCTCGTAGCTGAGCCCGCTCGCGCGAGTGCCTACCTTCAGCCGACGCCCGCGGCGAGGCCCCGGTTGTGGCGCGATGCGCGATGCGAAGTTCCAGGACGCGACCTAGGGCCGCTGGCCAGTTCCAGGGAATCTGAACGATCACCATTGGTTGGCGCTTGACACAGGTGTCAGGTAAGATGTCAGGTAACCGAAATGGGGAGAACTCGGCCGCAACTGAAACTCGCTCGCTCGCCGCTTTCGCTGGTGCTCGCGCAGGTGCGCTTCGAGCGGCTGGAGGCGATGGCCAGCTACATGCCGGCGATCCAGGACAGGCTCCGGCGCAGCGGCTATCCGATCAACAAGAGCGGGAGGGTCAAGGAGTTTCAAGTGACGGCGCAGGGGGCGCGGCAGTCCGAGCGTCCTCACTGGGAATTCCTATCCAAGGATCGGCACACCGGAGTCGTGCTGAACGAAGGCTTCGTCGTCCTGCAGACCACGCGATACGAAGGTTTTGAACAGTTCCTCGATGCGTTTGTGCAAGTGACCCGCACGGTCAGCGAGGAAGTCCAAGGGCTCTATCTGCAGCGTCTCGGGCTCAGGTATGTGGATGCGATACAGGCGGGTGAGGGCGAAAGCTGGAAAGACTACGTGCAGCCCGGACTGCATGGGTTCGAAGGCCAGGTCTTCGACGCTGCGTCGGTGCTGAGCCTCCATCAGACGGTGGCCAGTACACGCGATGGCACGATGATCGTCCGGCTCATGCAGAACCGCGATGGCGCCCTACTACCTCCCGACCTCGTGACCACGTCCTTGGCCCAACCCGACATCCCGCCGCCAAAGCCGGGAGACCTCGTCACGCTTCTGGACATCGATCATTTCCGTCAGCAAGACTCCGACGAATTCAACGAGAAGGCATTCGTCGAGATGGCCTGGCGGCTCAAGAACGACTCGTACGTAGTCTTTGCCGACTATGCCGTGACGAAACACGCTCTGGAGGTATGGAAGTGACGATGCCAGCACCCGCGGATGTCGGGGTCTCGGGCACTCGCGCAGCTCGTTCGAGGTTGACCGGCGCTCAGAGCTCGACGAGCGATGTCGAATCTGCACCTCGGTCGGTGCCACCGAGAGTCTCCCTGGCATCGGTGATGATCGGGAACTCGCTCACGTCCCCGGACGTCTGCGCTGAATTGCACTGGGCTATTCTGTTTCCTCAGTCGTCGAGCTTGCACTCCGATCCGCCGGGGGCAGAGGTCATCCTCGCTGGATACGCGCGGGAACCCTCGCTACTGCCCACGACCGCCGAGCAACTGGGCAGAGTGCAGGCATTCTTTGGACTGTCCAAGTCTCTGCTCGCCAAGGCGTGTCGTGTCCAGCGTCAGACCATCTACGACTGGTACGCTGGGAATTTCGAGGCCGAGGGCGAGAACGCGGAGCGTCTTCAGCAACTGTGGCGGCTCACCGAACGTCTGAGCGCGAAGGGCTTGGAGTCCGTGCCTTCCACCATGGTTCAACGCAAGCGCCAGGACGGCAGCACCCTTTCGGCGCTTCTTTCCGCGGAGCAGCTCGACGAGCCGGCCGTGGAACGACTCTGCGATCAACTGGGCGCCGCAACGATCGAACGGCGTGAACGCGGTGCGGCTGCTCTGCGCGGCCGGCTCGGGTGGAAGGACGCTGATGACGAGTCGCGGGCGGAAACGCTCACGTCCAATCTCGATAGCTTCGTCGACGGCTGAAGGCGACCGGGGTGGAGCCGCCGAACTCACTGCGAACCGGCAACTGGCGCCAGGGCTCGCTCCTCGACGCTAGCGCGATCGCCGGAGAGCTCGCCAAAGTGGGGGCCCCTCCCTGCGAGCTCGCTGTCGTCATATCCCAGGACTGTGACGTCGTTGCCGACTCGACGATCGAGCCCGCGGTAGAAATCATAGTTGCCGAGCTCGGAGCGCAGCCCGACAACGCGCTGCTCTACGGTAAGAACCCGCGCCGCCTCTGCCTCCCTCTGTCATCGACCGCCGGCTACCTCGTGCTCGACGTGCGGCACCGCTACCCAATCGGTAAGCACGCGCTCGCGGGTCACCCTCCGCGGGCGGACTTGACCCTGTCCGAGAAGGACGTACGAGCGCTGGCCCGCTGGCTCGGCAAGCGCTACACGCGCGACGCCTTTCCAGACGAGTTCAACGCGCGCCTGCGCCCAGCGCAGAAGGAGCTGGAGAGGGTCTCCAAGTCCGCTGCCGGGCGGCACATTACGACCATCTTTCTGATGCTCGAGCCCAAGGACGCCGTCTTCTTGAATGCTGGTGCCAGGGGGCTGATGCTCCAGCCCCGCCGCTGGCGTGCCCGCTGTCGGCTGCCTGTCGCGGTCCGGTCGTTGACGGTCCGGGACAATCCCGGATAGCGTGCCGGAATGAGGGATGTGGGGCGTGGGCTGGGGGCGTGGATCTCTGTGTTCTCCTTGCTGGGCGGGCTGGGCTGCGGCGGCTCCGCCGGTGAGCTGTGGGAGCTGCTCCGGGAGCAAGCACAGGCGCATCAGGGGCATTCGCCGCCACCTCCACCTCCTCCGCCGCCGATCGATGCGCGCATCGATCGCGATTGTCTCGAGCAGCAGCTCACGCCATTTGTGGAGAGCATCGGCGCGGGCTGGCCTGAGGGTTTTCGTCCCACGGGCACGGTGCTGGTGTCTGCTGCTGGCCAGCAGCTGTACGCGCGCGGCCTGGGGGCGAGTGACTGGGAGCTGGGCAGCCCGAACACCGTGAACACGTCGTTTCGCGTGGGCTCGATCACCAAGAGCTTCACGGCGGTGGCGATCCTGCAGCTGGTGGAGGCGGGCGTGCTGGCGCTGGACGACACCATCGGCGAGCACCTGCCGGAGTATCCCGCCGTCGGCGCGGGCATCACGTTGCACCAGCTGCTCTCGCACACCGCGGGCCTGCCCAACTACACCAGCGATGCGGAGCTGATGGCGCGGCGAGATCAGCCCATCACGCCTGCCGAGCTGCTGGCCACGTTCTGGGCCAAGCCACTCGAGTTCGAGCCTGGCACGCAGTTTCGCTATAGCAACTCGGGCTACGCGGTGCTGGGCGCCGTGATCGAGCGGGTGGCGGGGCTGACGTACGCGCAATACATGCAGCGGGCCGTGTTTGCCCCGGCCGGCTTGAAGCGCACGACGGTGGGCGATGCGGAGGGGCTGGCGGATCGCGCGCTGGGCTATGTCGCGGATGCGCACGGCCGCTTCGTGCCCGCGTTCCCCGCGGACATGTCCGTGCCTTTTGCCGCCGGCGCCATTCGCTCCACCGCGCTGGACCTGGCGCGCTGGCACTCGGTGCTGGGCACGGACCTGCTGCTCAGCGCGGAGTCGCGCGAGCTACTGACCACGCCGGGGCTCGCCAACTATGCCTATGGCTGGATCATCTCCGAGCAGGACGGGCTGGAGGTGGTGCGGCACAACGGCGGCATCGATGGCTTCCTCAGCGATCTGGTGCGCGTTCCGGCGCTCGACCTGGCGGTGGTCGTGCTCTTCAATGCAGAGGTGGGCTCTCCGGAGCTCATCTCCAACGCGGCGCTGAGCTGCGCCCTCGGCCATGACATCCCTCCTCAACCACCCGCACCGGTGGTGGAGCTGGATGTTGCGCAGCGCGCGCGCTTGCTCGGCACCTACACCATCAGCACGGAGGCGCGTGAGCTGTTTGCGAGCCTGGGGTTGCCGCCCGACGCGATTGAGTCCCTGGCCGTGGCGAACGTCGTGGAGGAAGCAGGCGACCTGCTCCTCGCTCTGGGCGGGTTCGAGACGCTGATGCTGCCCACGTCCGAAACGGAGTTCATACTGCCAGCCACCGTCGAGACCGTGCGCTTCTCCCCTGGCGCGGCGGGGGCGCCGGCCACGGTCCTCACGCTGGTGGCTCCCGGCGGGCTCAGCTTCCCGTACGAGCGCTGAGGCATTGCCCGCTCCCTGGGGCGCCCGCGCTGCTGTGGCGCTCAGAAGGGCGGGGGCGAGCCTGGCGGCGGCAGGTAGCCGTAGCCGCACTGCGAGGAGGACGAAGCACACACCGAAGCCAGCGTCACCATGAGCATGACGTTGGCCACCACGGCCAGCACCACCCAGCCCGGCGTGGGCTCCGAGCCCTTGGGCGCCTGACGCACCGTGAAACACGCGGCCACGGGCGGCACCTCGTCCTGTGCGCAGCGCATGCCCTGGGTCACCTCGAAGCCCGGGCACTCCGCCAGGCACTGCAAGTAGCCCTGCGGCGACGCCTGCGCCTGGCACTGGCCGTAGCAGCGGAAGGCCTGGCCCTTGTCCACGGGGTTGTCGCGCAACGGCAACCGGTAGCGAGCCGCATTGGGATCCTCGAGCGCGTCCTCGGCGCTCTGCGCGGGCTGGCGGGTGCAGGAGCTGGCCAGACAGCACGTGAGCAGGAGCGACCAGAAGCGTCCGTGTCCGGAGAAGAGGCGTCGGCTGCGCATGGCCCAGTATATTCCGTCCGCTCCACGCCGCCACTTTCGCCCGTGCCGTGCTCGGGGGTACGGAGCTCCCAGAGCCATGCGCTCCGCGCCAGCCGCGCGGCGCTCTCCGCATCGCTGTAAACGCCGAGCAGCGAGGCGATGCCGGCGGTCGTGGCGACGGGCCGCGGCTGCGGTGCTGCTGCCAGAATGCCTGCGAGCGGCGGGCGGCGGGAGCGGGGCGAGGAGCAAAGGGGAGTCTCATCGGCTCGGGACATGAGCTGGCTGCCTTTCGGGATGGCCTCCCGCGCTTGCGCCGGCGGAAGCGAAGCAGGGTGAAGGCGAATGGATGCAGCTCGATCGTTTGGCAGCCGCGGGCGATTGCGTGGCTCTCGCCACGGAGTGGAGGCCGCGCAAATTCCGCGGAGTGGTCAGGGCCATGGCTGACCAGCGCCTGGCCAGGGGCTGGCCAAGGGTGGCGATCGCCAGAGGAAGGCGCCGCTCGCAACTGGGCTGGAATAGACGCCGGGCGCCCCACTCGCTCCCACATCAGGCGCAACTGCCCCTTCGCGTTGCTGCCTGGCGGATTGATTGACAGCGCGGGTACCGTTGCTCCATCGTCGGAGGATGGGGTCGTGGAGGTGCAGCCACTCGCGGCGAGCAGTCAGTAGCCCGGGGTGCTCTCGGCCGCGGCGCTGCGCTCGCGGCGTACCGCTGCTCGGCGCGGGCCTGGCCGCGTCATTGTTCGCCAGCTCTGCCTCGGCCCAGGATGACGCTGGCATCTTTGAGGGCATGCAGTTGCACGGCTTCGTCAGCCAGGGGTTCTTGCTGACGAGGGGCAACGAGTACCTGGCTGGCGGCAGCACCAAGGGCAGTCCCAAGTTCTCCGAGGTCGGCCTGAACGTGACCAAGGAGCTGAGCGAGGGGCTGCAGCTGGGCATGCAGCTCTTTGCCCGGAACCTGGGCTGGAGCGGCAGCTATGACGCGCAGTTCGACTGGCTGTATCTCGACTACCGGGGGCAGGATTGGCTCGGGGTGCGCCTGGGCCGGCTCAAGATCCCGTACGGCTTTCACAACGAGATCCAGGACATCGATGCGGCGCGGGTTCCCATCTTGTTACCGGGCTCCGTGTATCCGTTGCAGACACGGGAGATCCTGTTTGCGCAGACCGGTGCGGAGATCTACGGCTTCATCCGCACCGCGGGACTCGGCGCGCTGGATTACCGGCTGTTCGGCGGCGCCATCTACCTCGACTCCGATGCGCTCACGCCGGCGGGCGCCCCCTTCGATTCCGAGCTGGACATCCGCTACGTGGTGGGGGGGCGGCTGATCTGGGAGACGCCGCTGGAGGGGCTGCGCGCCGCGTTCAGCGCGCAGAAGCTGCGGCTAGAGAGCGCGTTCATCGTACCCACGGGGATGCCCGTTCCGGCGATCAACGTCGAGAATGACACCTGGTTGTGGGCCGCCTCGCTGGAGTACACCGTTTCCGAGCTGATCCTCACGGCCGAATATTCGCGCTGGTACTCCGAGCAAAGCAGCGATCAGCCCATGTACTCGCCGCCGCTGGATGAGAGCAGCGAGAAGATGTACGGCATGCTCACCTATCGCGTTGCACCCTGGCTACACCCGGGCGCATATTACGCGCTGAGCTTCGAGGATACGCGGGACCGCAAGAGCAAGGGTAACTTCCAGCACGACACGGCGCTGACCTTGCGCTTCGACGTCAACAGCAACTGGCTGGTCAAGCTGGAGGGGCACTACATGTACGGCACCTCCGGCTTGGTCAACCCACTGCGCATCAATCCGCCGGACGTGGCCAGCGCTGAAGCGCACTGGGCCGTTTTCCTGGCCAAGGTGACGGCTTATTTTTGAGGGTGCGAGGGCTTGCCATGCGAAAAGCGCTTACTGCCCTCACCACGCTGAGCCTCGCGCTGGCCGCGCTGCTCGTGAGCGCCACGCCCAGCGTGGGCGCCAGCAGCTATCAGGTCATCGTTCACCCCAGCAACACCATCAGCGCGGTGCACCGCAGCTTTCTCGCGGACGCCTACCTCAAGAAGGTCACTCGCTGGCCCGACCAGCGGGTGATCCGCCCTGCGGATCTCTCCGCCACCTCGGCGGCGCGCGCGCAGTTCAGCGCGGAGGTGCTGCGTCGTTCGATCGACGCGGTCAAGGCTTACTGGCAGCGCAGGATCTTCGCCGGGCAGGCGGTGCCTCCTCCCGAGTTTGCTCGAGATGCAGAGGTGATCAGCTACGTGCTGCAGCACCCGAGCGCCATCGGCTACATCTCGAACGTGGAAGGGGTGGAGGGCGTTCGGATCGTGGCCATCACGTATTGACGGCCGTTCAGCGGGCGTGCAGCGAGCCCAGCAGCTCCCCCAGCAGCGCCTGTGCGCTGCCGGCCGGGGTGCACCACATGTGCCCGGTGCAGACCTGCTCGATGCGCTCGTAGCCAAGCAGGAATGGCAGGCGGCTGATGCTGGTCCGATTCGCGACCGGATCCACGCTGTGCTCCGGCGCGGCGGGCAGCAGCTTGCCGCCATCGATGCGGAGCGAATCACCCGTGAACAGGACGTGCCGGAACAGATACACATACGAGCCGGGGGTATGACCGGGGAACGGCAACGCGAGCACCCGCTCCGCTCCGCCCACCTCGATGCGCTGCCTGCCCTCGAGGGGGTCATTGGCCTCCAGCGGCGCGCTACCCAGCAGTGCACCCATGAGCCGCGGGGTCAGCGGCCTCACGGGCTCGCTGTGGGCCGCCATCCCCACGTCGCCGTTGCCCAGATGGATACGCGCCCGCGGGAATAGCCGCACGGCAGCCACATGATCGAAATGCGCGTGGCTCAGGAACACGTGTGTCACCTGCTCGCGCGTGGCGCCCAGCGCACGCAGCAGCTCATCGATGGCGTGCCCCTCCGGGTCCATGCCGGCGTCGAACAGCAACACTCCGCCGCCCGCGCGCGCGCCATACACGTCGCTGAGGAAATTGCGCACGTGGTAGATGCCCGGCGCCACCTCCTCTACCGCGCTGCTGCCGGCGCGCCGCTCGCGCAAGACCGCGAGCAGGACGCTGGCGCCGAGCGCCGCGAGCAAGGTGAGAGCAATTGCGGCAGAGCGAGCAACGTTGCGCATGTGACAGAGCGTGAGGGAGCGATTCTGCGCTCGGAGGGGGCATGGGCGCTACCCGCGAATCGAGCGAGCCAAGGCCCGAGCCACGCCGCGAGGTCTCCAGCCAGGACTCGAAGGCCATATCGAACATGGATGCACGAAGGCGTTCGATCCGTGCAGAGCGGATGTTTTCGCGCTCGCAGCCAAGCGCTTCTCCAGGCCATGACAGGCACATTTGTTGCGAGCTCGATCCCCGTCATGGGGCGAATCGATCTAGCCAATTCGATCGCCGCTGCCGCGCGCAACGCGCAGCAGCGGGGGGAGCACAAGGAGGCAGCGGAGCTGTTTGCTCGTGCGCTGCGAGTGCTGAGCGGCGGTACGGCGGCGGAGCGGAGCGCCGATCTGTGGGAGCAGATTCGGTCGCATCCCCCGTCGAAGACGCCGGCGCCCGGGATCCGCACCGCCGATGGCGGGGGGCGGTTGGACCGCTGGGGACGATTCTTGCGCGAGCCGAAGTAGCGCTCGGGTGCTTTTTGTGTCGTGTCGGATTGGTGTGGCGGGGCGGCTTGGCGCCCTGCAGCCCGGCTCCCACCCGGCAAGCCGAGCTGGGCCGGCGCCTCTCGACCACTCTGGCCAGCGCTCTCGTAGTCGTCCAGGGCCAGCTGGCACGGCAGCTCAGCGCCTGACGCGCGGCAAAGCCCTCACTTCACGGACGGGCTCGGCGCGTTCACGGTCTTGGGCTTCTTCACCGGGCGCTCGTGGTCGGCCTGAGCCAGGGTCGGCTTGCGCCCCCTGGCGTAGGGCTCGAGCTCGATCGGGCGTTGCTCGCGCGCCGACTGCAGGATGGCCTCCACCACCCGCACGTCGCACCAGCCCTCCTCGCCCGACGGCTCCGGCTCCTGGCCTTTCAGGATGCACTCGGAGAAGTGCTGCAGCTCCGGCGCAAACTGATCGCCTCTCTTGAACACCTTGCGCTCGGTCTTCTCGCCCAGGGTCAGGTGGTGCACCAGCTCGCCCACGTACTCGTAGGCTGGCTCCACGCGCAGCTCCCCGTCCGCACCAGCGATGCGGTAGCTGGACTGGCCCACCACGCTGTTGCTGATGCAGAACTGCGCCAGGCGGTCGCCCGGAAAGCGCAGGGTGGCGGACACGGTGTCGTCCGTGCCGTCGCGCTCGATGACCTGCGCCGACACCAGCTCTGGCTCGGCATCGAACAGATGGCGAGCGGCGTTGATGCAGTACACTCCCAGATCGAGTGTTGCACCGCCGGCGAGGCTCGGGTCGCGGCGGATGTCGCCCTCCCGCACCACGTGGGTGAAGTACGAGCTGAACAGCTGCGGCTGCCCCAGCTGCCCGCTGCGGGCGATCTCCATCGCCTTCAAGCTGGCTTCCTCGAAGTGCAGGCGATAGGCCACCATCAGGCGTACGCTCCGGGCCGCGCAGGCATCGATGATGGCGCGGCAGTCGGCCGCGGTGGGCGCCAGCGGCTTCTCGCACAGCACGTGCACGCCCTTGGCGGCTGCGCGCAGCGCGAACTCCTTGTGGTGGGTGTTGGGCGTGGCGATGTACACGGCGTCGATGCGGCCCTGCTCGAGGATCGCCTCCAGGTCCGAGTAGTCGCCGTCGTGCTCCAGCGCGTAGCGCTCGCGGAGCGCGCGGCGCTTCTGTGCGTCACCCGAGATCACCGCCACCAGCTGGGAGCTCTCCCTGGCGTGGGCAAACGCAGGCAAGACCGCCACCTGGGCGATGTTGCCAGCGCCGATCACTGCGTATCTGATGCGTCGTCGTTCGCTGCTCATCCCGGCCTGCGAGTGCAGGATTTGTGCCCCCAGGAGCGCGCGCGGGGCCTGGAGTCGTGCAGCATCTGGCTGAATTTCCGCGGTGAGGCGGCCCGGCCCGTCGAGGCGCGCTGCCCCGACGTTTCAAACCGGTACGGATCGCACGGGCACCTGCAGAGAGCCCAATCGGGAGCCATAGCTAGGCCGATGACGCGCCGTCCTCTACGCCTGCGTTCCTTCGTGCGGCGGCGCGAGTACGTTGCAGACAGCGGTGTACGGGGTCTCGCCCGGAGTCATGCATTGCGTGCTGCAACACGCGCGGCCGCCGTCCGCGCAGCAGTGCAGAGACCCCCCATTGACGGCCTTCAGACCGGCGCTGTGTGCTGGACCTCGCGCTCTGTTTTTCTGATAGTCGCGCCGGTTCTCGCAGCGTGATTCGCGGAGGCGCGCAGCTTGCGAGCGCTCGCGAAGGGGATCAGTGCTTGCCGGAGGATAGGCGATCGCAATCGGAATTAACGAGGCCGGCGAACGTCGAGGGGGGAGCCAGAGTGAGAACCTGGCCCGTGCTGTTGACCGAAGCGGGGGTGGCGCGCAGCGCGCAGATTCTCCGCCGTCTGCGTGACCCCGACTCGGCGGAGCTGGTCGAGACCGTGGCCAGGCGTCAAGCCATCGGCGCGGGCGGTCCGACACGCCAGGCCGTGCACGCGCGTTTGCAGCGGCTGCACTCCACGGTCACCGCGGCGGCGGTGTTGCTGGCCACGCGCGAGCAAACCTTTCAGGAGTTCTTGCTCTCGCCGGACTTCGCGCTGCTGCGCCCGATGTCGGCAGGCACGCACCTGAAGGTGAGGCACCTGCTGCGGCAGCTGCCGGTCGCTCCAGACGGCGCGCTGCGGCTGTTCGAGCACTGCTTCGCCGAGCTGTTGAAGCTGGCCGGGCGCTTCCCGAGCCTGGAGACGGAGCCGGCGCTGCGCCTCAACGGCATCATCATGGGCATGATGCTGGCGCCGGTGCTGCTCGGGACGGAGAGCGCCCCGGTGTGGTCCGCTGCGCTGGGGCAGGCCCGTCAAGCCGGCTTGCTCGAGCACCCCTACCTGCAGCTGCAACTACTGCTGATGGGCAGCTTTGCCGGTGAGTGGCGCCCGCACGGCGAGTGGTTGATGGAGCCGAAGAACCGGCAGGTCGAGATGTCCGACGTGTACCTGTTCGTGCGGCGCGATTTTGGCCCCGATCTGTTTGCGCTGCAGGCGCGGCAGGCTCGGGGGGAGCTGTTGCAGGCGCGCAGCTCTCTCTATCCTGCGCGGCCTTGCTCCACCATCAACCTGCTGCTCGACTACGCTTGCGGCTGCATGCGTGACACGCGGCACCTGGAGTGCCCCGCGCTCTCCCTGATGATGCTGTACTGGCTGCGGGACCTGCAGCGCGACCTGCGGGAGCTGCCGGAGTCACTGGTCACGGCCGCAGATCATCGCGGCATCCTGGAGCGGCTGGCCAAGGTCGAGCGCATCCAGATCATGGAGAAGCGCCGCTTCTGGAGCATGGTCGACGCGCTGGAGCCCTCGCCCCTGAAGAACGAGCTGACCGCCCTGTGGAACGGCTCGCACCACGGCCCCGCGCGGCGCTCGGAGCTGCCGGCCTAGCGCAAATCCAGGCAGCAGCGCTTCGTGCCGGACGAAGCGCTGCTCCGGGCTGCAGCTCAGACGCCGGCTTTGTACGGACGCGGGTCGGCCGGCAGCGGCGCCTCGTGCGAGAAGCCAGAGTGCGAGAAACCAGAGTGCGAGAAACCAGAGTGTGGGTAGCCGTCGCCCTGACCGAGGAAGTGGTCCACCCCACGCGTGCCCAGGCGCTGCACCAGCAAGGTCAGCAGCGACAGGCCAGCGTTCTGCAGGCCCTGTGTGACGAAGCTCTTGTCCTGATGAACGCGCGACTCCAGCAGGCCGCGCAGGCTCGACCGGCGGCGCCGCGCGCGCACCTGCCGCACGATGATGGCGGTGGCGACCAGCCCCACGGCAGCCCCCACGATGATCGAGGCAGGGGGCTTGGACAGGCTCTTGGCCGCTTCGATCAGGCGATCCTTGCGTTGTTCCAGCTCATCGAGGCCGTGCTCCAGCCGGACTCGTGCTCGCTCCGCGCGATCTTCCAGTATTCCCGATCGATTGGTTTGCTCATTCATCTTACGACATGCTCCTTCAGCTCACGGACATCCGAGGTCAATCGCTCTCGCGTGCGCTGAAGGGGGGCCTTCGGCAGCTTGCGATAGCCGATGAAACCGAACACGGCCACCTCCGCCACCACCAGGAAGGCGACGATGAGCGCGGCGGACACGGTATTACCCAGCGCGATGATCACCGCCACGTCGAACATTGCGATGGCGACGACGGCCAGCGCCGCCGCGATGCCGAGCAGGATGCCCGCCGTCTTTGCCCGCTTCAGCTCGGAGCGCAGATCCTCCCGCGCCAGCGCCACTTCCAGGCGCACGAGCTCCTTCGTCTCATCCAGCGTCTGGCGCAGCAGCTCGCCGGTGGATAGGTCGTCAGCGGGCAGCTGACGCGCGTTGCGAAACACGGGGTCCGGCTGAAAGGGTGAGTTGGCCACGACCTGATACCTGCAGGATAGGTGCCAGCAGCTGCGTGCTGACCAGCGTTGCGGAATAACCCGCGGCCGTGGCTGCGAAGGTCACGCGCCCTTCGCGCGGCCCGCGTCGGTAGGGGCATGCTGGTGTGGCGTTTGTGGAGCAAAGGGCGGCCTTGCCACGCCCGCCACACGGAGTGCGAGCGGCGAGTCGCTGGCACGTGGCTTGCTGATCATCAGGCCAATGGCGAGCTGGCGTGCAGTGGTGAGATCGAAAACGTTCATCGCCGTGCTGGTGGTGTTGCTGGTGATGATTGGCGTGCGCGTGGCGCTGGAGCCCATTGTCGAGAACTATGCCAACAAGACCCTGGACGAGCTGGAGGGCTACTCCGGCCACATCGAGGACGTGGACATCGCGCTGCTGCGCGGCGCCTACATCATCGAGGGGCTGCGCATCAGCAAGACCGGGGGGAAGGTGCCCGTGCCCTTCTTGTCTGCCTCGCGCGTCGACCTGTCGGTGGAATGGGGCGCGCTGCTCGATGGCGCCGTGGTGGCGGAGATCGAGGTGAGCAGCCCGAAGCTGAACTTCGTGCACGCGAGCGAGAAGGAGGGCAAGCAACAGACCTCACAGTCGCAGGTGGAGCCCAGCGGGAACTGGACCGAGGTCGTCAAGGACCTGGTGCCCATCAGCATCAACCGCTTCGCCATCCACAATGGACGGGTCAGCTACAGGGACTTCACCAGCGCGCCCAAGGTCAACGTCTTCGTGCGCGACCTGAATGCGGAAGCCCGCAACCTGACCAACAGTGAGGACCGCTCCGGCTCTCTGGTGGCCAACTTCGAGGGCAGCGCGCTGGCGATGGGCAGCGGGCGCATCAAGTTCGACGGCAAGGTGGATCCTTACGCCAAGCAGCCCACGTTCGAGGCGGATTTCAAGCTCGATGGGCTCGAGGTGAAGGAGCTCAACTCCTACCTGCGCGCCTACGCCAACGTCGACGCGGAGAAGGGCAAGTTCTCGATGGACGCGGAGTTTGCCGCTCGCAAGGGCCGCTTCGACGGCTACGTGAAGCCGTTCATCAAGGATCTGGACGTGCTCAGCTGGCGCAAGGAAGAGGAGAGCGTGCCCAACCGCATCTGGCAGGGCATCGTTGGTACCGCTGCGACCATCCTGGAGAATCCCAGCAAGGAGCAGACCGCTACCCGCATCCCGATCAGCGGGCGGCTGGAGAGCCCCGAGATCGGTGTGTGGGGGGCGCTGGGCAGCCTGCTGAAGAACGCCTTCGTCCAGGCCCTCAACCGCGGCCTGGAGGGCTCGGTGGGCATCCAGCCCGTCAGCGGCAAGGACGACGAGTAGGTGAGCAGCCCCCGGGGCAACTTGCCACGTTCGTGAGGCGCTCGCGGAGCGTAGCTGTCGACCAGCCTGGCCCCCGCGAGCCCGGCTAGCGGCCTTTGCGCGCCGTAACTGCAAGAAGCTCGCGCAAAGTGCCCATGTGCGAGCAGGTGGCAGTTGCACCCGAGCGGCACCCGCCTTTCGCAGAAAGCTGGCAAGTGCTGGAAATTGCGTCCCCGGCGTGCGAAATATGAAGTGAATGACGGCAGCAGCTCATCCGGTGCTCGTGGTCGAGGATGACGCCGATATCCGCGAGGTCATGGTCGAGATCCTCGAGTCCGCGGGGTATTCGGTGTACTCGGCCAGCCACGGAGAAGAGGCGCTGGCGCAGCTGCGGGCTGGCCAGCGGCCGTGCATCATCTTGCTCGATCTCATGATGCCGGTGATGGACGGCTGGACCTTCTGTCAGGAGACTCAGAAAGATCCCGCGCTCGCCTCCATCCCCATCCTCGTGGTGTCTGCCGTCTCCCGGCAGGATCCGCGCAATGCTAGCGTGCGCGCGGTGGGGCACCTGACAAAACCAGTCAACGTGGGCAAGCTGCTCGCCACGGTCCAGGACCATTGCTGACGAGCGCGACCAGCACGGAGACCGAGGGCAGGGCGGGGGGTGACTCCGCCGAGCAGGACTCCGGTGAATTTGGGGCTGGGAGCTTTACGGAACGGAGCGCTGATTTCTCGCGGCACGGCGCGGGCTTCACCGAGCACGGCGCGGGCTTCACCGAGCACGGCGCGGGTGACCCGGTGTCCGGAGCAGAGCCGCTGCCGGTGGCCAGCCTCTTGCTCGTCGATGACTACCCGCCGAACCTGCGCGTGCTCGAGGCCGTGCTGGAACCGCTCGGGCAGCGCATGGTGCGGGCCAGCTCGGGGGAAGAGGCGCTGGCGCGCCTGCAGGAGGAGGAGTTCGCGGTCGTCCTGCTCGACGTGATGATGCCGGGGCTGGATGGCCTGGCCACGGCGGCCCGGCTGCGCGCACAGCACCCCGGGCGAGAGGTGCCGGTCATCCTGATGGCGGCGGGAGATACGCCGGCCTTGGAGGGCTACGCCCACGGCGCGGTCGACGTGCTGCGCAAGCCGATCGAGGCGGACGTGGTGCGGGCCAAGGTGGCCGTGTTCCTCGAGCTGTTCCGGGCGCGGCAGCAGATCCAGCGCCATGCGGCGCGGGTGGAGGCGCAGGAGCGCACGGCCCGGGCGCGCACCGCGGCGCTGCTGAACGCCTCGCTCGACGCGGTCATCGGCATGGATCACGAGGGGCGCATCACGGAGTTCAACGCCAGCGCCGAGACCATGTTCGGCTGGCCTCGGCAGGAGGCGCTCGGCCAGTCGCTGGCTCAGCTCTTGATCCCGCCGCGCCAGCGCGAGGCGCACCGGCGCGGGCTGGCCCGCTACCTGGCCACCGGTGAGACCCGGGTGCTCGATCAGCGCATCGAGCTGGAGGCGCTGCGCCGGGACGGCACCCTGTTGCCGATCGAGCTCGCCATCCGCAGGGTGGCGGCGCAGGGCGCGCCCGCGTTCCTGGGCTACGCGCGGGATCTCACTGCGCGCAAGCGCAGGGAGCGCGAGCAGGCCTTCCTGGTCGCGGCCAGTGAGGCGCTGGGCGCGTCACTCGACTACGAGGTAGCCCTGCAGACGGTGGTGCGGCTGGCGGTGCCGATCATCGCCGACACGGCCGCCGTGTACCGGCACGAGGCGGACGGCAGGATCGTGCTGGTGGCGCTGGCCGCGCGCGACGAGCGGACGGAGGCGCTGCAGCGGGAGTTGAACGCGCACCTGCCGCTGCGCATCGAGGATGACCGCACGTTGCCCCGGGTGGTGCGCACTCGGCGCCCGGAGCTCCTGTCCGAGCTGCCGGCCCCGGTGCGCGAGGTCTGGAGCCCCAGCGCGCGCGCCAGCGAGCTGCTGCGGCAGCTGGATATCCGCTCCTACATGGCCGTGCCGCTGATCGTGCGGGGCCGCTCGTTCGGCGCCGTGGCGCTGACCACCTCGGGCAGGGAGCGCGAGCTCACTCGCGACGACCTGGAGCTCGCGGAGGAGCTGGCGGGGCGCGCCGGGCTGGCCATCGAGAACGCGGAGCTGTACCGCGAGGCGCAGCAGGCCAACCGCCTCAAGGACGAGTTCCTGGCCACCGTCTCGCACGAGCTGCGCACGCCCCTGACCGCGATCCTGGGCTGGCTGCACCTGCTGCGCAACGCCAGCCCGGAGCAGACGACGCGCGGGGTGGACACCATCGAGCGCAACGCGCTGGCCCTGGCCCGCATCGTCGAGGATCTGCTGGACGTCAGCCGGATCGTCACCGGCAAGCTGCGGCTGCAGCTGGAGCCGCTGCGGCTGGCGGACGTGGTGCAAGCGGCGATGGAGACCGTGCGGCCCACGGCCAACGCCAAGGGCATCACCTTGACCGCCGAGCTCGACCCCGCCCTGGAGCCGCTCGTGGGCGACGCCGCTCGCCTTCAGCAGGTGATCTGGAACTTGCTCGCCAACGCCATCAAGTTCACGCCGCGCCGTGGCACGGTGCGGGTGATCCTGTCGCGCCATGGCCATGGCGCGCAGCTGAAGGTGAAGGACAGCGGCCAGGGCATCCGCGCCGACTTCTTGCCGCACGTCTTCCAGCGCTTTCGCCAGGCGGACCGCACCTCCACCCGCGTGCACGGCGGGTTGGGGCTGGGGCTCGCCATCGTGCGTCACCTGGTCGAGGCGCACGGCGGCCAGGTGATGGCGGACAGCGAGGGAGAAGGCGAGGGCGCCACCTTCACCGTCACCTTGCCGGGGCGGCCTCCTCCCGGCTCTACCCGGCCGCCGCCCCCGTGAGCCGCGGCACCCCCGCCAGGCAAGCGATACCGTCGCGCTGACCCGCGTAGTGCTCCACGATGAAGTCGAGCCAGAAGCGCTCGGAGCTGCCGAACTTCAGGTGCCGTAGCAGGGCCAGCTCCGGCGTCTGCGCGCGCTCCGCTCGTTGCCGCTGCTGGCGCAGGCGCGAGCGCTGCTTGGGGCTGAGCCGCGCCTGCGCGGCGGGCCGCGCCTGCCGCGCCGCGCTGGCCTCACCGGCAGCCGCAGCAGCATCACCAGCCACTCGAGCCAGATACGTCAGCCACTCATCGCCGGAGGCCTGCAGCAGGTACGGCGCGTCGGCCAGGTACGTCGCGCCCTCGAACGGCAGCAGGCGGGCGAGCAGGCGGTCTTCCGGCTGCAGAAATTCGCTGATGGTCCGCACGGAGAGTGGGCTGCCGTCGCGCAGCCGCTGCAGCTCGGCATGGCTGCCCTGCACCGCGAGCACGCGATACAGATCCTGGTGAGAATCGGCGAGCGAGCGCGCCAGCTCCAGGAGAGACGCTCGCTCCGGGTCGCCCTGCAGCAGCCGCGCCAGCACGGAATACGGTGTCTCGCGCGCCAGCCCCACCTGCACGTCCGACAGCACGTGCTGCACGGCATACGACTCGTACACCGGGCTCTCCGGCGGCCCGCTCGGCTTCAGCTCCTGCTCCAGCCTATCGTACAGGCGCGCGAGGCGGTCGAGCTGTGGGCCACCGATCAGGTCGTACGCGGCGCTGGTGAGCGCACGGTAGTGCCACATGAAGCGCCGCACGTCCTCCGGCAACGGTGGTTCTTTCGCCAGCTCCCGCCGGCGCTCGAGCTCCTCGGCGGAGGGCTCCTGCTCCGCCCGCTCCAGGGCTTCATCCAGCGAGAGCTCATCGACCCCGTCAAAGTCATCCCAGTCGAGATCGTCGGGATCGATCTCGCCCCGCTCGCGCGCCTCCTGCGCGAGCCGCATGCGGTCGAGCACGCCGGCAGGTAGCAGCGCGTCCAGCGAGACCTGCTGGGCGATCTGCAGCGCGATGGGCTCGTGGCGCAGGCTTGGCATGCCGCCTCTTTACGCGGCAGCCGCGCGCGATGGAAGCGCGAGTCGCGCCGGCTAGAAGCGCGGCAGCGCGGCCCGGTAGGGCTCCAGGTTCCAGCCAGGCCAGCGGGCTTGGCAGAGCTCCAGGGTGCGCGCCGTCCAGTAGCGATCGCCCGGACGGGGCACTCCGAGGCAGGCGAGTTGCTCGGGGCTGGCATGCTCGAACACGATGTGCCAGGGCCGGCCGCGGGTGGCCTGCCAGGTGTGGAAGCCGATGTGGTCGCTGCCGGCTGCCTTGTAGCCGATGGTCATCGAGAAGCGGCGGCCGTTCGGGGCGGTCAGATTGCTGCCGCGGTGCACGGTGTCGATGCCGTGGGCCAGGATGGAGCCCGCAGGCACCTCCACCGCGCGCTCGCGCTGGCGCAGCGCGGCCTGTCCCTGCTCGGTGAAGTCCGAGAGCGCCGGACGCCCGAGCGCCGCCAGCACATCGGGCCTGGTGACGTAGCGCAGCGCTCCGTGCGCCTTGCTCACGTCCGTCAGGTACAGGATGAAATCGACGGTGCGCAGCTCGGGCTCATCCGAGGGCACGAGCAAGGTGTGGTTGCCATAGTCACAGTGAAAGTCCTGATCGTAGTCCGCTTCACCGGTGAACTTGGCCCAGGTGTGCGACTGATACAGCCGCACGTCACTCACCCCGAGCAGGGCGCGCGCCAGCTCGATCAGGGCCGGGTGCAGCGAGATCAGGTTGATGGCGCTGGAGCCCTCGTAGGGCAGGACATGGATGTTCTTGAACTGCAACATCCGGTTGGCGCGCACGTCGTTGACCTCTTTCAGGGCGGCGCCACTGGGCTCGGGCTTGCCCGCAGCCTCGTACAGGACCTCGAAATCCTGCAGCACCGGCTCATATTCTGATTTTTCGAAGAAGCGCTCGAGGATGACGAAGCCCTCTTCGCGCCACTGGGCGACGTGTCGATCGGAGAATCTCATAGGGTGGGGTTCAGGGTGGCCTCGCTGGGCACGGCAGTCTGGCGGAGCAAGCTAAACGGGAGCGGGCTAGCGGGGCGGAGCGAGGTCCGTCGTGCAGGGAAAGCGCACCTGCAGCCGCTCGCCATCGTCCAGGATCTTGTCGCAGGCAGCGCCGTGGATGCGCAGTGTCTCATCATCGAGGAAGGTCCAGCCGTCGCGCTCATCATGGTTCAGCTGCTGGCCGTCCAGGGTCAGCCGGCCCTCGAGCAAGCGCTCGCTGCCCACCACGGTGCCGAGCTCCACGGTGCAGCTGCGCGCGTCGCCGATGATGCCGCGCAGCTGGTTGGCGAGCTCGCGCGGATCGCTGCTGGCCGACAGCGGCTCCTCCGCGTCCGCGTCCACGCCGTACTCCAGCTCTGCAGGCTTGCCCGCGCCGGCGTTGGCCAGCTGCTGCAGGCGCCAGGCGCCGAGCCCGTCCGAGACGCCCAGCACGTGCACCCGGATGCCCTGAGCGAAGGCGTCGCGCGCCGCCTGCAGCGCCTGCGGCAAGCCCGCCGACGGCTTGGGCTGCGTGCAGGTGTCCGGCTCGCCGTCGGTGGCGAGCAGGATGTAGCGCGGACCGGAGCCACCCAGGGCGGCGAGCGCGGCCGCTGCCTGCGCGATGCTCTCGCCCGTGGGCGTGTCGCCACCGATCAGCGGCCCTGCCTCCAGGTACGCCTCGCGCACTGCAGGCACGTTGCCAAACTGCGCCTCCACGTGGGTCAAGATCGGGCAACCCAGTGGGCTGTTGAAGCCACCGCGCCCCGTGTACAGCATGAGCCCGATGCGTGCGCTCGGATCGAGCGAGGCCAGCAGCCCTTGCTCCGGGTCCACGATGGCGTCGCGCAGCACCTGCCAGCGGGTGCTGTCGCCAAACTGAAAAGACATGCTCTGCGACTGATCGATGAGCAGCAGCACGCTGGGCGGCACCGAGTTGTAGCTGCGCGTGAAGTCGACGCAGCCGCGCTGCTCGGGCGGAGCCAGCTCCCCTGGCGCCTCTGGCGCGATCGCCAGCTGTTCGCGCGCGGGGCCCGCGCCGTCCATCCCCGAGCGCGAGCCGCACGCCCAGCTGGCCACGAGCAGCAGACTCAGCGCGCCACGCATCCTTGCTCGATACGGCAGCCTCGGCCCTTGCATCACTCCAGACACGCCGGCCGCCACTGTATCAGACCCCGGCGCGGCCCGTGCCCGACGCCGTGACAGTGCAGGTAGAGGAGGAGCGGCAAAAGAAAGCGAGCACGGAAATGCTCTCGCGCGGGTGCGGTTGCCGGCGTGGCGAGGCCGCGGGGGCTCTGTTAGGGTGAACGGGATGTTGAGCCGCACCTGGTTGAGTTTGTTTGGGTTTGTTCTGGTCGCCTGCGGCGGAGGCGAGCCGGAGGGAGAGCAACCAGCGGAGGCGCAGCCTGCAGACGGCGTCGAGGGCAGCACCGCCGAGGCGGACGGGGAGAGTAAATCGCTCCTGGACGCAGAGAGCGAGGTGCACCTGACGATCGCTGGCGAAGGCACGCAGCTGAGCGGCGGAGCACAGCTCGAGGTACGCGAGCAGAACCCCGTCGCCAACCTCGTGGTCACCGCCGTCTATGAGGGCACCAGCAACCTGGTGACCTTTCAGCTGGCAGTCCTGGGAGTGGAGAACGTGGTGGGCGTGCACCGCACCGAGATCGGGCCACCGGGTAACTCCGCGGCGTTCGCCCAGGCCTACCTGGAGAGGCAGAGTTATTCGTCCGGAAGCGGCAGCCTGGAGGTCACCCTGGCCGGCGACGGCAGCATCTCGGGCAGCCTGGAGGTGGAGATGTTTCAGGACAGCGAGCCCGGCAAGCTGGACGAGTCGGGCGCCAGCTTCAACCTGGTGGCCGCCTTCGAGGGCTCGTGGAAGCTGCTGTGTCGCTCGCCCGTGCAAGCGCTGCCAGGGGATCACAGCGTCTCTGACAGCGCGTATTGCCGGGGCCTGAAGTTTTGACCCCGGTCCTGCGCGCTGCGGCTTTCGCGTGATCGCCGAGAGGGCGCACGAATACACGATGCGGCTCAGCTCCGAAGCGAGCGCAGGCTGACCTGAGCGCAGGCTGACGCTCGAGCGCTGGTAGCAGGCTGAGTTCGCTACCGCCTATCGAACTTGGTGGCTGCTCGCGGCGGGTAGGCAAATCTCGTCGGGCAAATTGGAGCAGTGAGGCGCGCCGCCACGGCAGCGGCGTGCCCCGTGCCGGGTTTGCATGCGGCACGACGCGGCGAGGAACTTGCATCAGGCGCCGGGCATGAAGCCACAGGCGAGCGAAAATCCGATCGAGAACCAGGCCGCGGAAGCGCTGGGGGTGCCAGCCGGCGTGACCGACATCGAGTTTCGCGGGGATATCATCTACTTCATCGTCGTCGACCGCTTTCACGACGGAGATCCCAACAACAACGCAGGGCTGGACCCGGAGCTGCACGACCCCGAGCGCAAGAACTGGGGCAAATACTGGGGCGGTGATCTGCAGGGAGTGATCGACAAGCTGGACTATCTGTCCGGCATGGGCGTGACGGCGCTGTGGCTGACCCCGCTGTTCGAGCAGGTGGAAGCGATGGTGTGGGACTCGGCGCCCATCCACGGCTACTGGACACGCGACTTCAAGCGCATCCACGCGCGCTGGGTTTCAGGGCAAGACGAGGTGCGCGTGTTCACGCGCAACGACACCACTCTCGATCGCCTGATTGCCGACCTGCACGGCCGCGAGATGAAGATGGTGCTCGACATCGTCTGTAACCACAGCTCCCCCGATGCCTCGGGCGTGAAGGGCCAGCTGTTTGACGATGGCAAGCTGATCGCGGATTTTCACGACGACAAGAACAACTGGTACCATCACTACGGCCCCGTTCAGGACTGGCAGAGCGAGTGGCAGGTGCATAACTGCGAGCTGGCGGGGCTGGCCACCTTCAACGAGAACAACCCGGACTATCGCAACTACGTCAAGAGCGCGATCCGCGGCTGGCTGAAGAAGGGCATCGATGCGCTGCGCATCGACACGGTCAAGCACATGCCCATCTGGTTCTGGCAGGAGTTCACCTCGGACATGGTGAGCGAGCGCCCCGACGTGTTCATGTTCGGCGAGTGGATCTACAGCCACCCGAGCGACGAGCGCTCGGTCGAGTTCGCCAACCTGTCCGGCATGAGCATTCTCGACTTTGGGTTGTGCACCGCCATCCGCGCGGCGCTGGGCCAGGGTGCCGAGCGCGGCTTCGAGGAGGTGGTGGCCATCTTCGACCAGGACGGCAAATACCGCTGCGCCACCGAGCTGGTCACGTTCTTCGAAAACCACGACATGCCTCGCCTGCAGTCGCTGGGAGCCAACGAGAGCATGTTGCGGCTGGCGCTCACGCTCATCCTCACCTGCCGGGGCATCCCTTGCCTGTACTACGGGGTGGAGCAGTGCCTGCACGACGACACGAACGGCGGCAATGATCCCTACAACCGCCCGATGATGAGCTCCTGGGACACCAGCGCGCCGCTGTATCAGCTGGTGCAGCGGCTCTCGCGCGTGCGCAAGGGCAACATCGCCGTGCAGTTCGGCAGCCAGTGGCCCCGCCATTTGACCCCGGACGTGTATTGCTTCAGCCGCCAGTACCGCGACGCGCGCTGCTTCGTGGCGCTGAACCGCGGCGGAGCGACCTTGCTGGAGCGGGTGCAGACGGATCTGCCGGACGGCAATCACACCTGCGTGCTCACCGGGCGCACCTTCACGGTGCGCGACGGGCACGTCAGCGGCCTGGAGCTAGGCGCAGGAGAGGCGCTGGTGCTGGCGTATGACGCGGCGCCCTCGCGGGGAGAGGCCGTGGTTACCTTCCAGGTCAACGGCTGCCCCACGCAGCCGGGTGAATACGTGGCCGTGCTCGGCAACGCGCCGGAGCTCGGCGGCTGGAACGAAGGTCAGGCGTTCAAGCTGGAGTACATCAACGGCAACACCTGGCAGGGTGGGCTGGCGCTGGAGCAGAGCGCGGGCAAGCAGATCACGTACAAGTACGCCATCTTTCGCGAAGACGGAGAGGGGGGCATTCCGCGGCGCGAAAATCGAACGACGCGACGGCGCATGGTGCCCGAGGCTGGCGCCGCAAAGTGGCGCGACATCTGGGAGGAGTGACGTCAGGGCACGGCGCGGCGGCGGGCTGAACGGCCCTGCCGCGAGCGGCCCTGCTGCGAGCGGCCCTGCTGCTGGTGGAGCTTCGCCGAGTTGGGGGCGTGGGACTGGCGGCGCCCCTGCGCCGGTCCGGGCACGCGCTCGGGTGCTTCTCCCGGCAGGCAGCGCCAGGTGCCGGGAGCGGGGCGAACCAGCGCTGCCTGCGCGGCGAGCTCCTCGTAGTCGGCGCGCGTCACCTTGCGGCGCACCTGCACCAGCTCGTGCCAGATGCCGGCTTCAAAGGCGTTGCTCTGCTCCTCCACGGCGGCCACGTCATAGCGCGTGTGCACCAGCACGGGCCGCTGCGCCGGGCGCGCGGGCTCGGGCGCGTGCCGCACGTCGCGGAAGGCGGTCTTGCCGAAGCGCGCGTAGCTGAGCATGGTGTGCGCCGTCGACAGCGCGCCCGCCCACGGATAGCGCCGCAGGCGCCAGCGCGCGGAGATGTCAGCCACCAGCCCCTCGATCTGGGCGCGCTGGCGCTCCGTCTTCTTGCTCTCACGCTCCTGGAAGAAGAGGCCAGTCTGCAGCTCGTCGCCCTCGATGTGCCACACCTCCTTGATGCCGAACTCGCCCGGCTTCTGCGCCACCAAGGAGCCGTGGGTCAGATCAAAGCGGCCCAGGATGAACAGCGCCAGGTGCGGCGTGAGCTCGCGCACCAGCTCGATGGTGGCCAGCGCCTCGCGATAGCTCTCGGTGGGGAAATCCGAGAAGCACATGGCCTCCACCGCCATGCCGGCCTCCGAGAGGTTCTGGATCACGCGCCGCATGTCCTCGACCTTGATGCCCTTGTCGATCAAGGACAGCACCCGTGGCGCGGCGGACTCCACCCCCAGCGCGGCGCTCAGGGCTCCGCCCTCCACCAGCTCCTGACAGCGCTCGGGTGAAAGCGAGCGCTCGGGCCGCATGTCCGTGCCCCAGCGCAGCTGCAGCCCGCGCTCCTTGATGCCCAGTGAGATGGCGCGCGCCACGCTGGGCGCAAAGGCGTCCTGAGAGAAGTAGAAGATGCGGGTGCCGTGCTTCTGCTGCAGCTCCGCCAGCTGATCGAGCACCTGTGCCACGGGGCGCTCGCGATGCCGCGCGGTACCCACCTGCGCCAGGCCATAGTGGCAGAAGGTGCAGACGCCCCAGTAGCAACCGCGGGTCGGATCGTAGGGCAGGACCAGCTCCGGCGCGAGGTAGCGGTCGAGCGGCAGCCCGTCAAAATCTGGCCCCGGCAGCTGGCTCATGTCCTCCACCGTGCGCCCCTTGATCAAGCCGCGCGGGCGCTCGCCCCGCTCGAGTCGAGCGATCAACTCCAGCAGCGCAAACTCTCCCTCGTACGCCACCGCCGAGTCGAACGGGCCCAGCGCGCGCTCCAGCGCCTCGGGCTGCAGGCGCAACAGCATCTGCGTGAGCGCGGGGCCGCCCACGGTCACGTACAGCTCGGGCAGCAGCTGGCGCAAGGTGTACGCCAGCGAAAAGGCCGGCTGAATCTGGCCGGGAAAGGCCACCGAGAGCCCGACCAGCTGCACCCCGGCTGCCCGCACGCGCTCGGCAATGGCCACGAAGGCGAGGTGGAAGGGATCGCGCTCGGCGCTGGCGTCGCGCGCGATCTCCCCCGGGTTCATCAGTGAAAAGGGGGTGCGGTACGCGACGAAGTCGAGCCCCAGCGGGGTATACGCGGCAGAGATCAGGCGCTGCGCGGACTCCACCGTGCGCACGGCCTCGGCGTAGTCGCTCTGGCGATAGAAGCGCACCGGATCACGAAACACCGCGAGCGCCTCCGCGATGGCGCGCGGCGCGCTCTCGGCGTCCGCCTCTGCGCCCAGCAGGGCGGCGTACGCCAGCTGGTCCGTGTGGCTCAGCGCGGGCAGCTGCTCCAGCTGCAGCCGGCGCTCGCGCACGCGCCCGCCCAGTCGGCGCAGCTCCCGCTCGCTGAGCAGGTGCTCCCAGCCCTCCAGATTGGCGTCGATGGGCAGCACCTCGTGCCCGTGGGCGCGCAGCCAGCCGCTGAGCGTGGGCACGGCCAGATACGGCGCGGTGGGATCGCACGTGGGCGGGTAGAGCAGGGCGGTTTTCATGGCGACGGGGACCGGGGCGGGCCCGCGGCATAACATGGCGAGCCGCCGGGCGGGTAGGCAGACGCCCGGGATTGGGCCATGCTCCGCGGCCATGTTGCCTCCCGCCAGCAGGAACCTGTATCTCGTGCGCCACGGCCAATACGTCAGCGCGGACGCGGCCCGGGGCGTGCTGGAAGCGCTCACCCCACTCGGTCGGAGGCAAGCTGCGCGGCTGGGCCGGCGCCTCGCGCCCATGCCGTTCGACGTGATCTGGCACAGCGACATGCCGCGCGCGGTGGAGACGGCGCAGATCATCGCCGAGCACCTGCCGGATGTGCCACGCCGCGCGAGCAAGCTGCTGCGCGAGGGCATCCCCACCGTGGCACCGCACTTCGGTCCCGAGTTTCGCCCGCCCCGGGCGCAGGTGCGCGAGACCCGCCAGCGCATGGATCAGGCGTTTGATCGCTTCGTGCGCGCGGGGCGCAAGCCGCGCACCGAGCTCATCGTGGCACACGGCAACATCATCCGTTATCTGATCCGCCGCGCGCTGGGCGACGCGGCAGACCGCTGGTGGCAGCTCGACACGTTTCAGTGCGGGCTGAGCGTGCTGCGCGTCGGGCGCGAGCGCGCGGCGCTGATGGCCTTCAACGACGTGGGCCACCTACCGTTGCGCATGGTGACCTACCTCTGAGCCGGGCTGCCAGCCGTGGAGGCACCGCGTCCCGTTTCAGAGTGAAACGCACAGTGTCCCAAAGAGTGCGCAATTTCACGCGCCAAGGCCATTAAGAACTAAGGTCACCCCGGTGCTCGTCCGATCAACCTAGTGAGGTCGCAGACCTCGTCGCACAGGTTGGTACCCATGAAAGCAGTCGTGCGCCTCTCCAGCAAGGCACCGGTTTCCGAAGCTTCCCCCGAGCATCATGCTTCTCCCGAGCACAATGCGTCGGCCACTTCCGGCACGTATTTCCGGGCAGTACGCCTGACAGACGAGCAGGCGACGGCGGCGCTTGCCGACGAGGAGAAGCTGCTGCGCCTCGGCTCCTTGCTCGACTCGGGCATGTGGCGTGTCGATTCGGAGCTGGTGGCGTCGCGCATGATCGACCTGGCCGCGCGCAAGGTCGACCCGCGCTGAGCGTTAGGCTTGGTTTCGAGTAGCGCTCGAAGCTAACCTGAGTTTCGAGCGGGCCAACACGGGACGCCGCGCATCACCCTGGGGGGTGCCGGTGGAGCGCATCACCCGTGAGGAATCGTGCCGTTCGGCTGAGTGCCGTGCCGAAGTCTTCACGATTGCTGACACACCCGGGCGCCGTCAGCGCGCTCGACTTCACTCCACCCGCACAGCGCCCCTCGCTCGCGCCGGAGGCGACGCTCGCCGACGCGCTCGTCATGGAGCTGGTGCTGGCGGGCATCGACACCTTCTTTGGCGTGCCCGGCGGCGCCATCGAGCCGTTGTTCGACGCGCTTGCTAGACAGCAGGCACAGGGGCGCATCCGCCTGGTGCCGATGCGCAGCGAGGCGGCCGCCGCCTTTGCCGCCGACGGCTACTATCGCGAGACGGGGCGCATGGCGGCGTGCACCGCGACCACCGGTCCCGGCGTCTCCAACATGCTGACCGCCACCATGTCAGCGCACGCCGATCGCGTGCCGATGCTGCTGCTGACCCCGCAGGTCGCCAGCTTCAAGCAGGGGCGAGGCGCGCTGCAGGAGTCGTCGATGGACGGCCACGATCTGCCGCACGTGTTCGGCTCCTGCACCAAGTACTCGAGCGTGGTCACGCACCCCGATCAGCTGGCGCCCAAGCTCGCGCGCGCGCTGTCGCAGGCGCTGCTGGCGCCAGCCGGGCCGGTGCTGCTCTCGTTCTCGTCCGACCTCCTGCGCAGCCCTGCACCGGCGCCCGCCTCGCGCACGTTCCCTGCGCGCCGCCTGGCGCGCGTGGCCGTGGACGCGGCCGGCGTGTCCGAGCTCGTGACGGAGGTGATCGGCTCGTGCACGCCCGTGCTGTACGTGGGCGACGACGCTGGCCCCGACGCCCCGCGCCTGCTGGAGCTGGCGCGGGTGCTGCGAGCCAGCGTGATCAGCAGCCCAGCGGGCAAGCGCTGGCTCTCGCACTATCATCCGAGCTACCGTGGGGTGGTGGGCTTCTCCGGGCACAAGGAGGCGCAGCTCACCCTGGAGGAGGCGGATGTGGTGGTGACCTTTGGCGCAACCTTCGACGAGCTGTCGACCAACGCCTGGACGCTCTTCCCCCACGTGCCGACGTACGCGGTCGATCGTCACGCGGAGTTCGCTTATCGCCTGGAGCACGCGCGCCCGGTGATCGCGGACGTGGCCAGCGTGGCGAGCGCCTTCGAGGAGGAGCTGGGGCCGGTGGCGTGCAGTCAGCTGGAGCCGCCGGTGGAGAGCGGCCGGGCCTCGGGGATGCGGCGCAAGGTGCGGCTGAGCGACGCCAGCGCGCTCGCTCCGGTGCCCGCTGGCCCGATCGCGCACGAGCGCCCGGTGCACCCGTCGCGCTTGATGACCTGGCTGGGCCAGGCGCTGGCAGAAGACGTGGTGGTGCACGCGGACGCCGGCAACAGCTTCTCCTGGTCCACGCGCGATCTGCTGCGCCCGCGGCCCGACACTTACCGGGTGGCGATGGGGCTGGGCAGCATGTGCTGGGCCATCGCCGCCGTCATCGGCGCCGCCGTGGCGCGCCCGCGCCGCACCGTGTGCATCACTGGCGATGGCGCGATGCTGATGTCCAGCCTGGAGCTGACCGTGGCCGTGGAGCAGCGCCTGCCCATCACCTACGTGATCCTCAACGACTCGGCGCTGGGCATGGTGAAACACGGCCAGCGGCTGGGTGGAGCGCAGCCCATCGCCTACGAGATCACGCCCGTGCGCTTCGATCAGCTGGGCCGCGCGTGCGGCGCGGAGGGTATCCGGGTGGAGACCGAGGCGGACCTGCTGGCGCTGTCGCGCGACTGGTGCGAGAGCGATGAAGGCGGGCCGTGCGTGATCGACGTGCGCATCGACGCGGAGGCGGTGCCGCCGATGGGCGATCGGGTGCGGGGGCTGGCAGCAGGGGTGCCGCGGTGAGCCGGCTGTGTCTGGCGCTGCAGGCGGAGCTGGAGCGGCCCGGGCACTTCGATGAAGGGGTGGAGGCAGCGCGCAACGCCTGCGTGTGCGGAGCCTCGCTGGCAGCGGCGGCCATCACCGCGGCGGCCTACTACGAGAACCCGCTGACGGGCACGCCGGCGCTGCGCGCGTGCATGGAGCGGCTGGCAGCGCTGCCGCTCGCCGCGAGCGAGCAGAGCCTCGAGCAGTGGCGGGCTGCGCTGCGCCCCAGCGTGCTGGCGCCGTGCGGCACCCGGCCCTTTACCCCCGGCTTTGGCCACGCCACCCCGGCGCAGGCGGAGGAGGCGCTGGCGGGCTGCCGGCGCCTGGCTGCGGGCGGCGCCGCGCGCTGCGCGTTCGTGGCCGAGCGGCACCGCGAGCTGAGCGCCGTCGCGGGGCCGCTGAACACTGCGGGCCTGGCCGCGCTGGCGCTGCTGGATGCGGGGGTGGACCTGGACTGCGCCGAGCGGCTGTATCTGACCTGGCGCATCGCCGCCACCTTGCCGGAGGCGCAGCGCGCGCGCCGCGCCGGGGTAGGGGCGTTTCCGTTCCTGAGCGAGGGCTACGTGTACGAGGGGGCGCTGCCCGCGCCCCGCGCGTTCGACTACGAGCAGCTGCTGGCGCAGGTGGGGATAGAGGGGGACGATGACTGAGCCGAGCGAAGCCACGCCAATGATCCGCACCCGCGCCGGAGTGGTGCTGCTCGGCCAGCAGGTGGTGGTGCACGGCAAAGACTTGCATCACGACTGCCTGGAGCTGGGCTTCGTGCACTACCTGCTGTTCGCGGTGACGGGCCGCACCTTCGAGCCGGTGCAGGTGCAAGTGCTGGAGCAGCTCTGGATCGCCACCGGCTACGCCGACTCGCGCATCTGGTGCAATCGCATCGCCGGTTACATGGGCTCGGCGCGGGTCGACGCCGGCTACGCCATGAGCGCCTGCATCGCGGCCACCAACAGCACCGTGTACGGGTTTCGCTCCATGCGCCGCGCGTACGAGGTGCAGGCCGGCATGCCCGAAGACAAGGAGCAACGCAGGGCCTGGCTGGCTGAGGCGCTCGAGCGGGAGGAGACGGTGTACGGCTATGGCCGGCCCATCCACGGCCACGACGAGCGCATCGCGGTGGCTCTGCACAGCCTGGCCAGCGCCGGCTTGCGCGCGGGCCCGGCGCTGCAGCGCGCCTTCTGGCTGCACCGGCGGCTGCTGGAGAAGAAGGGCATCGAGATCAACATCGCCGCCATCTGGGCGGAAATCGCCCTGGACTTCGGCATCGGCGGGGAGGAGTTCGAGTCCTTCATGCTGCTCCTGTTCGCGCCCGGCTACATGGCGGTGTACGCGGAGCAGCGCGCCCAGCCGGAGCTGAGCTTTCTCCGGGGCTATCAGAGCCCGGTCTGAGCCGTTCCGAACCCATGCGCCGCAAAGTGACGGCGCTGGCCATGGCGCAGCGCGCCGTGGCAGCAGCCCTGGTGGCTCACCGCAGCCCAGCCCCAGACGAAGCTAGTGGCGTGAGACACGCCCGCGCGCAAGACTAGCGCGTGCTGCGCTCCAGGTCGCCAGGGTCGCTCGCGCTGCAGGGCTCGTCTGCCCCGCTGGCGAAGGTGGGGCTACTGGCCCTGGTGGTGCTGGCAGGGTTGCTAGCACTCGCTCCGCGCGCTGCACGGGCGCAAGAGTGCCAGCCGCTGCGGGAGGTGCGGCCGCTGCCGGACGAGCTGCTGCCTGCCAACGGGTACATCTGGGATGTCTGCTACTACGTCGTGAACGGCGATCGCGAGGACGCGCGCTCGAACGAGATCTGCGCTGCGCCGCGCCTGTTCGATGCGGGCGGGGCCGAGGTGGCGCTGGCGCTCGAGCGGCGCGCGGACGCACCTCCCACTCGACTGGTGAGTCGCTATCGACCGCTGGTGCCGCTGCAGGTCGGGGCCAGCTACTCACTGGAGCCGGGTGAATACGTGCGCCCCTCGGGCAGGCGTACGGTCCGCGTGGTCGCCGCGACGGAAGAGGTGCCGGAGCCGCCTCGCCTGCTCTCGCTCGATTATCAGGTGCGCGGAGAGAGCGCCCTGGCCCGCTTTCGCTTCGCGGACTTCGACGGTTTGCTGGTGAAAGATGTGGGCGCGCAGGGGCAGCCGTCGCTCGGTGGGGTGGACATCTCGCGGCTGGATCCCGGCGCGGCGCCGGAGCTCGAGCTGCTGAAGCAGCCCTGCCGCGAGAACTTTTCCGCGCAGCGCGGGGCGAGCGCGATGGTGCGCTTTGGTGTGCTGGATCTGGCCGGCAATTTTTCGGGCTGGGGTGAGACGGAGAGCGTGCAGTTTCCTGCCACCGATACGGAGCTGAGTGAGCCCAGCGGCAACGCCGAGGAGGAAGCCGGAGCGGGCGGCGGCTGTTCGCTGCGCGGCTGCGCGGGCTCGCGCGCTGCCGGATTGGCAGTGCTGCTGATGGTGGCAGAGCTGGCCCGGACCCGGCGGCGCCGGATCCGGGCAATTCGTGCTCCTGGCCGGGCCAGGTGCCCGCGCTCAGTCGGCGTCCTCTAGCTCCGCCTCGGCTTCGGCTTCGGCTTCCGCTTCCGCCTCGGCTTCCGCTTCTGTCTCCTCCGGCGGCAGCGGAGGCTGCAGCACCACGAAGGCATCGCCCGTCAGCGCCGGGATGCCAGGGGCGGGCGCATCCGTGTATTGCGCCACGAACACGGCAGCTAGCCCCTCGGCGCCCGCGTGACCTGAATCCAGCTGCGTCTCGAAGCTGCCGCTGCAGCCCTGCGCCGTCGACAGCGGATGGCCGTGCTGATCGTGACCCAGGATGTACTGCACGCTGACCCGCGCGCAGTCCACCGGGGTATCGTCCGTCACCAGCACCTCGTATTGCACCGTCTGCCCGAAGCTGAACGGATCACCGAACGCCGGGGTCACGAACTGCAGCACGGGCGGCGTGTTGCCCACCACGATGCGCGCCGCGGCCGTGGCTGAGCGGCCCGTGGCGTCGACCACGCGCAACGTCGGGCTGAAGGAGCCGTTCTCCTCGTACGTGACCGTGGGGTTGGGCTCGCTGGCGTCCACCACCCCGTCCGCGTCGAAGTCCCAGGCCAGGGTCAGCGCATCGCCGTCGGCGTCCGCCGTGCCCTCGCTCGACAGCTGCACGGTGAGCGGCGCAAAGCCAAAGTTGACGCTGGCCGTGACCACCGGCACAGGCGTGAAATTGCCCGACACGAAGTCCACGCGCGAGAGCTGTGCCTCCGGGTTCTCGGCGAAGTACCCGTCGCCGTACTCCAGCACGTACAGCGCGCCGTCGGTGCCAAACTGCATGTCGATCGGGTTCTGAAACACGAGCGAGGGCAACAGCCGGGCAATCGCGCGCTCGCCGCTGGGCAACGTCGGGCTGAAGCGGCCGCGCCGATCCAGCCGGAAGGTGAATAGCGCGTCGCGCGTCCACTCGTAGAAGATGGGCACCCCGTCGAAGTAGCGCGGCCACTGGTTGGGCGAGCGGCTGCGGCGATCGAAGTGATACGCGGGCCCCGCCATCGGTGCCACGCCGCTGGCGCCCAGCTCCGGGAACTCCGCCGAGGGCTCATTGCCATACCAGACCTCGGGCTGGACCACCGGCGGCAGCCGGCGGCGGCCCGTGTTGCGCGGGGACTCGTTCACCAGCGCCGAGCAGTCGAAGGCAGGCCCGGACGTACCGGTGGCGAAGTCGAAATCGCGATAGGGCAGCTGCGCCGTGGCGCAATAGGGCCAGCCGTAGTTGCCGGGCTTGCGGATGATCATCCACTTGCCTTGCCCCGCCGGGCCGCGCTCCGGGTTGGCCTCCGGGGCGTCCGGCGAGTAGTCCGCCAGGTACACCACGTTCCTGCGCCGATCGACCGAGAACCGGAACGGATTGCGCAGGCCCATGGCATAGATCTCCGGGCGCGTGCGCGGAGTGCCCGGCGGGAAGAGGTTGCCCTCGGGGATGGTGTAGCTGCCATCGGGCAAGACGCGGATGCGCAGCAGCTTGCCGCGCAGGTCATTGGTGTTCGCGGAGCTGCGCTGGGCGTCGAACGCGGGGTGCTGCCGGGGCCGCTCGTCGATCGGGTTATAGCCATCCGAGGCGAACGGATTGGTGTCATCGCCGGTGGACAGCCACAGGTTGCCCTCCGCGTCGAAGTCGATCTTGCCGCCGACGTGACAGCAGATGCCGCGATCGACGGGCACCTGCAGGATCTTCTGCTCCGAGCTCGAGACCAGCTCCGAGTTCTCGAGCTTGAAGCGCGACAGCTGCATGTACCCGCGGAAGGGAGCAAAATCTGCGGCGCTGCCCGTCACCGGCGCATCCCCTTCGTTCACGCCCTGGGTGGCGGGATCATCCAGCGGCGTGTCGAGCACGGGCGAGTAGTAGACGTACAGCCAGTGATTGCTCTCGAAATCGGGGTCGATGCCCAGCCCCTGCAGGCCCTCCTCATCGTGCTGGTACACGGGGATGGTGCTCACCACTCGATTGAAGCCGCTCGCGGGATCGTGCAGGAAGATGCGACCATTGCGAGTGGAGTGCAGCACCCGTCCGTCGGGCAGCACCACCAGCGCGATCGGCTCGCCCGGCGCGCCGTTGAGCGTGACCTTCTGAAAGCTGCTCTCTGGCGGCGGCGTGCCCGGAACGCTCGCCCCGTCCGCAGCGATGGTGCCTGCGATGCTGCCCAGCCCTGCGGTTGCCACCAGCAGGCGGCGCCAACGAAATTTGTTCACCACTAGACCCTCCTTCCGCGGCGCGACCTAGCTCGCGCTGTCTCTGGATGCGCTGGCGTGTCTGGGGTCTCATGCGCGCGAGCGCAAGGCACGATTTTCGATCGTGGCCCCGCGCCGCAAACTTCTGCGGCCGGCGAGCGCTTAGCAAGTTGCGTGCTCGCCCCGCGCTGGCCTATTTGAGGGGGCTCGTGTGCGCGTTTGTATGAGCTGCCTGTCGACTGCTCAGTACACCTCGACCTCGGCGATCATCAAGAACGCCTTCCTCAGCGTGCGCAGCCGCAGATAGCGCAGCCTGGTGGGCTCCAGCCGCAACACCGCAGGGCGGAAGAGCTCGAACGGCTCGTTCCACTTGGCGAGCACGTCGTAAGACTGGCCATCGCTCGAGCCCTCGATGACCAGCGGCAGCGACTTATCGAGGCAGCAATCCCCACGCCCGTAGAGCTCCACCCGGCGCACCTCCCGCTCCACCTCCAGATCCACCTGAAGCCAGGCTGGTCCAGCTTGGCTATGGTAGCCGATCTCGCCGAAGCGCACGCCATTGACTGCCTCATCGGCTGCCGTGGCGTAACCCGCTGGCGATGCACTGACCGGACGCTTCAGCGCGAGATTGGGCGGACGAGTGAGCGACCAGAGCAGCACCCCGAGCCCGCTCAGCACGAGCAGCGCGCTCCCTGCCACAAACCAGCGCAGCTCGCGCTGGCGCTCCGCGCGCTCGAGCTCAGGAAACTTGCCGAGCAGGAAGCGCAGCGCGACTGCGAGATCATCGCTGGCGCGCTCGGCAGCCAGCTCGTCCAGTCGATCCAGCGCGTCCCACTCGGCCGCGCACAGCAACGGGTGCAGCCGCTCCAGCTCGATCGGGATGAGCCATCCCTCGCGGCGAGCCAGCTCCAGCAACGTGCCGAGCAGCTGAGCTGGCTGCTCGGAGAGTGGCTGCGGGGCACCCCCAGCCAGCAGATGGGCGCGCGCCAGCAGCGCGATGGCCTGCGAGTAGAGCACGAGGGCTCCCACCCACTCGCGCCGCCCGGACAGGCGCCGTGCAGAGCGCTCCCGCACCCGCGCGGCGTCGATGTACGCGCGTACGGGCGCCGTCAGCGC
>JAICQL010000175.1 GCA_025937895.1 Polyangiaceae bacterium | reverse complement strand
CCGAGAGCGAGGCACTCCTCGATGCGCAGCGCTCTCTCGCGCAGGACGTCCGCCAGGTTCTGACCGCTGACCCAATCCATGGCCAGAAACCAGCTGCCGTCCTGGGCCATGCCGTGAGCTCGGTAGCCCACGAGTCCCGGATGCAGCAGCGCCTGCAGCAGCTGCGCTTCGCGCAGGAAGCGCTTGCCCTCGTCCCCGTGCTGCACGTGCACCTGTTTGAGCGCGGCGGGGGTGCCGTCGCGCAAATCCGTCGCGCGATACACGGTGGCCATGCCGCCGCGGCCCGCCGCCGCCTCGATGCGGAAGCGGCCGCCAATGGTATCGCCGGGGAGCACTCGGGCAGTCTAGCAGGCACCGCCCGCGAGGCCCGCTCTGACCTGTCTGAATCGCGTGTACGCCCGCCACGCCGCCGCATGCGCCACGCGCCGGGCTCATTCGTCATGACAGACGCTGAGCGTGGTGCGTCCCGCGAAGAGCTGGGCCTGATCCAGCCGGGCGCGGACCACGCGATCCATCTGGGACATGGCCTCGTCCAGCAGCAGCACCGGACGCTCGGAGGCGACCGCCGCGGTCAGCACCAGCCACTGGCGCTGGCCGCCGGAGAGGTTGCCTCCGCCGGGCGAGACCAGGGTCTCGAGACCCATGGGCAGCGTCTCCAGCCACTGGTCGAGCCCGGTGCGCGCGCAGGCCGCGTGCACGCGCTCCAGGCTGGCGCCAGACAGGCGCTCCAGGTTCTCCCGCAGTGAACAGGAGAAGAGCTGCACGTGCTGCGGCAGATAGGCGATCTGGCCGCTTTGCCGTGGGCTACGCCCGCCCACCGTGACGCTGCCACGCTCGGGGCTGTACAGGCCTGCGATCAGGCGCAGGATCGTGGTCTTGCCCGCACCCGAGGGCCCGCGTAGCCGCAGCAGCTCTCCAGCGGCCACGTGCAGGCTGTAGCCGCGCAGGATCCAGGGCTGGTCGGGGCCGTGGCGGAACCAGACATCGTCGAGCTCGATGGCTCCCGCCGCCGCTGACTCCGGGCGCGGCGAGCTGGCCACCGCAGGCACCGGCGCGACCCGCAGCAGCGCGTCCACGTGCGCCAGGTGCGCGCGCGCGCAGAGCAGCGGCACGGCGCTGCGGCACAGCGCCATCACGGCATGCAAGAAGCCGGAGGCGACGAGGCTCAGATAGATCAGCTCCGGAGCGCTGCCGCGACCGGCCAGGACCTCTAGAGCCACACCGATCAGGATCGCCGCGCCCGCGCCGCGCCGCAGCGCGGAGAGCCAGAGCTCGAGCGCATCGCTGCTGAGCTGGCGGCGCTCGCCGCAGATGCGCTCGCCGAGCAAGGCGTCGAGCCAGCGCCGCTCGGCCTGCGCTTCGGCGCGACAAGACTTCCAGGTCGCGATGCCCTGCACCAGCTCGTGCAGGCGCGCGCGGCACAGGGCCGAAGCTTCGATCTCGCGCGCCTGCAGCGCCGCGTGGTGGCGAGCGAGCACCAGCGCGCCCAGCACCGCGAGCAGCGCCGTGGCGCTGGACCAGAGCGCGGCCGCGGGCGCCGCGCAAGCCAGCAGCGCGAGATACAGCAGCGCCGAGAACAGCTCGAACGGCGCCGCGAGCCCGATCGACCCCGCGGCGCGCGCCAGCGCCTCACCGCTGCCAAGCGTCTGCAGCAACCCACCCAGCCCGCGCGCCTGGTGCTCGGCATAGGGCAGCGCCAGCACTCGGCCCAGCAGCGCACGGCCCAGCAGCTGCGCCATGTGCGCGTCCAGCATCTGGCGGGTGCGCGCGCCCAGCCAGCCCAGCCACGCCTGCAGCCCGGCGCACATCGCCAGCGCCGTCACCACCGTGTCGAGCAGGCTGGGGGCGTGCGCCTGCACGGCAGCGCCCAGGGCCAGCCGGGTGAGCCAGGGCACGAGGGCAGCCAGCGCGGCTGCAGCCAGCTGTATCAGGAGCAGCCAGCGCAGCGTGCCACCTTGGCATGCCAGCACGCCCGCCAGCGCAGCGAGAAATGACGTGCCCAGCTGCCAGCGCGGCCCGCGCGCGAGGGCACCTTGCAGCTGCGGCAGCAACGCGCGCAGCTCGTGCCGCTCGCTGCGCCCGCTCGCACGCCGCAGCTGGACGTGGCCCCGGCGCGCCGCGTCCAGGATGACGAGCTCGCCGGATGCCAGCAACAACAGCGTCGGGGTCGCCAGCCGGGACAGCGCGCGCGCGTTCACCGTCACGGGGCGGGCCACCTCGCCCAGCGCTCGCAGCTGCAAGCTGGCGAAGCGCAGCGAGATCACACCGCGAGCGAGGTCGAGCAGGCGTTGCGGGCGCACCGCTCCGCCCAGCTCCGACAGCAACGTGGCGAGCACGCCGGCGTTGAGGGCCTGCAGCTCGCTCATGCCGCCACCCCGCCAGCAGACCCGAGCAGCTGCGCGAAGGGCCCGGAGCCGCTGCGCAGGCGCTCGAACGTGCCCTGCTCGACGATGCGGCCCTGCTCGATGACGAGAATGCGATCGGCGTCGCGCACCGTCTCCATGCGGTGCGCCGCCAGGATGCGGGTGCAGCCCAGCCTGCCCAGGTTTTGATGCAAGCGCGCCTCCGTCTCCAGGTCGAGCGAGCTGGTTGCCTCATCCAGCACCAGCACCCGCGGGTTGGCCACCAGTGCCCGCGCCAGCGCCAGGCGCTGCCGCTCACCGCCCGATAACCGCACCCCGTCATCTCCGAGCACGGTGTCGTAGCCCTCGGGCAGCGCCTCGATGACCCGGTCGACGCAGGCCAGCTGCGCCGCGCGGCGCAGCGCGCTCTCGGGCGCGTCGGGCGCCGCCAGCGCCAGATTGGCTCGCACGCTGTCGTTCAGCAGAAACGGCTCCTGCAGCACGACGCCCACGTGTGCCGCGAGCGTGCGCGGATCGAGCGAGCTCAGCGGTACGCCGTCGAGCAACACGCGACCCTGAGACGGCGGCAGCAGCCCGGTGAGCAGGCGCAGCAGGGTGCTCTTGCCCTGCCCCATGCGCCCGACGATCGCGATCTTCTCGCCGGCGCCGATCAGCAGGTCCAGCCCGTCGCACAGCGCCGGGCCGTGCTGCGCCGGCCAGTAGGAGACGCCCTGCAAGCACAGCTCACCGCGACAGCGCGGCAGGCGCGCTGCTCCGGGTGCAGGCGCCTCCGCCTGCAGCACGTCATCCAGGCGCGCCAGGGCTCCGCGCGCGCGCACGGCGCCGGCCAGCGCCCCCAGGAGCGACCCGAGCGGCCTGTCCAGCAGCGCCTGCAGGGTGATCAACCCTGCAAAGACCCCCAGCGTGATCTGGTCGTGCAACACCGCGCGCCCGCCCCACCAGACCACCGCAGCGTGGCTGAGGCCGCTCGCCACGTCGCCCAGCGAGAGCGCCGCTCGACTCAGCCGGTCGCGCCCGAGCTCTGCGTTGAGACGAGCCACCAGCCGCTGCTCGTGGCGCTCGAGCGCCAGCCCTTCGAAGCCAAAGGCCCGCACCACCTCCGGCGCCGCCAGCGGCTCGATCAGGGCGCCGAGCTCCTTGCCGTGCTCGGCGAGCTGCGCGCTGGTGGCCTCCGCGATGGCGGGGCGGGTGGCGAGCAGCAGCAGCACCCGCACGCCGGCCAGCGCCAGGATCACAGCGCCGATCACGCGATCATAGGCCAGCATCATGGCTGCGTAACCGGCGACCAGCAGCCCATCGAGCGCGCCGCGCATCATCGCCAGCACGGCGCCCCGCAGCTCGCCTTGGGCAGAGACACGCTGCAGCAGATCTCCGGCGCTGCGCAGCTGGAAGAAGCCCAGCGGCAAGCGCAGCAAGTGCTGGACAAAGCGGCTCATCAGCTCCAGATCCAGGGCCAGCTGCAGGCGTCGCAGCACGCCGTCGCGCAGCGCCTGCACCAGCACCAGGCCGCCCTGGCAGCCGAGCAGCAGGGCCGCCAGCGGCCACAGCCAGGCCTCTCGCTCTGGCAGCAAGACGTGATCGATCAGCAGCTGCTGCGCGGCGGGCACGCCGAGCCCCAGCACCTCCAGCAACAGCGTGGCCAGCAGCAGCGCGCCACAACCGGTCCAGGATGGACGCTGCCACCAGCTCTGCGCACTGCGCACCGGCGCGCGCCGCTGCTCGACGAAGCCCGGTCCCGGCTCGAAGCACAGCACCACCCCCGTGAACGCCGCCGAGAAGGCCGCGCTGTCCAGCGTGCGGCGGCCCAGCGCCGGATCCACGATGGTCAGCGCACGCGAGCGCACGCGCTCCAGCACCACGAAGTGATTGAACTCCCAGTGCAGGATACAGGGCAGGCCCAGGGCGGAGAGCTGATCGGGCTCAGCCCGGTACGGCTGCGCACGCAAGCCCAGACTCCGCGCCGCCTCGCACAGGCGCGCTGCGCTGACCCCGTCGCGCCCCCCGCCGCACAGCACGCGAACTTCCGTCAACGACCTGCCCTGCCCGTGATGGTCCGCGATCATGGCCAGGCAGGCCGCGCCGCACTCGCTGCTCTCCATCTGCGGCACGAACCTCACGCGCCGCCGCCGCCAGCCTGCCATCAGTCCAACCACTTTCTGAGCGGCTCGAAGAGCAAGCCGAGCACGCTGCGCGTGCGCAGCGGCAGACGTACGGTGAGCAAGCTACCCGAGCCAAGGGCAGAGGTCAGACGCGCCGTCTGCGGATCGTTCTCCAGCTCCAGCTCGACCCGGAACTGCACCCCCTCCGGCGCCGCCGCCCCCAGCGCTCGAGCCAGCTCCTCGGCGCTGGCAGTCTCGCTGGAGACGCGCACGATCCGCGCGCGCCCGCTGCCAAACTCGCCGAAGGGCAGCTGATCCAGCTCCACGTGCGCGCTCGCGCCGAGCCTCACGAACGCGCGATCGCGCTCGGGCACGAAGGCCGTGACCAGGCGCGCCCCGTCCTCCGCCACCAGCCGCGCCACGACCGTGCCTGCGGCCACCACCTCCCCCGTGGCCACCATCAGCGACTCGACCCGGCCCTGCCGAGGCGCGAGCAGCTCCGTCTGCTCCAGCAGCAGCCGGGCCGACGCTGCCCGCGCGCTGGCCAGCTCGACGGAGCGGGCGCGTTCGTCCTGCGCTGCGCGCCGGCTGCGCTCCAGCTCCAGCAGCTGTTGCTCCAGGCGCGCCAGCTCGTCGCGCAGCTCCAGCACGCCGCGCAGGCGCTCGGCGGCGGCCTGCTCGCCATCCAGCACGGTCTGGGTGGGCACCAGCCCCTCTTTCTGCAACGCGGCGTAGCGCTGCTGTTGAGCGCGCAGCTCGACGACGCTCTCTTGCTGGCTGTCGATGCGCTGCCGCGTGAGTGCGATGCGCTCCTCCAGCAGGCGCCGCTCGCGTGCCTGCTCCAGCTGCTCCGCCCGGCCCTGGCGCTCGACGTGCGCGCGGGTCGTGTCGAGCTCGGACTGTGCCTGCAGGAAGGCCGCCCGCAGCGCGGTCGAGTCGAGCCGCACGATGGGCTGCCCGAGATCGACCCGGTCGCCGATGTTCACCAGCACCTCACGCACCACACCGCCCGTCTCGAAGATCAGCGGCTGCACCCCCGCGCGGGCCCGCATCACCCCACGCGCTCGCGAGGTGATCTCCACCTCTCCCAAGGCGGCCAGGCACAGCCCGCCCGCCAGCGCCAGCGCCAGCACCAGCAGACACACGCGCGCCGTCAGGGGCACGACGTCCAGCGGCGCCGAGAGCCCATCGCCACGCTGGTAGGCCTGCAGCGCTTCGTGACGAAACAGCAGGCTCTCCGGGCTGCGGCGTGCTGGCGCGCCGCTCGCGCTGGGGCCAGGCGCCGCCGCGGGAGCCGCTCGCTCGAAGCCCGCTCCGACCCCGATCAGCGTGCGCCCTCCGACCGCGTCGGGAGCTGGGCACGGCCCAGGGCTCACGAGCGCGACTCCTGAGGGTCCGCGCTGGCCGCCCCGTGCGGCACCGGCACCGCGCAGCTCCGCCGGTATTCGCCAACCGTGTGCCCCGTCCAGCGCCGGAACGCGCGATGGAAGCTGGCAGGGCTGGCGAAGCCCAGCTCGGAGGCCATCTCCTTGCCGCTCACGGTGGCCCGCTCCAGCTGCTCGGCGCAGCGCCTCAGGCGAAACTCCCGCAGCACCTCGCGATACGAGGTCCCCTCCGCGCGCAGGCGCCGGTGCAACGTGCGCACCCCCACCCCCAGGGCACGGGCGCAGGCTTCCGTGCCCGTAGCGCCGAGGTCATCGAGGCTGCGCAGGTGCTGCCGCAAGCGCTCGGCCATACCCTGGTCGTGCCAGTGCTGCGCCAGACGATCGTCCAGGTGGCGCCGCAGCAGCGCGACCAGCGCCGGGTCCGCACCGGGGTTCCGCTGCTCCAGCTCGCTGCTCCGGAACTCCACGGCGAGCTCGCCGCCGCCGAAGCGCACGACCCGACCCAGGCTGGCGCGCAGCTCGCGTTGCTGCTCCGCGGGCAGGTCAGGCAGCTCCACGCCCACGGGCTCGATGCGCGCCAGGGCCACCGCGTCCACCAGGCGAGACCACAGCCGTACCCGCGCCGCGCAGGCGGTCGCCAGCGCCGCGGGGCAAGCCGCGCCCGACGCCGCACAGCACACCCGGGTGAGCCCGCCCAGCGCATCAACTCGAGCGGGTACGCTGGACCACAGCGGACTGGCCGTACAAGCGAGCGAGAGCGCCTGCGCCGGTGTTGCCGCGGAGAGACACAGCGCATCGACCAGCGCCAGCCGGGTGAGTGAGCCCGGCGCGCCTCTGCCCGGCGCGGCAGTCAGCAGCGCAGCGACCGGCGCGCGAGCGGAGGACGGGGTGGGGCTGGAGGCAGGGCAGTGCTCGACGAGATCCATACCTTCACCGTACGCCTCGCCTTGACCGATTCTGACAGCCGCCCCGGACTCGCGCGGCTTCTCTCCCGGCTGCAACGGCGCTCGTGCAACGGCGCTCGTGCAAACGGTGGCCGTGCAGTGGTGCTCGTGCATGGTGCTCGTGCAGTGGTGCGACCGCATCGGATCGTCGCCCGTCCGAAGCCGCCATTGGCGGACGGAGAGTCGCGCCGCAAGCTCCAGCGAGTGCCCGGGAGGTTGCATGACGAGCGCCAAGAAACGAGTGCTGTACTGTCCCAGCGCGCCTGCCGAGGCAGATGTTGCGCTGGTATTCGGTGTGGTGGGCGGGGAGGCCGACGCTCCCCAGCTGCAATATCTCAGCGAGCCCGTGCCGCTGACCCCGGAGCTGAGCTCACTCGCGGATGGCATCCGGCCAGAGGAGGTCTACCGCATGACCAGTCGCTGCCAGGAGCAGCGCTGCCAGCACTTCAGCGGTAGCTCCTGCCAGCTGGGCCAGCGCTTGCGCGACGAGTTGCCCGCCGTCACGTCCGAGCTCCCGCCGTGCAGCATCCGCGCGACCTGCCGCTGGTTCCAGGAGCGAGGGACCGCGATCTGCTTCCGCTGCCCCGCGGTCGTCACCCAGGTGCCTGCCGTGGCTGCCCAAGCTCCAGCCGCGAAGGCCAGGCGGCGCCTTCGCGTGCTCCAGCCCTGACCGGCCCAAGCGGCCTACAAAGGAAGGAAAGAAGACCCATGTTCCGTAATCAGAGAGCCAAGTTCAAAGCCACCGATCTCGCCCTCCTGACCCCCAGCGCGGTGCTCCAGGCACAGCAGCGGCGCGCCCGCGCCCTGAGCGAGGCCGAGTTGCGAGCCGTGAGCGGCGGTGCCGCTGCGCTGCGCGAACAAATCAAGGTCGGCTCCCAAACGACCGGTATGGTGCCGACCGAGCGCGAGCCGATCCTTTCGCGCTGAGTGCGACCGACGCGTGCCGCACGCGCCGGGGACGCGTGCGCGCACGCGTGCGCCTGCCGGGCCCCCACCCGCGCCGACGGTAGAACCAGCCATTTTTCGTGGCTGCCCGCCGGCACACCCGTTGCATCGTCGGTTGCATGAGGGCAGCCGCGGCTGCGCTGCGCGTACGTGCCCCCACCGGTGGCGCAGGCGCCATTCAGCCGCGCGGAAGCCGACACGGCAAGGGAGAAGAGGGTGAAGAGATGATGGGGTTACCGATGCTGCTCGCGCGCATGCTCGAGGGGGATGATGGAGCCGAGGCGGCGCTCGTGGCCGAGCTGACGCCGGTGGTACGGCGCCGCGTGATGCAGGTACTGGCGCGAGACAAGGGGCGCTGGGGCCGTGACCTATCCCCCGAGGCCGACGACCTGACGCAGGACGTGTTGCTCGCGCTATTTGCCCGCGACGCCTGCGCCCTGCGAGCCTGGGTGCCCGAGCGCGGGCTGCCGCTCGAGCGCTTCGTCGGACTCCTGGCGCGGCGTCACGCGCTATCCATCGTGCGCAGCCGGCGCCGCAACCCATTCAGCGCCCAGCCGACAGACCCCAGCGACTTTGATCAGCAGCCGCCCGCCAGCGAGCGCCGCGACGCGCACCGCGTGAGCGAGACACGCCAGGCCCTCGAGCGGCTGCTCGTAGCGCTCACCCAGAGCCTGTGCCCCACCGGCCTCGAGCTGTTGCAGCGCCTGTTCGTGCAAGAGCAATCCGTGCGCGACATCAGCGACCACACCGGGCTCAGTGCCGACTGCGTGTATCAGTGGCGGTGCCGCATCAGGCAGCGCGCTCGCCATCTGCAACAGAGCGAACCCGATGGCGCCGGCCCCGCGAGGCGCGTGGCGCGCTGCCGACAGAGCTGGCCGAAACGGCCTGTGCGCGGACCGGATCAGCTCCTCGAGCAAGCCCCTCAGCTGCGTATCCATGAGTCGGCGGACGCGACACAGACCGCGCCGGTGACGGCACGGCGAAACCACGCGCCCAGCTACAAAGGAGAAACAGATGAAGACGAAAGCAGCCCCCACCCGCCCCGAGCCCCTGAGCTTCGACAGCCTGAGCTCGGTCACAGGCGGAGCCACCTGCCTGTATGAAGGCAAGGAGTACAGCCCGGGCGCCAAGATCAAGCTGCAGGACGGGACGGTCCAGACCTGCCAAAAGGACGGCACCTGGACCTGAGCCCGCTCGTGTGAGGCGGGCCCGCGTCTCGACCACCGCGATCCGCTCCAGGGCGGGTTGCGGTGGAGGGCGCGCCCGCCGGGGCGGTCCGGGTGCCGGAGCTCAGGGCAACGAGAACAGGAAGTTGGTGATGGCCTGGCTCGCGAAGCTGGGCCAACCGTGGTTGGTGGGCCCGTTGCCATCCGAATACGTGGGCTCGTTGTGTTGGCAGAAGGCAACGGGCAAACCCGCCTGACAGCCTTGATACGTCACACAGGGTGAAACGGGGCCCGCGGTGGTGGTTTGCGAGCAGCCGTTGCGCTGAACGTAGAAGTCACGCATCGCCACCGCGCCCGCGAAAGGGACCACGGTATCGTTGGGTCCGTGCACCAGCAGCGCCGCGACGTTGCCGTTGCAGGCTCGTTCCTGGATGGCACCCGACACATCGCCGATGCCCCGCAGACGGTCTCCAAAGCGGCAGGCCAAGATGTCCGCGAAATACCCGCCCGAGCTGTGGCCCACGGCAAAGACGTGTGAGGTATCGACGCAATAGTTCTCGGTCAGCTGCGTATACAGCGCCTCGAAGAACTCGACGCTGGGTGGGACCTCCGCAGCGAAGTTCCAGCCGGCGCCACCCTGGCTCTGCGGGTACACCATCACCGCGCGCGCGCCCATCGTCGTCTGGATCTGGGAGGCGTCCACCTGCTGGAACTCCAGATACGTGCGATTGCGGCCGTGGAAGCCGAAGATCAGCGGTGACGGCGTGGTCGTCGAGTAACTCGGAGGCAGCGTCACCAGATACTCAGCACGGTTCCCGCGGATCGTCAGCGCCAGTTGCCCCGTGGGCGGCGCACCCTTGCCGCAGCCCGCGCTCGGCGTGATCGGTGTGGGATTATTCTGCTCGCCGGAGGGGGCAGGCGGCTCCATGGCGGGAGGCATATCCGTGGGCGGCTCCATGGCAGGGGGCGGCTCCATGGGAGGCGTGTCCGTGGGAGCCGTGTCCATCGGAACAGCGTCGGGGACCTCACCCGGCGCCGTCTCTCCGGAGTTGCCCTCAGGCGCTGAGGGAGCCAGGCCTTCCACCTGCGGCTGGCCTTCGGCGCTGGGCCCCGAGGGTGAAGCAGGACTCGACGTGGGTGGAGCGCTCGGGTCCGTTGCAGTGCTGGAGCCCGCCGCCCCTGGGCTGCTGTTTGGGGCGTTTCCGAAGGCAGCCACCTGGGCGCCATCTGAACCTTCACTGTCAGAACAAGCCGACGACGCTGCCAGCAGCACCGACAGGACCGAACAACCCAGGGCAGTGCGATAGGTGGAATGCATCATGTTCCAAGTCGAAAGAGGGAGACCCGACCCAAGCCGAGCAAGCCGAGCTGGAAACGCTACCGTAACAGTTTTCTCCTTCGCGATCACGCCGCGTGCTCGCCAGGCGTTTCTCGGCACTCCTGCCGCCGTGGTGCCCCAAGAGCCCGCAACTCGACTGAATTTTTCCTGTCTCATCACGGAAAGGCATGGGTTGCAGCTCCAGCGCTGTCCGCCGCGGGTGATCCCGCTGGAGGTCAGAAGCCAGACGGCCGGCGCCGCGCGTGCTAGTGGAGCACGCTCATGCGGATTCCCAATGTGCTCTCGTCCCTGGTGGACGAAGGCGTCGTCGAACGAGTGGTACGGCCGCTGATGAGCGGCAAAGAGGCGCAGGTCTACCTGGTCATCTCCGGCGGTCGGGAGTGCGTGGCCAAGATCTACAAGGAAGCCGAGAACCGCACGTTCAAACATCGCGCTGACTACACGGAGGGCCGCAAGGTACGCAACAGTCGCGACCAGCGCGCCATTCACAAGCGCTCCGCGCACGGCCGCAGCCAAGATGAGGCCGCCTGGCGTTCCACCGAGGTGGACATGATCTACCGGCTGCGCGCGGCGGGTGTACGCGTACCGGCGCCGTATCAATTCATCGACGGCGTGCTCATCATGGAGCTCGTTGCCGACGCCAGTGGCGAGCCGGCGGCACGGCTCGGCGAGCTGGACCTGACTCCGGAAGAGGCCAGGCGCATCTATGAGCGGCTGATCCAGGACGTCGTGCGCATGTTGTGCGCGGGCGTCGTGCACGGAGATCTGTCGGAGTTCAACGTGCTGCTGGCCGCGGACGGCCCCGTCATCATCGACTTTCCGCAGTCCGTCGATCCATCGAAGAATCAGAACGCGCGCAAGCTCTTGCTGCGAGACGTGGACAACCTGCACCGCTTCTACAGCCGCTTTGCCCCGAATGCGCAGCGCGCGCCGTACGCCGAGGAGATGTGGGCGCTGTTCGAGAGCAATCAGCTGACGCCCGAGACGCGGCTGCGCGGGCAATACCGCGCCTCCAGGAAGCAGACCGACGTCGCGGCGGTGATGGACTTCATCGGTGAGGTCAATGAGGATGAGCGGCGGCGCCGCAGGGCGCGCGGGCAAGATGCCAGCGCCATCCCCGCCCCAGCGCCGCGGCGAGTCGAGGTGCGGGTCAGCCAGCGCCCCGGTGCGCGCCGCGGACCCAACCCCGCGCAGCAGCCGCCACGTGGCGGCGCACCCGCAGCGCGCCCGGAGGCGGCGCGTCCGGTTGCGGCACGCCCTGCCGGGCCGCGCCCCCCGCGTGTGCGCCCAGTCGCGCCTTCGGCTGTGGCGGCGGCGCGCCCGCTCGCGCAGGAGGCGCAGGCGACGGGACAGGCGCCCGCTCGTCGCCGCCGTCGTCGGCGGCGGCCAGCCCATGCCGGTGCACCCAACTCCTGAACGTTCCCTCGCCGTACATCTCCCCCGTCAAAGCTCTTCGCCGGAGCGAGGCGGGGCGCTCGAGCCGGCGCGAGCATGGCTTGGATCGATGAGCCGCTGCACCTCGGGCGCTGCTCTGGCAAACTCTCGGATCCGGGGGAACAGCTCGCCGCGCGTGTCCTCCCGATGCTCGAGATTGAGATACAGCGCGCGCTCCAGGGTTCCATCTGCGGCCGAGCGCAGCTCGCTCACCAGCTCACGCAGCGGCTGGTGAGCCCCCTCGAGCTTTCCCTCCAGGATGTGCCGGGCAAAGTCAGCGTGTGCAATCGTAGGCGGCCAGAACAAGTCCAGCTCATACGCCTTGCGCCGCGCCTGCAGGATCGCTGGCGACTGCAGGCTGGAGAACGACATGCTCAGAATGTAGATGGCCCTCAGCAGCTGATGGGGGCCGTTGCCCGTCTCCCCGCTGGGATCTTCGGCTGCGTAGGCGCCATGGAAGAGGCCGGTGTCGAACAGCACGCAATCGCCGGCCTTGATGTTGGTGACGCACGGCGTGAGGCCGCACTGCTGGAATGGCTCGAGGTCTGCCGCGGCCAGGAGCTTCTCCGCCTCGCTGGGTTTACCCTGACGCTTGCCACCCCACTTCTGGTGCCAGCGCGCTTCGATCTCCCGCACCCTGCGATGAGAGCCCGGCACCAGCGCCGTCGCGCCCGTAGTGCGGTTCATGTCGAACAGCGGCACGATCGCGTAGTACTCGGGGCCGTTGAACCCGGGCCCGTAGAACTGACCCAGGTGCGTGTGCATCCGCTGCGCGACGCCAAGCTTGCCGTGCTGCGAGCTCACCGCGGCCATGCGCAGCGCTGCCGGGTTGGCGCTGGAGAGCGGCAGGTTCACGGACATGCGGTCGTATGCCGCCACCAGCTCGGCGTCGTGGTGCGTGCCGTACGCCGCGTGAAACGCCTGGATGACCCCCGGCCGCGAGCGCACGTACCACATCGAGTCGCAGTGAGTGGTGCTGGTCATCAGCCCGTCGCCATGCCCCAGCAGCCACGTGCGGGGCTCGCTCCTTCGCCATCCGATCGGCCGCCTCTGCGCCATGCGCTGCGAGGCCGCTTCACGCCCTTCCAGGTGTTGCCACAAGAGGTCCTCGGCGAGGTTCAGCTCCGGCTGGGTCAGGCCTTCACGCACGCATGCGAAGCCATGCTCCGCGAGGTGCGCGCGGATGCCCGTGTGGTCTGACCGATCCAGCCGCGGGGGCGAGAGCTCCGGGACCCCCGATTCGTGCGGGCGTAACGACATGGTCGCCACCGTAGCTCAACCCCGCGCCCAAATGACCATGACGCCTCTGCCTCCGAGTCGGAGGCCGCACCCGGCACCCACCATGGCCAATCCGCGGCGGAGAGCCCCTGCACACGCTGGCTTCTGACCCTCACGCTCTCTGGAGCAGCGGCGCCGCCCGCTAGACTGCGCCGCCTTCTCGAGGTGCTCAGCGCAGGTACCCGCCGCAGCGTGCATCGCCCGCGGCCGCGTCCTCCTCGGTGGCCCCACCGCTCGGAAACGCCGTGCGATCGCACAGCGCGGCCAGCACGTCGAGCACCACCTGCGCCTGCACGGGACCGGGCTCATCCACCGGCACCTGCGAGCCCATGGGGGTGCCGGGGTTGCCGGCCACGATCTTGAACCAGACCTCGTACGCGCTGGTGCGGGACAGTGTGCCGAGCGAGTGCTCGCCATCGTCAAACATGATGGTGGTGCCGTTCGAGCCGTGGCAGTTGGCGCAGGAGCTCTCGATGGCGGCGCGGCCGGCGGCTGCGTCGCCACCCAGCGCTAGCACGTAACCCTTGGGGGCATCGGCATCGAGCCGCCAGATGTCCGAGGGCTGCGGCAGGTCGTGCTCGCGCACCGCCAGCACGAAGGCGAGCAAGTCCTGCAGATCGCGGCGCGGCATGACTTGGCCGTAGCCGGGCACGCCGTCGGACCCGTCCACGATCAGCAGCGCCACGTCCTGCCGGCTCAGGCCCGGGTTCAGCAGGTTGTAGGGCGCGACGTAGGGTTGGTCTTGATACAGCGGCCCGTACACGCCCTGGATGCCGCGCAGATCCCAACCGTAGAAGTTCTTCAAGCGGTAGTCATGGCCGAGCGCGTTGTCGATGCGAGCGCCCCGCCCGTCGCGCAGGCTGCCATCCCCGTCGGGTCCGCCGCGGCCCTCGCTCGGCGCGTCCGGAGCTGCAGGAGCAAAGTCGACGTCGCGACTCTCCCTGTAAAACCTGTCGTACAGGCGGCCGCCGCGCAGCGGGTCGGCGGTGGCACTGCCCTGCAACACCTCCAGCGCGAGCTGGCTGGGCTGGGCGCCTCGCGCGGGGGGATTGCTCGCGGCGCCCGCGCCAGCGGAGCTGCCCGCTGCGCCCGGGGCCGCCGCCTCGGACATGGGGTCCAGGCGGCCTGAGCTCCGCTCGTCTTGCAGGGCGGGAGAATCGTCGCCCGAACAGGCCCACAGGCTGCCCAAGCAGGCGAGCAGACCCAAGGCCCGCGCCGGGCTGCCAGCAGCCTGCGGCAGCGTCAGGCTCGGTCGTCGGTTCTCACCAGGAAAGCATGGACTCATGATGGTCGTCTCCTCGCGAGCCAGAGCGCGGCTCGCTCACGTGCCTGGTGAGTTCCCGCACCGCATCGGTGCAGGCACGCCCGTATGTTTCCGCACATGTTGCGCCAGCTTCCGCACGAGGCGCGCCGGGCGGCGCCTCCCGCCCCGACCCTTCTGAGCTGCCTTGCCGAGTGGCTGCCGTTTCCGCGACGACTCCGTTCGCGGAATGGCGGTCGGGTGGGTGTCCGGAGCGCGGAGCATCTTTTTTGCGGCGCGATGAAGGAAATGCACGCGTCGGGTGAATAGGGGGAAAGACTCTCGCGGCTGAGCCCAGCCCGGGCGCCCCTGTTCACCGGCGTGCGTGCCGCTCTGGCTACACCAGCAGCCTCGTCCATCACTCCGACGACGTTGAATGCGCACGTGCTCGCCTCGCGGGCCCGCGTGCAACCACGCCGGGCATCATCCAGTGAGATGGCGCGTCCTGGCCAGCGTGAACTGCGAGGCGAGCTGGAGTCCGGCCTGAGCGCGCCATTCCAGCTCGGCTCGGCGCGCTCACTACTTCTGATCGTGAGCATTGTGACCTCGAGAAAAGGAACAGCATGTCGATGCATCAACAATCGTCGTGTATCAGCGCCCCGTCCACGGCCGCGCATGTGAAGCCACCGCCGTGGCAGCTCCGGCCACACCAAGCTTCCGCGGGTGGTCAGCCCGCCTTCCCTTTCCGGCATCGGCGGGTACGTTGCCCCGGAGCAATCGCCGCTACTCTCGCCCCCGCTGCGCTGGCGTTTGCCGCCTCGTGGGCGCTGCCTGCGCGGGCGAAGCCCGTTGCTCCGCGCGAGTTCTGCCGTATCTACCCGCAGACGCCGGTGTGCGCCTCGGGAGCGGCGCCGTGCACGACGTGTCACACGATTCCCCCGGCGCGCAACGCCTACGGAGTGCAGGTAGAGAGTGCGCTATTGCCGGGCACGCCGCGCCCGCTGAGTGATGAGCTGTATCTGAGCGGGCTCCCCGCTGCGCTGCGCGCCGCCGAGTCCCTCGACGCCGACAGTGATGGCTCGAGCAACCTGGAGGAGTTCCAGGCGGGCACGCTGCATGTCGATGCTACCAGCCTGCCCAGCAGCGTCGTCGGCTGCGATTCAGAGCAACGCGCGCTGGCCTCGGCGCAGCCCTGGAATACTTGCGCCTATGACCCTGCCTACGCCCTGACACGGGTAGGCTTGGACTTCTGTGGCCAGTCACCCACGCGGGGCGAGCTCGAGGCAGTTCGAGCTAGCAGCGACTGGCAGACGCTGCTCGAGCAAAAGCTTGCCAGCTGCCTGGACAGTGCCTTCTGGCAGGGCAAGGACGGTGTGCTCTGGAACCTTGCCAATGCGAAGATTCTGCCCGAATCCTCGCTGAAGAGCGGCGACGGCGCAGCCGACATCACCCTCGCCGACTACGAGGACGACTACAATCTGTTCGTGTACATCAACACGGACGACCGAGATGTTCGCGAGCTCCTGACGGCGAATTATCACGCCATCCGTCAACCCGATGGCAGCCTCGTTCGCGTCGATCGGACCCCCGTCGAGGACATCTTGGCGCGCGAATCTGACGACAACGAAGACGTCGCGCAGTTGGTTCCGCAGGATCGGCGCGCGGGAATGCTGACGACACGCTGGTTCCTGGCGAAGAACACGATGTTCACGCCGGTCCCGCGCACGACGGCGGCGCAGGCGTACCGCGCCTACCTGGGCTACGACATTGCGAAGCTGGAGGGCCTGCAGCCCGTCGCTGGCGAGCCCGTCGATTACGACCGCAAAGGAGTAGCGGCAGAGCAGTGTGCCGTCTGCCACAGCACCCTCGACCCCCTGAGCTACCCATTCAGCCGGTATGACGGAATCGGCGGCGGCGACGAAGAGGAGCTCTCGGATCCAGACATGGAGCTCAACGCGGACGGCACGGTCAATGGCACGTTCGGCAATTACGCATCCGGGCGCCTGGAGCGCTTCGTGCGACAGGAGGGACCCCAGATCGTCGAAACGCCTGAGGCTGGCCTGCTCTTCGGGCAGCCCGTCGCGAACCTGGTGGAGTGGGCCGAGGTCGCCGCAAATAGCGAGCCCTTCGCTCGCAAGGTCGTTCTGGACTACTGGCGGCTGCTGGTCGGCGAAGACCCACAGCCCGGCGATGAGGCCGAGTTCGCGACGCTCGCGCAGCGCCTGTCATCGGAGCATGGATACCGAGTCGAGCGCATGCTTCGCGACCTGATTGTCACGGAGGCATACGGTGCGCCCTGAACGATGCCCAGGCGTCCTGATCGTCACCTTCTCGTTCCTGACAGCGGCCAGTGCCTGCACGAACGAGTCGGAGGATGGAGCTTCGAAGGACGGAGCTGCCAGCGATCCGGTCCCGACCGAACGGGTCGCTGCCTCGCGCCAGGCACGCGTGAAGTACAAGAGCGGCGCTCGCTACGCGAATGACCTGGCGGCGGCACTCGACCTGCAGCGCGATGCCGTCTGCCGCGAGCTAGGACGCTACGATTGCGTCGACGAGGTGCACCGCATCGTTCTCGGGGGTGTCGAACCCTACACACTTGGCGTGCGGGAGCCGCTGCCGTCCCTTGGCGTGACGGCGCCCATCGCCCAGGACCGCGTCGCCTTGGCCGCCTGCACGGAGCGCATCGAGCGTGACCTCGCAGCAGTTTACAAGGTGCCGCTGGACGCGGCTTCGCAGCCGGTGTTCTTGACGGCGGTAGACGTCGACGCGCCGAGCCCAGGGCAGCTCGAGGCGACGGCCCGGCGCCTTTACGATCGCATTCTCCGTCGGGAGGCGACGCCCGACGAGGTCAGCGCCCTGGCGGGATTTCATTCGGCTGTGATGCATTCGACGGTGATGCATTCGACGGTGATCAATGAACCGGGTGAGAGCGGCGCCGCTGTGACCCCTGCCGATGTGACCCGCGACTGGGCGATCCTGTCCTGCTTCATGGTCGCCACGACGCTCGAGAGCATCTTTT